>NZ_CP177163.1:1272857-1591071 GCF_046736075.1 Stenotrophomonas sp. LGBM10
ACACGGTGACGCCGAAGATCACCACGATGCCGATGGTGCCGCGGCTGGCCGACCCCGGCCCCCCGGCGACCACCAGGGGGATGGCACCGACCACGGTGGCGATCGAGGTCATCAGGATCGGGCGCAGGCGCACCATTGCCGATTCGACGATGGCCTGGTGCACGTCGCGACCTTCGTCGCGCAGCTGGTTGGCGAACTCCACGATCAGGATGCCGTTCTTGGCGGCCAGGCCAACCAGCATCACGATGCCGATCTGACTGAACAGATTGATCGTTCCCCCGCTGACATACAGCCCCAGCAGCGCGCCGAGCACGCCCAGCGGCACGGTCAGCATGATCACCAGCGGGTGGATGAAGCTCTCGAACTGCGCGGCCAGCACCAGGTACACCACCAGCAGGGCCATCGCGAAGGTCAGCAGTACCGCGCTGCCGGCGTTCTGGTACTCGCGCGACTCGCCCTTCCAGTCGATCTGCGCATGCTGCGGCAGTTCCTCGCGGGCGGTCTGCTGGGCCCAGGCGATGGCCTCGCCCAGCGGATAGCCCGGCGCCAGACCGGCGCTGATGGTGATCGAGCGCAGCCGGTTGAAGCGGTTGAGGTTGCCGGCCTCGGCCACTTCGCTGAGCGTGACCAGGTTGGACAGCGGGATCAGCTCACCGTTGGCGGCACGCACGCGGATGGCGGCCAGGTCGTCCGGCGAGGCGCGCCCGTCGCGGCCCGCCTGGACCAGCACGTCGTACTCTTCGCCGTTGTCGACGAAGGTGGTGACGCGGCGCGAGCCCATCATGGTTTCCAGCGCGCCACCGATCGCGGTGACCGGCACGCCCAGGTCGGCCGCACGCTGGCGGTTGATGTTGACCCGCATCTGCGGGCGGGTTTCCTTGTAGTCCGAATCGGCGCCGACCAGGCCGGGGTTGTCGGCCATGCGCAGCAGCATGCGGTCGCGCCACTGGGCGATCTCGGCATACTCGGGGCCGCCGAGGACGATCTGGAACGGCTGGCCCTGGCTGCGTACCAGGCCGCCACCGACCTGGGTACGCACGCGCACGCCGCGCAGGTCGTTGAGGTGGGTCTGCAGATCGGCCGCCACATCGGGCGTGGACACATCGCGCTGGCGCCACGGTTGCAGGAACACGCTGATGCGGCCGGTGTGCATTTCCTCGCTGGCGCCGAAGCCGCCGGGCACGCGCGGATTGGCACGCACGATCGGCTTGTCCTCGCCGACGAAGCCGGACACGATCTTCTCCACCTGCTGGACCTGGCCGACCGTATAGTCGAAGCCAGCGCCTTCAGGGCCGTCGATCATGATCTGGAACGAACCGCGGTCTTCGGCCGGCGCCAGTTCGGAGGGCAGCAGCTTCAGCAGCGCGGCGCTGGCCAGCAGCGACAGCACCATCACCACGATGTAGATCCAGGTGCGCCCGACATGGGCATCGAGCACCCGGCCATACCCGGCCGAGAGGCGATCCAGGTTGCGGTTGATCAGCCCGTGCAGGCCGCGCGGCGGCTGGCCGGTATGCGGCTTGAGCAGCTTGGAGGCCATCATCGGCGTGAGGGTCAGCGACACGAACGCGGACAACGCCACCGCCGCCGCCAGCGCCACGGCCAGTTCGCGGAACAGGCGCCCGGTGTTGCCTTCGAGGAAGCCGACCGGCAGGAATACCGCCACCAGGACCGCAGTGGTGGCGATCACCGCGAAGGCGACCTGCGCGGTACCGCGCTTGGAGGCGACCAGCGGCGGTTCGCCAAGGTCGATGCGGCGCTGCACGTTCTCCACCACCACGATGGCGTCATCCACCACCAGGCCGATACACAGCACCAGCGCCAGCAGGGTCAGCAGGTTGATCGAGAAGCCGAAGGCGTACAGCGCGATGAAGGCGGCCACCAGGCACACCGGCACCGTTACCGCCGGGATCAGCGCGGCGCGGAAGCTGCCGAGGAACAGCCAGATCACCGCCAGCACCAGCAGCATCGCCTCGACCAGCGTGGCGTACACGCGGTCCACCGCCGCTTCGATGAAGGTGGTGTTGTCGAACGCGACAAAGATCCGCGTTCCCTGCGGCAGCGTGCTGCCGATGCGCTCGGCTTCCTCGCGGGCCTCGCGGGCCACGTCCAGTGCGTTGGCGGTGGAGGTCTTGACGATGCCCAGGCCGATGTTGGGCTCGCCGTTGCTGCGGTAGTAGGCGCGGCGTTCGGACGAGGCCAGCTCGATCCTGGCCACATCGCCCATGCGCACCACATAGCCGTCGGCGCCCTTGCCGAGCGGAATGCCGGCGAAGTCCTCGGGTTTGACGTAGTTGCGCTCCACGCGCAGGGTGAAATCGCGGTCGGCCGATTCGATGCGCCCGGCCGGCAGCTCCACGTTCTCGTTGCGCAGGGCGGTTTCGACATCGCCCACGGTCAGGCCGCGGGCGGCGAGCTGGTCGCGGTCGAGCCAGATCCGCATCGCGTAGCGCTGGCGGCCGCCGATGCGCACCTGCGCCACGCCGTCCAGGCTGGAGAAGCGGTCGACCACGTAGCGGTCGGCGTAGTCGCTCAGCTCCAGCGTGTCCATCGTGGTCGAGCTCATGTTGAGCCAGATGATGGGGTCGGCATCGCTTTCGACCTTGGCGATCTCCGGTGGCCGCGCCTCTTCGGGCATGCGGTCGGCGACCCGGCTGACCGCGTCGCGGACGTCGTTGGCGGCCGCTTCGATGTCGCGGTTGGAGGTGAATTCGATGCTGACCTGGGCGCGCCCGTTGGAGCTGCGCGCGTTGATGGTGTCGATGCCTTCGATGCCGGCCAGCGCGTCTTCGAGCACCTGGGTGATGCGGCTTTCGATCACCGCGGCCGACGCGCCGGTGTAGTCCACCGACACCGAGACGATCGGCGGATCGATCGCCGGCAGTTCGCGCAGGGTCAGGCGGGTGAACGACATGATGCCCAGCACGACGAGCAGCAGGCTCATCACCACGGCAAATACCGGGCGCTGGATGGAAACGTCGGAGAGCTTCATCCGCCGGCGCCCGTCTGCGCGGCCGGTGCCGGTGCCGGTGCCGGGGTCACCTCCGGCGCCGGGGCGGCGGCAGGCGCGGCGTCATGCGCCTGCACCTTCAGGCCGGGACGCAGTTTGCCGGTGCCGTCCACGACGATGCGATCGCCGGCCTGGAGGCCGCTGCGGATTTCCACCACGCCGGCGCGGCGGGCGCCGGTGGCCACGTCGGTGCGCTCCACGCTCTGGTCCGCCTTGACGCGGTAAACGAAGGAGTCGCGGCCGACCTGGACCACGGCGATTTCCGGAATCACCAGGGCCTGGCGTTCCGGGCGGAACATGCGCACGTCCAGCAGCATGCCGGGGCGCAGCGCATGGTCGGCGTTGATGAAGTCCGCGCGTACGGTCACCGCGCGGGTGCCCGGATCGACACGGGTGTCGATGGTCGCCACCTCGCCGTCGAACGTACGGCCGGGATAGGCCACGCTGGTGGCGCTGACCTTGTCGCCCGTGGAGAGCGAGGCAAGCTCGGCCTCCGGGACCTGGAAGTCCACGTGCATGCGCTCGATGTCGTCCAGCGTGGCAATGGTGGTGGAGGGCGTCACCAGCGAGCCGGCGCTGACCTGGCGGATGCCCAGCACGCCGGCGAACGGCGCACGCACCCGGCGGTCGCCGATGTCCGACTGCATTTCGCGCACGCGCGCTTCGGCGGCGTCGCGGATGGCGCGCTGGGTATCCAGCGTCGCACTGGCCACCAGCTGCTGCGCGGCCAGCTCGCGCTGGCGCTTGTACAGCTGGTCGGCTTCGGCGAAGGTCGCCTGCGCCTGCAGCAGGGCCGCTTCCTGGGCCTGGCCGCGCAGGGTCACCAGCGGCGCGCCGGCATTGACCTGCTGGCCACTCTCGAAATGCACGGTTTCGATGATTTCACTGACCTTGGCGGTGATCGTCACCGACTCGCGCGCCTTGGCGGTGCCCAGCGCCTGCAGCGTGTCGCTCCATGCCGAGGACTGCACCACCTGGGTGGTGACCGGCACGGCGTCGGCCTGCCGGCGTGCGGCCTCGTCTTTGCTGCCACAGCCGGCCAGGAGGGCCAGCCCGAGGCCAACGGCGATGCGCGCGGTGATGCGTCCCAACATGAAGAAAAACCCCGGATGTTCCACGACCGGCAAGTGTAGCCACGGGCCGTGTCAAGACATATGTGCCAAGCGTTTACCAGCCTCTTCACATCGGCCGATGACAGGCGCAACGCCTTTCGTGCTGGGGCCTGCCACGCGTGTAACGGCATGTGTCAGCGCATGTCGATTTACGTCGCTGGACCCTCCGGAAGGGGGGCGGTTGCCGCCCCCCCTTCACGCCCTCAGTAGCGGTAGTTCACCTTCATCCAGGCGGTGCGGCCGGGTTCATTGATGCGCACCGGATCGGCCGGGAAGCCGAAATCGGCGCTGCCGGCCAGGTTCAGGTGCTCGCTGTAGGCACGGTCGAACAGGTTGTCGATGCCCGCGCTGAGCCGCAGTGCATCGCTGAGGCGGTAGCTGGCGTTGAGCGCCAGCGTGGCGAAGCCCGCGCTGGGGCCGAGGTCGCGGGCGACCACATTGCCCTGCCCCACCGCCACACGGTGCTGGCGGGTCACCGCCCGGCCAAGCGCGCCGACGCTCCAGCGCTCGCCTTCCCAGTTGGCGCTGAGCCGGGCTTCCAGCGGCGGCATCTGCGGCAGTGCGCCGCCGCTGGTGCGGTTCTCGCCCCAGGCGTAGGCCAGCGTGCCGCCGAGCTTCCAGCGCTCGCCCAGCCGCACATCGGCACCGGCTTCGGCGCCGGCGATGCGCGCATCGATGTTGCCGGCCTGGGCCATGCTGCCCATCATGCCGCCCTCGTGGTAGGTGAACAGGATGTAGTCCTGCAGCCGGCCGGCATAGGCCGACACCCACGCATCGAGGCGATCGCCGCGGTACTGCAGGCCAAGGTCGAGCTGGGTGGTCTTCTCCGGCCGGATGCCGGCGAACGCGTTCGGCGCGCCCATCGGGCCCATGTCCGGCGAGAACAGCTCCCAGTAGTCCGGCATGCGCTCGCTATGACCGACGCCGGCATACCAGGTCAGCGCCGGGGCGATGTCGCGTTCGATGCGCAGGAAGCCGCTGCCCAGGTCCTCGCGGCGGGTCTGCCCGGCGGTCGGATTGGGCATGCCCATCATGCCGGTGGTGGCGCGTTTGTCGGTGACGTCGGCACGGTCGATGCGCAGCCCGCCGACCCAGCGTTGCGCGGTGCCCTCACCGAGGGTGATCTCGGTGAACGCGCCGCGCGTGTCGAAGCGTGCATCGGTGCGCCACGGCTGCTGGCGGTAGGCATTGCGGCCCATCGCGTTGCGGCTGCGGTGGCGGCTGTCCTGCGCATCGATGCCGGCGACGATGGCAACGTTCTGCCAGCGCCATTCCGAGGCGACGCGGCCACCGGTGGTACGCCGATCGACATTGGACCCCATCGGCATCGGCATGCTGCTGTCCGGGTTCGGCGTGCGCAGCGTGTAGTTGTCCATCACGTGGTCGGCGTCGTTGTAGTAGACGTTGGCCAGCAGCTTGTCCCACGCGCCGGGCAGGTTGTCCTTCTCGAAACGGGCCGCGTAGCTGGTGCGTTTGAACGCCGCACCGTCCATGCCGCGCCCGGCGTACCGCGCGATGGCGTCACCGGTGCCGGCCGACAGCTCCAGCACGGTGTCGGCATCGGGCGTCCAGCCGATGGCAACGTCGCTGTTCCACTTGCGCCACTTCGACGGCACCACGTTGCCGTTGCCATCGGTGTAGTCGTCCGCCTCGGAGCGGTTGCCGTTGACCCGCACGTAGCCCGGTGTGGCGCCGGCGGTGAGGTCGATCACCTGGTCGTTGCGGTTGCGCGAGCCGACCAGCGCGCTGGCATCGAGATCGATGCCCGGCGTATCGAAGCGCGGCGTATCGCGCTCGAAGCGCACCGTGCCGGCCGACGCGCCCGCGCCCCAGCGCACGCTCTGCGGACCCTTGATGATGGTCAGCCGGTCGAAGGTTTCCGGCGCGATGTAGGACAGCGGGTTGTCCATCCGCGCCGGGCAGGCGCCGATCAGATTGCCCTCGTTGCTGACGATGTTCAGGCGCGAACCGAACATGCCGCGCAGCACCGGATCGCCATTGGTGCCGCCGTTGCGGATCGCCGAGAAGCCGGGGACGGTCTTGAGATAGTCGGCGCCGTCGCTGGCCGGCACCGGCTGGCGCGGCAGCCGGGGGTCGGTGACCCAATGCAGCGGCGAGGACGGCGCGCTGGCGGTGACCACCAGGGTGTCGAGGGTGCGGGCGGTATCGCGTTCGGCGGCGTGCAGCGGCAGCGCGGCCAGCGCGAGGGAGAGGGAAACAGACAGGCGCGTCGATGCGCCCGCGCTGCGGGAAGAAACAGTCATGGTGGAACTCCGGAAAACGCACAGGCACGCGGCGCCATCACGGCGTCGCGCAGCAGGAAAAGAGAGGCGGTCTCAGGCGTTCAACGGCGGGCCGCGGGCGGCATGTGCGGGCCAGCGCAGGCTGCGCGGGCCGGCGACCGCGCGCAGTACAAGCGGTGCGATGACCGGCAGCGCCGGCAGCAGCAGGATCAGCACGGCCAGCCACGGCATCAGCCGTGAGGCCATCATGCAGTACTCGCAGGCCTCACCATGCCCGGCGTGTTCGCCCTGCGGCGGCGGAACCGGTGCGGCCGGGACCGCAGGGGCATTGCCGTGCAGGCCGTGGGCGGCCATGTCGTGGGTGGCCATGTCGTGATGCCGGGGCATGTCCGCCATCGGCATCGCGTGGGCGGCGCTGTCGTGCCCGGGCATGGCATGGTCGCCCATCGGCATCACCCTGGCCGGCGCATCGGCGTGCGCCTGCTGCCAGCGGCTGACCAGCGGGGCCAGCGCCATCAGCAGCGTCGCCACAAAGGCGAGCTGCAGAAAAAAGGCGTACGGGCGACGACGACGGTTCACCGCGTCAGTGTAGACCGCGCTCCAGGGTTGGCCGTGCGACGAACCGTCGCAGGCGACCGTGGCGGCGCCGAGCCGACCCCCGGTCGGCCCCCACCGGTCACACCGTGATGGTCTGGGTCAGCGATTCCCAGGTGGGCGGCAGCGGCCAGTTGGCCTCCTGGTTGCCATCGATCACCCGGCGCAGGTCGCGGGTATCGATCTGCGGGGCCAGCACGTGCACCAGTTCCAGTGCGTAGTCGCGCAGCACGCGGTCGCGCGGCAGCACCGCCCAGGCGATGCATTCGTCGATCGGGGCCGGGGCGGGCCAGGCGCGCAGATCCTCGTCGCTGGCATTCACCGCCATTTCCGCCAGCAGGCCCACGCCCAGGCCCGTGCGTACGTAGGTCTTGATCAGATCCGCGTCGAGCGCGGTCAGGGCGATGTCCGGGGTCAGCCCGGCGCTGGCGAACGCCCGCTGCAGGGACGAGCTGCCACGGGTGGAGGACTCGTAGCTGATCAGCGGATGGGAGGCGAGCGCCTGCAGATCCGGCGCGGCGCCGGGACGGTCGAGCGCGTGCCCGCGCGGCACCAGCACCAGCCGGCGCCAGCGGTACAGCGGAATGGCGATGCCGGCACTGGGCTCGGCACCGGCCGTGGAAATGATCGCGATGTCCGCATCGCCCTGGCTGAGCAGGTCCAGCGCATCGCTTTCGGCAGCCTGTTGCAGATGCACGCTGACCTGCGGGTACGCCTGTTTGATCCGCGCCACGGCCGGCGGCAGCACGAAGCGCGCCTGGGTATGGGTGGTGGTGAGGATCAGCTGGCCCTGGCTCTCGCGGCGCTGGTTGGCCGCATAGGTGCGGATGTTGTTGGCCTCGGACAGCACCGCGCGGGCGCGGCCGATCACTTCCACGCCGGCCGGGGTCACCGCCTCCAGGCTGCGGCCCTTGCGCACGAACAGCAGGAAGCCGAGTTCGTCTTCCAGCTGCTTGAGCTGCTTGGACAGGCCGGGCTGGGTGGCGTGCACGCGCGAGGCGGCCAGCGTGATGTTCAGCTCGGCGTCGGCGATGGCCACCAGGTAACGAAGTTGGGTGAGCGTCATGGGCGTGCGGTGCCGCGGGCGGGAGGGAGGCAACCCGACTGTAGGGCAATTGCCGTCACCAGCTTATAACCAAACGTTGTTTATGAAGGGTATCAGGTCATTTCCCGCTGTCATATGCCGGCGCTACGGTCTGCCGGTACACCCGGCGACGCCCCTGCCGCCGCGCCGGCCCGGCGCCACCGCGATCCGGCGCCCGACTCCCCCGCCGCACGGCCACCGGGCGGCACCGAACCGCTTTGGAGCATCCCATGACGCTGTACAACTCCATCCTGGACACCATCGGCAACACCCCGGTGGTGCGCCTGCACCGCCTGGCCCCCGACCACGTGACCCTGTACGCCAAGGTCGAGGCCTTCAATCCGGGCGGCTCGGTCAAGGACCGGCTGGCGCTGGCGATCGTACTGGATGCCGAGGCGCGGGGCCTGCTCAAGCCCGGCGACACGATCGTCGAGGCGACCTCGGGCAACACCGGCGTGGCGCTGGCGATGGTGGCCGCCGCGCGCGGCTACAAGTTCGTGGCGACGATGGTGGAAACCTTCTCGATCGAGCGCCGCAAGCTGATGCGTGCCTACGGCGCCAAGGTGATCCTGACCCCGGCCGCCGAACGCGGCTCGGGCATGGTCCGCCGCGCCAAGGAACTGGCCGAGGAACACGGCTGGTTCCTGGCCAGCCAGTTCGCCAACCCGGCCAACCCGGCGTATCACCGCAACACCACCGCGCCGGAGATCCTGCGCGACTTCGCCGGCAGGCGGCTGGACTACTTCGTCACCGGCTGGGGCACGGGCGGCACGCTGACCGGGGTGGGCGAAGTGCTCAAGGTGGCCCGTCCGGACACCCGCATCATCGCCACCGAGCCGCAGGGCGCGGCCCTGCTCAAGGGCGATGAGTGGAAGCCGCACAAGATCCAGGGCTGGACCCCGGACTTCGTGCCCGACGTGCTCAACCGCGGCGTCTACGATGAACTGCTGAGCATCGACGATGCCCGCGCGATCGAGACCGCGCGCCGCCTGGCGGCCGAGGAAGGCATCTTCGTCGGCATCTCCGCCGGTGCCACCGTGGCCAGCGCGCTGGACATCGCCGCGCACGCCGAACCGGGCAGCGTGATCCTGGCGATGCTGCCCGACACCGGCGAACGCTACTTCTCCACCCCGCTGTTCGCCGACATCAACGAGGGCTCCGACGACGACTGGCTGGCCGGTCTGCCCTGATCCCCACGTTGTCCCGGTAACCACCCGACGCCCACCCCACGGTGGGCGTCGTCGTATTCAGTGCAACCGCGGCGCCTTCATCTGCCGTGAAGCCGCCGCACCGCATCGTGTGGGCATCGGGCAGCGCAACACCGGGTCGCACTGCCTGAGACGACGATGACGCAGCCTAGATGCCCTGCCCGTTACCGTGCAGGAAAGGATGTCATCCCGTTGGTTGGACCCGGACTCAGGAAGGAGCGGTACGCATGAAGATCGAAGTGTGGCAGGGCGACATCACGACCCTGGCGGTGGATGCGATCGTCAATGCGGCCAACGAATCCCTGCTCGGCGGGGGCGGCGTGGACGGCGCGATCCATCGCGCGGCCGGGCCGGGCCTGCTCGAGGCCTGCCGTGCACTGCCGGAAATCCGCCCGGGCATGCGCTGCCCGACCGGCGAGGTGCGCGCCACCGACGCCTACGACCTGCCGGCGCGCTACGTGTTCCACACCGTGGGCCCGGTCTGGCAGGACGGCCAGCGCGATGAACCGGCGCTGCTCGCCAACTGCTACTGGAAATCGCTGCAGCTGGCGGAAAAGCTCGACCTGCAGTCGATCGCCTTCCCGGCCATCAGCTGCGGCGTGTTCGGTTACCCGCTGCATCAGGCCGCACAGATCGCCGCCACCGAAACCCTGACCTGGCAGCGCTCGCACCGCCAGCCGCGCCGCATCATCCTGGTCGCGTACAACGCCGCCACCTTCAAGGTCTACCAGCAGGCATTGGCCGCGCAGGGCCAGCCGGTGGAAAGCCCGCTGCTCGCAGGCACCCCCGCGTCGCCAGGGCGCACCGGTCTGGACCTGGATCTCGGCCTGCCGCCGGCCGCCGCGCTCTAGCCGCCGGCGGACACCGGCACGGTCGGCGCGACGCCGGCCGTGCCATACACCCAGGCCTGGAAGAAGTCGTCGAGCGGACGCCCTGCGGCCTGCTCCATCGCGCGCTGGAAGTCGGCCGTCACCACCGCCCGCCCGTCGTGCGCGCGGGTATAGCTGCGCAGCCCCTGCCAGAACACCGCCTCGCCCAGTTCCTCGCGCAGCAGGTGCAGCACGTATGCACCCTTCTGGTAGACCACCGCACGGTCGTCCGCGCTGGGCGCATCCCATGTGGCGTAGACCAGTGCGTGATCGGCGCCCTTCGCGCGCAGACGGTCCAGCCGCGCCCGCCAGCCCGCCACCTGCCCCTGGTAGGCGGCCTCGCCCTGCGCATGCTGCAGCCAGGCAGCGGTCATGAAATTGGCCATGCCTTCGTTGAGCCAGAAGTGTTCCCAGCCCGCGCAGGTGACCCGGTTGCCCCACCACTGGTGAGCGGCCTCATGTGCCATCAGCGCGGTCTGCTCCGGCGCCTCCAGCACTTCTGCGCCGTACGCCTCGGACAGCAGTGACAGCCCGGCCAGTTCCTGCCCGATCGTGCGCGCCACCAGCGCCTGCTGGTAGTCGCCGCGATACGGCAGGCCGGCACGTTCGGCGAAGAAGGCCAGCATGTCCGCCGTGGGCGCGAACAGGCGCTGCAGTTCCTGCGGCGTGCGCTCCGCCGACAGATAGCGCAGCGCGACCTTGCCCGGTTGCACCGCCTCGCGATAGCGCCCGGCCGCGAAGCCGTACACGTAGCCGGGCATCGGCGTGTCCAGCGCCCAGCGATGCTGCACGCGCCCATCGGCCAGCGTGCGTGGCGCGCGCGCGCGTCCGGTACCGGTCGCCAGCAGTCCTGCCGGCAGGGTCAGCGACAGCGACAGCGTCGCGCGCTCGTCCGGCGCGTCCACCGACGGCATCCACTGGCTGGTGGAGAAGATCGTGTACACCTCCTCGCGCGCCGGCGCGAACACCAGGCCGAAGGCCGGCGCGCCGTGGTAGTCGATCTGCAGTTCCACCTCGCGCCCGGCCCGCAGCGGCCGCGCCAACGCGATGCGCAACTGGCCCTGGTCCCGCACGAACGCCAGCGGCGTGCTGCCCTGGCGCACCGATGCGATGGTCAACGCGCCGGCATCCAGGGTGATCTCGGCCAGCCCCGCCTGCAGCGCGCGCACCCGCACCACCTCGCTGCCCTGGATGCGCCCACCGGCGATATCCGGTTCCAGGGACACCGCGTAGTGCAGCACATCGAATCCGCGCGCGGGCGATGCCCATGCCGCCGGAACGGACAGCAGCCACCACAGCCCCAACAGACCAGCGCAACGTCGCATCACCGGCAGACATCCCTGTGCGGAAAAAGAAGCGACATCCTGCCAGAACGCGCACAACCGGGCGTCCCTCCGCCGCGCGTGGCCCGGCGCACGCTGCGTGCGGGCCAAAAAAAAACGCCGGCCCAGAGGCCGGCGTTGTTCAGATCACGCAGCGCGTGGAACGGATCAGCCGTTCCACTTGCCCAGCGCGGCCTGGCCGTTTTCCTTGGCGCGGTCGTAGACCGTCTGCTGCGCCTTGGCAACGTTGGCCTTGGTGTCCTTGGCCCACAGCTTCAGCGCGGCCTGCTGCATGGCACGGCCGTAGGAGAAGCTCAGCGGCCACGGCAGGTTGCCCATCTGGTTCATCGCATTCAGATGCGCGGTCGACTGCTCGTCGCCCTGGCCACCGGACAGGAACACCACGCCCGGCAGGATCGCCGGCACGGTGCTCTTGAGGCACATCACGGTCGACTCGGCCACTTCCTCGACGTCGGCCTGCTCATCGCAGCCCTTGCCCGAGATGACCATCGAGGCCTTCAGGATGGTGCCTTCCAGCAGCACGTTCTGCTGGTACAGCGCGTCGAACAGCGAACGCAGCGTGGCTTCGGTGACTTCGTAGCAGGTTTCGATGTCATGGTCGCCGTCCATGATCACTTCCGGCTCCACCATCGGCACCAGGCCGCATTCCTGGCACAGCGCGGCATAACGGGCCAGCGCGTGCGCGTTGGACTCGATGCAGGTACCCGACGGAATGCTCTCGCCGATGTTGATCACCGCACGCCACTTGGCAAAGCGCGCACCCAGCTTGTAATACTCCTGCAGACGCTCACGCAGGCCGTCGAGGCCTTCGGTGACCATCTCGCCCGGGCAGCCGGCCAGCGGATGGGCGCCCTTGTCGACCTTGATGCCCGGAATCATGCCGTGGTCGGCCATGTACTTGGCGAACGGCACGCCGTCCTTGGTGGACTGGCGGATGGTTTCGTCGTACAGGATCGCGCCGGAAATATGCTCGTTGAGCTTGGGCGTGGTGAGCAGCAGCTCGCGGTAGGCGCGACGGTTCTCCTCGGTGTTCTCGATGCCCACGCTGGCGAAGCGCTTGGCGATGGTACCGGTGGATTCGTCGATCGCGATGATGCCCTTGCCCGGGGCGACCATGGCCTGGGCGGTTTCGGCCAGCTGTTCGATGCTCATGTATTTCCTGTGGCGGGTGCGGGAAAACCGCAATTATAGCGCCCGCCTTCCGTGAACTGGCCGTCCACGGGATCTGGAAACGCTTTCAACCGCGCAGGCCCCGGTGCTGCTGGATGTCCGGGCGAACGCCCCCCGATGTCAGGGGGCGGCCGCGACGCGGCGCGCGTGCGGCGCTGGGTCCACGGTCTGCAGCGCAAACCGTGGAAGGACAGCGCGCATGCGGTCGTGCGTACCCGTTACAGGTCGCCCAGGCCGCTGGCGCGGCCGTCTTCGCCCACTTCCAGCAGGCGCAGGGTGTTGGTCGCACCGTGGGTTTCCATGTGTTCGCCGCTGGTGAACACCACGCGGTCACCGGCCTGCAGCTGGTTGGCTTCCACCAGCAGGCGGATGCTGCCGCGTGCGGCTTCGCGCGGGGTGAAACCGCGGCTGTCGAAGTTGATCGGGAACACATCGCGCATCAGCGCCATCTGGCGACGCGCGCCATCGTGGCGGGTCACCGCGAACACCGGTGCCGAGGCACGGAAGCGCGACAGATAGCGCGCGGTGCCGCCGGACTCGGTCATCGCCACGATCGCGCGCACGCCCACATGCTGGGACAGGAACATGGTCGCCATCGCGATGGCCTGGTCGGCGCGTTCGAGGTTGCGCGGCGAGGCACCGAAGTCGGTCTCGGTCTGGAACTGGCGTTCGGCACCCAGGCAGATACGCGCCATCGCCTCCACCGCCTTGACCGGGTACGCACCGGCGGCGGTTTCCGCCGACAGCATCACCGCATCGGTACCGTCGATCACCGAGTTGGCCACGTCCAGCACTTCGGCGCGGGTCGGGATCGGGCTTTCCACCATCGACTGCAGCATCTGGGTGGCGGTAATCACCACCTTGTTCTGCGCCAGCGAGGCCTTGATGATCTTCTTCTGCAGGCCCGGCAGTTCGGCATCGCCGATTTCCACGCCGAGGTCGCCACGCGCCACCATCACCACATCGCTGGCGTCGACGATCTCTTCCAGATTCTCGATGGCTTCGGTGCGCTCGATCTTGGACACCAGCGCGGCGTAGCAGCCGTGCGATTCAGCGATCGCGCGCGCATCGTTCATGTCCTGCGCATTGCGGCAGAACGACACGGCGATGAAGTCCACGCCGATCTTGGCCACGATGCCGATCAGTTCCTTGTCGCGCTCGGTCAGCGCGCCCAGCGACAGACCACCGCCCTGCTTGTTCAGGCCCTTGCGGTCGGACAGCACGCCGTCGTTGAGCACCGTGTTGATGATGCGCTCGCCCTGCACTTCCAGCACCTGCAGCTGCATCAGGCCATCGTCGAGCAGCAGCACATCACCGGCCACCACGTCCTGCGGCAGGCCGAGGTAGCTCACGCCCACCTGGGTGGTGTCGCCGGCCGGTGCGTTTGGCGAGGCGACCAGGTCGAAGCGGTCGCCCGCCTTGAGGTGGATCTTGCCTTCGGCGAAACGCTCGATGCGGATCTTCGGGCCCGGCAGGTCGGCCAGGATGCCCACTTCCACGCCCACCCGCTGTGCGGCGGCGCGCACATCGGCGGCACGCTTGGCCTGGCCGGACGGATCGCCGTGGCTGAAGTTGAGGCGGACCACGTTCACGCCGGCGCGGAAGAGATCCTCCAGCACGCCCGGCGGGTCGGTCGCCGGTCCGAGGGTGGCAAGGATCTTGGTGCGGCGCTGACGCTCAATCATGGTAAATGGGCTCCCGGGAAAGGGTCGAAATTAGCACACCCTTCACGTCCCATGAATACGTTTACAGCCTTGTCGTAGCTGGCTTTGTCCGATGTCCTGCAGACAGCCGAAGATGACAGGGCGGACATCGGGCCGCGCCAGCATGACGCCAACGCTTGGCCCTGTTGACTCTGCGCTCGACATGCGGCGGCGTACGGAACGCCGCCGCACCGCTCAATCGATCAACGACAACAGCGCCTCGGGCGTGGCCGCCACGTGCTGCGCTCCCGCGTCGCGCAGCTCTTCGGCACCGCCAAATCCCCACAGCACGCCGATATTGCGCATCCCGTGATGACGCGCGCCGGCGATATCCATGCGCCGGTCGCCGATCATCCAGCACTGCTCCGGCACCTGCGACAGGCGCCGCAACGCCTCGGCCACCAGCTGCGGCTTTTCGCTGCGGCTGCCGTCCAGGGTTGCGCCGATCACGTCTTCGAAGCACCCGCCAAACGGCAGGTGCTCGATGATGCGGCGTGCGTGCGGCTCGTTCTTGGCGGTGACGATCGCCAGCCGATGGCCGCGCGCGTGCAGCGCCTGCACCACCTGGCCGATCTGCGGGTAGACCTCGTGTTCCTCCCAGCCGAGCACCTCGAAGCGCTCACGGTAGAACGCCACCGCCTGCTCCACCTGCGCCGGATCATCGAACAGCGGCGCGAAGCTGGTGCGCAGCGACGGCCCGATCCAGCGCCGCAGTTCCTCGTCCGGCGGCACCGGGCGCCCCAGCTGGGTAAGCGCATGCGCCACGCAGCGGGTGATGCCCACGGCCGAGTCGATCAGGGTGCCGTCGAGGTCGAAGAAGAGCGTTGCACGCGCTTCAACGGCGTGACGACCCACGGTGGTCACGCCCCGATCGGTGTCGATCACTTGCCGCGGGCCTCAAGGGCGGCCACCGCCGGCAGGGTCTTGCCTTCCAGGAACTCCAGGAACGCGCCGCCGCCGGTGGAGATGTAGCTGATCTGGTCGGCGATGTCGTACTTGTCCACTGCGGCCAGGGTGTCGCCGCCACCGGCGATGGAGAACGCCGGCGATGCGGCGATGGCCTGGGCCAGCGCCTGGGTGCCGTGGCTGAAGGCCTCGAACTCGAACACACCCACCGGGCCGTTCCAGACCACGGTACCGGCCTTGGCAATCAATCCGGCGTAGTGCTGGGCGGTATCCGGGCCGATGTCCAGGATCAGGTCGTCCTCGGCCACATCGGTGACCGCCTTGACCGTCGCTTCGGCGTCCGGCAGGAACTGCTTGGCCACCACCACGTCGGTGGGCAGCGGGATTTCGGCGCCGCGCGCCTTGGCATCGGCAACGATCCTGCGGGCGGTGTCGAGCAGGTCCGGCTCGTACAGCGACTTGCCCACGGCATGGCCTGCGGCGGCGATGAACGTGTTGGCGATGCCGCCACCCACGATCAGCTGATCGACCTTACCGACCAGGTTGGCCAGCAGTTCCAGCTTGGTGCTGACCTTGCTGCCGGCCACGATCGCCAGCAGCGGCTGTGCCGGCGCGAGCAGCGCCTTGGCCAGCGCGTCCAGCTCCGCCATCAGCAGCGGGCCACCGGCAGCCACCGGGGCGAAGCGGATCACGCCGTGCGTGGAGGCCTGCGCACGGTGCGCGGTGCCGAACGCATCCATCACGAACACGTCGCACAGCGCCGCATACCTGCGCGACAGCGCTTCATCGTCCTTGCCCTCGCCGACGTTCATGCGGCAGTTTTCCAGCAGCACGATCGAGCCCGGCGCAACATCGACGCCGTCGACCCAGTCGCGCACCAGCGGCACGTCCCTGCCCAGCAGTTGCGACAGGCGCAGCGCCACCGGTGCCAGCGAGTCGGCTTCGCTCCACACGCCTTCCGTGGGGCGCCCCAGATGCGAGGTCACCATCACCGCCGCGCCCTTCTCCAACGCCAGCTTCAACGTCGGCAGCGATGCGCTGATGCGCTGCTCGGAGGTGATGCGACCGTCTTCGATCGGCACGTTGAGGTCCTGGCGGATCAGCACGCGCTTGCCGGAAAGGTCGAGGTCGGTCATGCGAACGATGGACATGGGGCAACTCTTTGGCGGAAAAGGAAAGGGCGCCGCGCACGGCGCAGACGCCCATTGTAGATGACCCGCTTTGGCACATGGCCGGTGGCTGACGACCGTTGGTCGTCACACCCTGGCGTAACGACCAATGGCCGTTGCCTACTGCGGCTTCTGCCGCAACAGGCTGACCGCAAAGCCGCCCACCACCAGTACGCCGAGCACCAGCAGGCCCCAGAGCAGCCAGCGCTTCCAGTCGCGCACCGGCTGCACGGCGGCATCGCCGCCGAGCGGTTGCGCCGGCCCCTGCACCGTGGCCAGCGCGGGCTGCCACTGGGCGCCCTGCTGTTCGCGCAGTTGCGCGATCACCGTGCCGACCGGCGCGTCGAGGCGCGCGGCCCGCACGCTGCCGGCGGCAACGCTGAACGGCGGCTCGCCCTGGCTGAGGAAGACCAGCGCCTCGGGCTGGTAGCCGAGCTTCAGCGTCGGGGCGGCGACCACCTGGCCCTGCGAGGCCGCCAGCTTCCAGTAGCGGTCGCGCGTGGCGGCCGCCAACGACTGGGCCTGCGATTGCCGGCGCGCGGCGGTGTCCTGCAGCTGGTAGGCCACCCACGGGCCCGCACGCACCTGCCACGGCTGGCCGGGATCGTCGCGGCTGAGCAGCGTCCACTGCACCACGCTGTTGTCGGCGGTGGTGATGTCGGCCTGGGCGATCGGGAAGCGGCCGTCCAGCGTGTACTCGAACTCGCCCGGCCTGCCGGCCGTGCCGGTCAGCGCACGCCACTGCCACTGGATCGCCTGCGCGGCCGGCACCTGCTCGGCCTGCACCGCCGACAGCGCGGGAAGCGCATCGCCGCCCACCGGCAGGATGCGGAAATACTTCGCCTGGCGGCCGATCTCGACGCGTCGCTGCTGCAGGCGACGGCCATCGTGCTGCAGGTCGACCAACGGCACGTCGTCGGCAACCCGTTGCCAGTCGCGCAGGTCGTCGCTGGCGTCCACGCGCACGCGCACCTGCAGCGCGGCCGGCGCCTGCCAGTCCAGGCGCAACGCCTGCACGGCAGTGCGCAGCGCACTGGCATCCACCAGCCAGCCACCGGGATCGGCCGTGCCGACGCTGCGGCCCAGCCGGGCCTCGACCCGGCGCACGCTGCCATCGGTGTTGCGTTCGGTGAGCAGTTGCAGGTCATCGCCTGCGCTGCCGCCACGCGCCGGCAGCGGGAACCACGGCAACGACTGCCATTGCGTGGCCTGCGCCAGCGGCTGGTCGGCCGACAGCAGCGCCGACGGCAGGGCCTGCCCCTGCGCATTGAACACCTGCACGTCAGCCAGCCGCGGCGAGACCGCGCTGCGGTACTGCGCCTCGCCCAGCATCAGCCGGTAGGCACCGGCCTGTGGTGCGGACAGCTGCAGCGGCCACTGCTCGCGGTAGTCCTGACGGGCATCGGCCGCCGAGAGCGCGGGCGCGGCCAGGGCGAAGGAGAACGCGACGATCAGACGGGGGACGAGAGTCACGGCTGCAGCTCCACGGTGGATTCCGCGGCACGCGGCGGCGCCGGTGCCAGGTAACCCACGACCGTGCACAGCAGGCCGTAGGCGATGAACGAGGCGATGCCGAGCAGGTTGCCGAGATGCTGGCGGTCGATCAGGACCAGTTTGGCCAGCACCACGCCCATCAGCACCGCGCCCACCAGCCACAGCAGGCGCTGGCCGCGGCGCGAGCCCCACACCCAGCTGATCACGCCGAGCACGCTCCAGACCACGGTCAGGCTGGTCTGGGCCAGGGTCGAGGACCACAGCGCCTGGTTCCACGGCACCGCACCCCAGTGGTGCACGGTGTGCAAGGTGGTACTGGTCAGCAGGACGAAGCCGGCGATCGCCAGCAGCGGCACGCGCCAGCCGGACGCACCGGCCGGGCTGGCCGGCGACCACGCCCAGCGCGCCAGCAGCACCAGCACCGCCACCTGGGCCAGTTCCATCGGATTGAGCAGCGGCAACCACGGCAGCGGGCGCGGATCGCCGGCCAGCCACACGGTCACGACCCAGCCCAGCCCCATTACGGCGAACCAGGTGCCCTGCAACGCCAGCCGCGCGCCGTCGAAGCGCTCGCCCAATGGCAACGACAGCCAGCGCCAGCGCTGCAGCGACACGGCCACCACCGCCAGCCAGGGCAGCATCGCCAACGCGGCGGTCCAGCCCGGTGCCAGTGCGAAGCGATCGGCCAGCCAGCCGGCCAGCAGGGTCAGGACGCTGGGCCACAGCATCCACCACACGAACTGGGCGGCCAGTGCGCTGCGGTCCTGCCCGCCACGCATGCACCACAGGCCACGCACACCGAGCAGCGCAAACACCGCCCAGGCCCACGCACCGTGGCCGGCAAACGGCTGCTCGTGCACCGCCGCCTGCCACAGCGCCAGCGGGAACGCGGCGAGCAGCATCGCCAGGGTGGTCAGCACCAACGCGCGTGCCGGCCCGCGCCGGTGTGCCTCGGCCGCCCCCCAGGCGGTTACCGCAACGGCAACCAGCAGCGCATCCGGGCGGCTGTCGTGGGCAACGAAGCGGACGATCTCGTGGCTCACGCTGCCAAGCCACCACAACAGGCCCCACAGGTAATACACGATGGCCGGCGCATCGCGGCCCGCACGCCGGTAGCTGAAGGCCGACGCGAACCCGGCCAGCGCCAGCAGCAGGCCGCTCATGAAGGTGGCGTTGGCGACGGCGGTGGCGTCCAGGTGCCAGTAATCGGCCCCGACCACGAAGCCGAACGCGGCGCCGAGCTGCAGCAGCGCGCCCGCAACCTGCGGCAGCCAGCGCTGCTGGCGCAGGCCCAGCCACACCAGCGCCGCGCCTTCCAGCGCGAACACGCTGGCGGTGGCGCGCGCGGACAGGGCCAGGGGCACCGCCAGGGTGGCAAAGCCCACGGCCAGCACCGCATGCGACTGGCCCAGCGCGGCGTAGCGCGGCCGCCGGATCAGCGCCCACGCCAGGCCCGCATAGATCGCCGCCAGGCCGAGCGCGCACAGCGCCAGGGCCAGGCGGTCGTGGTGCAGCAGGCCGGCCTGCAGCGAGAACGCGATCAACGGCGTGCCGAACACCAGGCTGCCATCGACCAGATCCCGCGTTTCCGCCGGTTGGCGGCGGGCATACAGGATCGGGATCGCCAGGTAGAACGCGAAGAACAGCAGCAGGAACGGCTCGGTGCTGGCGAACTTCTCCGGCGCGTACTGCAGCACGCCCCAGGCGGTCCCGATGCCGAAGGTGAACGCGAAGCCGAGCAGGTTCAGCGCGCGCCACGGCCGCCACCAGGCGATCGCCAGGATGGCGGCGTTGAGCACGGCATAGTAGGAGAACAGCGCAACGTGGTTGCCGCTGCCGGTGGACAGCCAGATCGGCGCCATGAAGCCGGCCAGGATGCCCAGCACCGCCAACGTGCGCGAGTTCTGGACCACCGCCAGTACGCCCATGCCGGCGATCAGCAGGACGCTCATGACGAAGGCCGGCAGCGGGTCGATCAGGTCGTAGCGCTTGAACGCGGCGAAGATGGTCAGCAGCAGGATGCCGATCGCGCCGCCCTGCAGCGCCAGCGCGAACAGCCGCCGACGATCGCGCTGCAGCCAGCCGAACACCAGGCCCGCCAGCGCGCCGACCGCGATACCGGCCAGCCGCATCTCGACCGGTGGATTCAGCCAGCCCTGGTCACTGACGTACTTGAGCAGCGCGGCCACACCGGCCAGCAGCACCAGCATGCCGATCTTGACCGGCACGTTACCTTCGGTGAACCAGCGTTTGACCGCGCCCAGCGCGCGTTCGGCCAGGTCCGGGCGGTGCACGTACGGGGCGGCCTCGACCGGTCGCGCGGGGGATGGCGAGGACACCGCGGCAGCCACCTGCGGCAGCGGCGGCGGCGCGGCGACCTCGGGCGGCGGCGCTGCAACGGCCGACGGCCGCTCGACCCGCACCGGCTCGACCGCACGCGGCGGCGGCGCAGCGGGTGCCGCAACGGGTGCCGGCACGGCAATCTCCGGCGCTGCGGGACGTGCCGGGGCATCGGCCAGACCGGCTTCCAGCGCGGTCACGCGCCGGCGCAGCCCGGCGATCATCACCAGCGCGACCACCAGCAGCACGGGCACCAGCAGGACCGCCAGTCCCAGCAGGACAATCAGAGCTTCCATTCCATCAGATCCTTATCGGCCAAGCCGTGGTCTCATGCCAGCACGCGTCCACGGTACGCGGCCATGCTAATGGATCGTGGCGCCGGGCAGCGCGATGCCCGTCCCCAAACGCACGAACCCCGGCAGGTGCCGGGGTTCGCGGGTACAACGCAGCGGTGCGGCGCGATTACTTCGCGGCCACGACCTTGGCCATTTCCAGGCACTTGTTGGAGTAGCCCCACTCGTTGTCGTACCAGGACACGAGCTTGACGAAGGTGCCGTCCAGGGCGATGCCGGCGTCGGCATCGAACACCGAGGTGTGGGTCTCGCCGCGGAAGTCGGTCGCCACGACCTTGTCTTCGGTGTAACCCAGCACGCCCTTCAGTGCGCCTTCGCTCTGTGCCTTCACTTCGGCGCAGATCTCGGCGTAGGTGGCTTCCTTTTCCAGCTCGACGGTCAGGTCGACCACCGACACGTCCGAGGTCGGCACGCGGAAGCTCATGCCGGTGAGCTTCTTGTTCAGCTCCGGAATGACCACGCCCACGGCCTTGGCCGCACCGGTGGACGAGGGAATGATGTTCTCCAGGATGCCGCGGCCGCCGCGCCAGTCCTTGTTGGACGGGCCATCGACGGTCTTCTGGGTGGCGGTGGCCGCATGCACGGTGGTCATCAGGCCGCGCTTGATGCCCCACTTGTCATTGATGACCTTGGCCAGCGGGGCCAGGCAGTTGGTGGTGCACGACGCGTTGGACACGATCGCCTGGCCGGCGTAGGTCTTGTCATTGACGCCGAACACGAACATCGGGGTGTCGTCCTTGGACGGCGCCGACATGATCACCTTCTTGGCGCCCGCATCGATGTGCTTCTGCGCGGTGTCCTTGGTCAGGAACAGGCCGGTCGATTCGATCACCACGTCCACGCCCACTTCGTCCCACTTCAGGTTGGACGGGTCGCGTTCCTGGGTCAGGCGGATCTTCTTGCCGTTGACCAGCAGGTCGCCGCCGGACACGGCCACGTCGGCCTTGAAACGGCCATGCACGGAGTCGTACTTCAGCATGTAAGCCAGGTAGTCCGGCTCGAGCAGATCGTTGATGGCGACGATTTCGATGTCATTGCCGAAGTTCAGCACGGCCGAACGCAGCACGTTGCGCCCGATGCGACCGAAACCATTGATGCCAACCTTGATTGCCATGTTCACAAGCTCCTGCAGCCGCGACGGTGCGGCGCCGATGGTAAGGGGCCGTCATTCTAGCAGGGCCGGACCGGCCCGTTTCCGGCCCCGGCCGGAGGTAAACGGTTACACACCGCGAACCGGGGATTGATCAGAATCAAGGCGCCTGCGGGCACGGAGGGGAAAACTGGCCCCACTCCATTCCACCCCGCAACGAGACACCCTCATGCGCAAGACCGCCCCCCTCCTGCTGTCCAGCCTGGCCGCCGCCCTGGCGCTGGCCGCCGCCCCCGCCATGGCCCAGTCCAAGGGCGACTGGACGATCGGTGCCGGCGTGCACCAGGTCGCCCCGAAGTCGAACAACGGCGCACTGGCCGGCGGGACGCTGAAGGTCGACGTCGACAACGACATCAAGCCGACCATCACCGGCGAGTACTTCATCGCCGACAACCTGGGCATCGAGGTGCTGGCAGCGCTGCCGTTCAAGCACGACATCAACATCGCCGGCCTGGGCCGCGTGGGCAGCACCAAGCACCTGCCGCCGGTGATCTCGCTGCAGTACCACTTCAACAGCAAGGGCAAGGTCTCGCCGTTCGTCGGCGCCGGCCTGAACTACACCACCTTCTTCAGCGAGGAAACCGGCGGCGCGCTGGCCGGCAGCACGCTGAAGCTGGACGACTCGTGGGGCCTGGCCGCACACGCCGGCGTGGATTTCGCGGTCAGCGACAAGGGCTCGCTGCGCGTGGATGTGCGCTGGATCGACATCGACACCGGGGTCAAGCTCGATGGCGAGAAGATCGGCACCGTCAACATCGACCCGCTGGCCTACGGCGTGTCCTACGTATTCAAGTTCTGATCGGCGGATCGGAACACAACCGCGCAACACCCCTCGCAGCAAAGCGCTTTCCCCGGCTACGGCCGGGGATTTTTTTTGACCAACGCACCAGCAGCCGCATCCGTAGTGCCGGGTTCTACCCGGCTGCTCCTGGCGTGGCGACCAACGCAACAGCAGCCGGGCAGAGCCCGGCTCTACAAGGGGTGGTGCCCTCGCGCCAGCAGCCGGGCAGAGCCCGGCTCTACAGGAGGTGGTGCCCTGCTGCCTGTGCGTGCAGGGCGGCGGTGTCGAACAGTGGCACCGTGGCGTCCTCGTAGGTGACCAGCAGCATGATTTCGGTACAGCCCAGGATGATGGCCTGCGCGCCCCGATCCACCAGCCGCTGCATCACCCCGCGATAGACGTCGCGCGATGCCGGCAGCACCCGGCCCTGCACCAGCTCGTCGTAGATGATCCGGTGCACCGCCGCCCGGTCGTCCACGTCCGGCACCAGCACCTCAAGACCGAAGCGTTCGGCCAGCCGTACCCGGTAGAAATCCTGCTCCATCGTGAACGCCGTACCGAGCAGCCCCACCCGCTGCAGACCCGACGCCTGGATCAGCGCGCCAACGGGATCGGCGATATGCAGCAGCGGCACGCCGATGGCGGCCTGTACCGCGTCAGCCATCAGGTGCATCGTGTTGGTGCAGATCACGATGGCGGTCGCGCCCGCCGCTTCCAGGCGCTGCGCCACCTCGACCATCTCACGGGTGGCCGCCGCCCAGTCGCCGGACCGCTGCAACGCCTCGATGTCGGCGAAGTCGAACGACCACATCAACAGGCGCGCAGAGTGCATCCCGCCCTGCGCATCGCGCACCTGCTCGTTGATCATCCGGTAATAGTGGGCAGAGCTTTCCCAGCTCATGCCGCCAATCAAACCCAAGACCTTCTGCACCGACGCCGCTCCCGTGGTTGGCCAAGCGCCCAGCCTACCCGCCCCGGCCGCCGGCCGGCCAGATCCGGGCAAACCCAGCGGCGGACGCGCCGGCTAGAATGCAGCCGATGAAAATTGCCTCCCTGCTTCCGGCCGCCGCTCTCGCGCTGGCCCTCACCGCCGTTTCCACCGATGCCCTGGCCTGGGGCGCGCAAGGCCATCGCCTGGTCGCCCGCGTCGCCGAAGTCCGCCTCACCCCGCAGGCCAAGGCGCAGGTCGATCGCCTGCTGGCCGGCGAACCCGACCCGACCCTGCACGCCATCGCGCCCTGGGCCGACGAACTGCGCGCCAAGGACCCCGGCCTGGGCCGGCGATCGGCGCGCTGGCACTACGTCAACATCGGCGAAGACAACTGCCACTACACCGCGCAGAAGCACTGCAAGGGTGGCAACTGCGTGGTCGAGGCGCTCAAGGCGCAGACGGCCATTCTCGCCGACCGTACCCGCCCCGATGCCGAGCGCGCGCAGGCACTGAAGTTCGTCGTGCATTTCGCCGGCGACATCCATCAGCCGATGCATGCCGGCTACGGGCACGACAAGGGCGGCAACGATTTCCAGGTGCAGTTCAACAACCGCGGTACCAACCTGCACTCGCTGTGGGACAGCGGCATGCTCAATGCGCTGAAGCTCGACGACGACCAGTACCTGGCCCGTCTGATGGCGCTGCCGGCACCAAAGGTGGACAAGCGCTCGAAGATCGACCGCGACGCCGTGCAATGGGCCGAAGCCAGCTGCCGGATCGCCATTGCACCTGGCGTTTACCCGGACAAGCGTACGCTTCCCCCGGAGTACGCCGCGACCTACCGTCCGGTCGCCGAGCGCGAACTGCGCCTGGCCGGCGAGCGCCTGGCCGTGCTGCTCAACGACTCTCTGGGCAAACGCTGAGGCCACCGCCATGACACCGCACGTCGCCAGTTTCTTCCACCCGGACAGCCACACCTTCAGTTATGTGGTGCACGACCCGGCGACGTTGCAGGCCGCGGTGATCGATCCGGTGCTGGACTACGACCCGGACACCGACGCGCTCGGTGCCGGCCCCCTGCAGCCCCTGCTGGCGCACGTGCGCGAGCACGGCCTGCAGGTACGCTGGCTGCTGGAAACCCACGCACACGCCGACCACATCAGCGCCGGCCGCTGGCTCAAGCCGCACTGGCCGCAGGCCACGCTGGCGATGGGCCAGGGCATCGTGCAGGTGCAGCGTACGTTCGCCCCGCGCTATGCGCTGGACGTGCCGACCGACGGCTCGCAGTTCGATCATCTGTTCGCCGATGGCGAGCGGTTCGCGCTCGGCGACATTGCCGCCGAGGTCATCGCCGTGCCGGGCCACACCAGCGACAGCGTGGCCTACCGCATCGGCGATGCGCTGTTCACCGGTGATTCGCTGTTCATGCCCGATGGCGGTACCGCGCGCTGCGATTTCCCGGGCGGCGACGCCGCCCAGTTGTACCGTTCCATCCAGCGGCTGCTCACCCTACCCGATGCCACCCGTGTGTTCATCTGCCACGACTACGGCCCGGGCGGGCGCGATGTCGCCAATGAAACCACCATCGGGCAACAGCGCGCGCGCAACATCCACCTGCACGACGGCGTCAGCCAGGCGGAGTTCGTCGCCACCCGCCAGGCCCGCGATGCGACGCTGGCCGAGCCGAAACTGATGCATCCGTCGGTGAAGGCGAATCTGCAGGGCGGCCCGCAACGCGCCCCCTGACCGCGCCGCCGCTGCCAGGACTCAACGACTCTGGCGGCGAACCGTCTGCTGTCCCTTCACGATCTCGAAGGTGAACGCGTAGAGCAGGCTGACCGGCACCGGCTCGATGCGCTCGGCCCCCTCGCAGTCGCCCCGATCACTCGGCACCCGGCCCGCCGGATAGTGGCACACCGCTGCCGGCGAGTAGCGCCACTGCGCCACCGCCGCCTGCGCGGCATCCAGCAGGGCCGTATTCTCCGCGGCGGCAGCGGCACTGCACGACGCGCGGTCGGTCAGCGGCAGGCTGCGTTCGACCCGGCCCTCGGCATCCACCACCACCTGCAGGCAGATGGTGGTCGGCGCGAGCGAGCGACGCGGGTCGCGGTCGCCGACCACCGGATCGGGCGCTGCATACAACTGCGGCATGCGATAGCCTTCGCTCGCCTTCAGCATGTACGGCTGCACCTGCCCGGCACCGCCGCCGCCATCCACCTTCAACCGCTGATGGTCCACGTTTTCCCTGCGGGTATCGACGGTGGTGAGCTGGTCGTGACCGGCGCAGCCGCCGGTCACCAGCACCGACACCAGCACCGGTGTCAGCGCCCACCTCATTGGCCGGGGCCGGTGTTGTCGAGCTTGAACGTCATCGGGATCTTCAGTGCCGAGGCGACTGCCTTGCCATCCTGCAGCGCCGGCTCGAACGTCCACTCTTTCGCGGCCGCGATGGAGACCGCGTCGAATACGCCGGCCGGCGTTGACGTCAGTACCCGGATGTCGCCGGTCCTGCCCTGCGCATCCACTTCCACGCGCAGCACCACTTTGCCCGACACGCCCTGTTCAAATGCGCTCTTCGGATACTTCGGCGCCGTCATCTCCTTCGCCTTCGCATCCACCTGTACGGGCGCGGCGCCAGCGCCCTGCCCGGCCCACGCGATCCCGCCGAGCCCCACGCACAACCCCACCACCAGTACCTGCCCGGACAACCACGGCAACGCCTTCCGTTTGTGCTGCTTCAACATGGCAATACGCTCCTTCAACATCGGTTGGCTGCGCCAGTGGCATGCCATCGGCGCAACCGGGTGGGCCAACTGCGCCTTCAACAGCGCGTTGGCATAAAGACGGCGCAGGGCCGGATGCGGATCGACCGTGCGCGCGTCGCAGGCCAGTTCCTGGTCACGCAGCAGGCGACGCACGGTCCACGGCAGCAGCGGATGGAACCAGAACACGCAGCGCAGGACCGTCAGCGCCGCATTGGCCCACGGATCGCCATGCCGCCGGTGGCTGTGTTCGTGGCGCAGGATCAGGTCCTGCTCGGCCGGACTGAAGCGCTGCTCGAAATCCGGTCCGACCACCACGCGTGGCCGCCACAGACCCACCAGCGCAGGCAGGCCGGGATCGCCCTGCGCCTGCCAGCTGCCATCGACACGGGGCTGCAGGCGGCCGAGCGCACGTTCGAAGCGGCGCTGTGCGCGCCAACTGGCCGTGGCCATCACCAGCGCGCCGGCCAGCCACGTGGCGAGCAGCAGCAGCGGCCACACCGGGGTATCGGCGGACACGTCCGGTGCGCGCAGCGCGGCCGCCATCACCTTCACCGGCGCGGCCTCGGTGAGCGGGAGGTTCGGCAATGGCAGGTACGGCACCACCAGCAGCATCGGCAGCAGCCACCAGCTGCGGTACGCCAGCGCCGCGCCACCCAGCCTCAGCAGCAGGGGGCGTATCGCGGCCAGCACCAGCACCGCCACCGACAGCCACACACTGGCCTGCAGCAGTCCGTTGAGGAGCTCAATCATGGTCGAGCTCCTGGATCAGCTTTTTGAGGTCGGCGATGTCCTGCGCGCTCAGCTCCCCGCGCTGGCTGAAGTGCGCCACCAGCGGCGCCACGCGTCCGTCGAACACACGCCCGAGGAAGCCCTCGCTCTGCTCGGCCACCCAGGTCTGGCGCTGCAGCACGGGCGAGTAGCGGTAACGGCGGCCGTCGCGGCTGGCGCTGATCGCGCCCTTGGTCAGCAGGCGGTTGAGCAGGGTTTTGATGGTCGGCTCGGCCCAGTCGCGGTCGGCCAGCGCGGCCACCACCTCGTCGGCTCCCAGCGGATGGCTGCGCCACAACACGTCCATCACCACGGCTTCGGCTTCGCTGATCTGGCTCATCATTTACATCCGTAATCGACAAGCCGATTACGCCCGTAATCGAATTCAGTGTCAAGCCCTTCGACAACCGGTTCATGCGCACGCTGCCAGCATCGGACGATTCCCCGTGGAGGCGCCGATGAGACGCTATCGGAAAGTCGACTTCCCCGTCGCCGAGGTGCGACGCTACCTCGAACCCGGTCCGGTGGTGCTGGTCAGCTCGGCATGGAAGGGCCAGCGCGACATCATGACGATGGGCTGGCACATGGTGCTGGAGTTCGTCCCGTCACGGCTGGCAACGATGATCTCCAGCGGCAACCACAGCTTCGAGCTGATCCGCCGCAGTGGCGAATGCGTCATCAATGTACCCACTGCCACGATGCTCGATACGGTTGTGGCCATCGGCAACAGCAGCGGCGCGGAGATCGACAAGTTCGCGCACTTTGGCCTGGATGCCGTGGCCGGCAGCGCGGTGGCCGCCCCGCTGATCGCGCAGTGCCCCGCCAGCTTCGAGTGCCGTCTGGTCGACCGCAGCCAGATCACACGACATGGGCTCTTCATCTGGGAGGTGGTCAAGGCACACGTCGCGCGTTCTCCCAGGCTGCCGCGCACGGTGCACTACCGCGGCGATGGGCAGTTCATGGTCTCCGGTGACGAGGTCTCGCGTCGCCGTCTGTTCAACCCCGGAATGCTGTAATGGCCCGCATGATTTCGCAGGAACGCGCCGCATGACCGAACACCTGACCGACCTCGACGCCGCCGTTGACTGGCTGCTGCAACGGGTCGATGGCCCCCTTCGCGTGGGTGCCCCGCTGGCGCTGGGCAAGCCGCACCGCCTGCTCAACGCCCTGTATGCGCGCGTGGAAAACGATGCCTCGCGGCCGCTGCAGCTGTACACCGCACTGTCGTTGAACCCGCCACGCGGCGGTGCCGGGCTGGAAGCGCGCTTCATGGGGCCGTTTGCCGAGCGCCACTTCGGCGCGGATTTCCCGCGCCTGGCCTACGCCGATGCGATGGTGCGCGATCGCCTGCCCGACCATGTGCAGGTGGAAGAGTTCTACATGCAGTCCGGTGCGCTGCTGGGCTCGTCGCAGGCGCAGCGCAGCTACACCAGCCTCAACTACACCCACGCCGCCGACGCGGTGGCGCAGCGCGCGCCGCACGCGATCGTGCAGAAAGTGGCGATGCGTGCGAACGACCGGCGCCTGTCGCTGTCGTGCAACAACGACATCACCCAGGACACTCTGGATGCAATGGTCGCGCGCGGGCTGCCGCGCCCGCTGATGATCGCCGAGATCGATCCGCAGCTGCCCTACCTGGCCGGCTCGGCCACGGTGGATGTGTCGTTCTTCGATCTGGTGATCACGCCCCCCGGGCCGTATCCGGATCTGTTCGGCCTGCCGCGCCAACCGGTCGGCGATGCCGACTACGCCATCGGCCTGTACGCCAGCGCGCTGGTACGCGACGGTGGCACCCTGCAGATCGGCATCGGTACCCTGGCCGATGCGCTGAGCCACGCGCTGGTACTGCGCCACACCGACAACGCGCGCTACCGGCAGATCCTGCAGGCGCTCGATCCCGACCTGGCCACGCACCCCAGCGTGCTCGCCTCCGGTGGGCTGGACCCGTTCGAGATCGGCCTGTACGGCTGCAGTGAAATGCTCAACGAAGGGTTCCGCCGGCTGGTCCAGACCGGGGTGATCCGGCGCAAGGTGCACGACGATCTGGCCCTGCTGCAGCGGATCGAGAATGGCACCGCCTGGACCACCGATTACGCCACCCTCGAAGCCGAAGGCGAGTACCTGCACGGCGCTTTCTACCTGGGCTCGCCGGAGTTCTACCAGTGGCTGCGCGACCTGCCCGATGACGAGCGCAGTGCGATCGGCATGCGCCGGATCAGCGAGATCAACCAGCTCTACGGCGGCGATGAGACGCTGGAACGGATGCAGCGCCGCGATGCGCGCTTCTTCAACTCCTGCATGATGGCCACCGCACTGGGCGCGGCCGTTTCCGATGCGCTGGAAGACGGACGCGTGGTCTCCGGCGTGGGCGGCCAGTACAACTTCGTGGCGATGGCCCATGCCCTCCCCGGCGCGCGCAGCGCGCTGATCTTCCGTGCCACGCGCGAGGACAAGGGCGTGCTGCAGTCGAACGTGCGCTGGAACTACGGGCACACCACCATCCCGCGCCACCTGCGCGACCTGTACATCAACGAGTACGGCATCGCCGACCTGCGCAACATGACCGACGAGGACTGCGTGATCGCGATGGCGGGCATCACCGATGCGCGCTTCCAGGCGGCGCTGCTGGACCAGGCCAAGGCGGCGAAGAAGCTGGCCACCGGGTTTGCCGCACCGCCGGCCTGGCAGCGCAATTCCGCCACGTCGGTCAGCGCGGCACTGGCGCCGTTCCGCCAGTCCGGGCTGCTGCCGGACTACCCGCTGGGCAGCGACTTCACCGAGGTGGAGCAGCACCTGGTCAAGGCGCTGGGCTGGCTGAAGCAGAACACGCAGACGCGCGCGGCCAAGCTGCGCACGGTGCTGGCGGCGGTCATGCAGCCGGCCGGTGACGGCGACGCGGTGTATCTGCAGCGCATGGGGCTGGAGGCCCCGAAGGACATCGGCGAACGGATCGAAGCGCGGCTGGTGCGGTTGGGGTTGGCGCGTACCGCATAGGCGGTACGGGTCTGCCGGGTTCCCCCTGGGCAAACGCAGAAGGCCGGGCAATGCCCGGCCTTCCGTTTACACCACTGGATCACCCGAAGGCGATCAGTTGGCCAACTGCGCCTTGGCCGCTGCCACCACCGCCTCGGTGGTGATGCCGAAGTGCTTGTACAGCGCATCGGCCGGGGCCGAGGCACCGAAGGTGTCGATGCCGATCACCGCACCGTCCAGGCCCACGTACTGGCGCCAGAAACCGGTGACGCCGGCTTCCACTGCCACGCGGTTGCGCACGGCGTTGGGCAGCACGGACTCGCGGTAGGCCGCGTCCTGACGCTCGAACACGTCGGTGGACGGCATGGACACCACGCGGGCCTTGATGCCGGCGGCATCCAGTTCCGCCTTGGCGGCCACGGCCAGGCCCACTTCCGAACCGGTGCCGATCAGGATCACGTCCGGCACGCCGCCTTCGGCGTCGGCCAGCACGTAACCACCGCGCGCGATCTGTGCGACCTGCGTGTCGTTGCGCGGCTGGTGCGGCAGGTTCTGGCGGCTGAACACCAGGCAGCTCGGACCGTCGGTACGGGTGATCGCCGACTTCCAGCTGACCGCCGACTCGACCGCATCGCACGGGCGCCACACATCGTTGTTCGGGATGTAGCGCAGCGAGGCCAGGTGCTCCACCGGCTGGTGGGTCGGGCCGTCTTCGCCGAGGCCGATCGAATCGTGGGTGTACACGTGGATCGCGTGCGCCGGGATCAGCGCGCTCATGCGCACGCCGTTGCGGGCGTAGTCGCTGAACACCAGGAAGGTGGCATCGAACGGAATGAACCCGCCATGCAGCGCCAAGCCGTTGGCGATGGCGGTCATGCCGAACTCGCGCACGCCGTAGTACACGTAGTTGGCGTTCGGGTCGTCGGTGGCGACCGACTTGCTGGCCTTCCACAGGGTCAGGTTGGAGTGCGCCAGATCGGCCGAACCGCCAACCAGCTCCGGCAGCAGCGGCGCGAACGCTTCGATTGCCAGCTGCGAGGCCTTGCGCGAGGCGATGGTCTGGCCGTCGGCCTGGACCTGCGCGATGTAGGCATCGGCCTTGGCCACGAAATCGGCCGGCAGCTCACCGTGCGAGCGACGGATCAGTTCCTCGGCTTCGGCCGGGAACTGCGCGGCGTACTTGTCGAACTGCAGTTCCCACTCGGCCTGGCGCAGGGTGCCGGTACCGCCGGCACGCCAGCCGGCGTAGATCTCCTCGGGGATCTCGAACGGGCCGTAGTTCCAGCCAAGCTGCTTGCGGGTGGCCTCCAGCTCGTCCTTGCCCAGCGGCGCGCCGTGGCTGGATTCCTTGCCGGCCTTGCCCGGCGAACCAAACCCGATGGTGGTGCGGCAGCAGATCAGGGTCGGCTTGTCGAACTGCGACAGGGCGCCGTCGATGGCGGCCTTGATGCTTTCCGGGTCGTGGCCGTCAACGCCGCGCACCACGTTCCAGCCATAGGCCTCGAAACGTTCGGGGGTGTTGTCGGTGAACCAGCCTTCGGTGTTGCCGTCGATGGAGATGTGGTTGTCGTCCCAGAAGCAGACCAGCTTGCCCAGGCCCCAGGTGCCGGCCAGCGAGGCCGCTTCGTGGGACACGCCTTCCATCAGGCAGCCGTCGCCCAGGAACACCCAGGTGCGGTGGTCGACGATCTCGTGTTCGGGGCGGTTGTAACGCTGTGCCAGCAGCTTCTCGGCGAGCGCGAAGCCCACGGCGTTGGCCAGGCCCTGGCCGAGCGGACCGGTGGTGGTTTCCACGCCGGGGGTTTCATGGCGTTCCGGGTGACCGGCGGTCTTGCTGCCGAGCTGGCGGAACTGCTTGAGCTGCTCGATCGGCAGGTCGTAGCCGCTCAGGTGCAGCAGCGCGTACTGCAGCATCGAGCCGTGGCCGTTGGACAGCACGAAGCGGTCGCGGTTGAACCACTTCGGGTTGTTCGGGTTGTGACGGAGATAATCGTTCCAGAGCACTTCGGCGATGTCGGCCATGCCCATCGGCATGCCGGGATGGCCGGACTTGGCGGTTTCGACCGCATCAGCGGCAAGGAAGCGGATGGCGTTGGCCAACTGGCGGCGGGTAGGCTGCGTCATGGTTCTGTGGGATCAGGAGGCTCCCGCGGAGCTGCGGGCTGCCCATTGTCCCACAGACGACCGGTGGGGTCAGTCCGGGTCAGGCCCGGACCGGCACCTCAGCCGCGCGCAGCGTCGATGAACGCGCACATGGCCCTGCGCTGCACGTCCTCGCGCGTGGCATAGCCGGCCGGCAGGGTCTTGCTGACGGTGATGCGGGCCCCCTCCCCCTCGCCTTCAACCAGCACGTTCACCGGCAGGGTCACCTGGCGGTCGGCCAGCGGGGCGGTCTGTTCCAGGGTCACCGACCCCAGCTCGGGGTCCAGCCGGCCCACGGTCAGGCCCGCTTTGAGGCCCTCCGCGTGGATCCGCCGCAGGGCTTCGGCCGGCGCGACGTCGGGCACCACGTCCCAGGTGAAGAACTGGCGGCCGGCGGCGAAGCTGCCGGTGGTGCTGGCGTGGGTCTCACAGGTACGTGGTTCAGCGCCGGCGTCGAACGCCAGCAAGGCCAGGCCAACGGCCAGCAGATGCGAAATCCTCATTTCGGCTCCTTTCCGCACGGCGCCGATCCCGGCGCCTTCCATGCGCCGGTTGAGTATCCCATCGTGACTGGCGGCGGTTCAATCGCCGTTGACGCGTCCCGCCGTCGCCGGCGGCAGTTCCTCGGTCTCGCCCTTGGCCACCAGCGTGGTCAGGGCCAGGTCGCCGGTCACGTTCAGCGCGGTACGGCACATGTCCAGGAAGTGGTTCACGCCGAGGATCAGGCCGATGCCCAGCGGATTGACGCCGACCATCGCGCAGATCATCGCCACCACCGGCAGCGAGCCGGACGGCACGCCTGCGGTACCGATACCGCCCAGGATGCACACCGCCATGACCATGATCTGCTGGCCGATGCTCAGGTCCACGCCGAAGAACTGGGCCAGGAAGATCACCGTCACGCCCTCGAACAGCGCGGTGCCGTTCTGGTTGGCGGTGGCGCCGACAGTCAGCACGAAGCGCGACACCCGCTGCGGCAGGCCCATCTGGTCGGCCACGCGCAGCGCGGTCGGCAGGGTGGCGTTGCTGGAGGCGGTGGAGAAGGCCATCACCGTTGCTTCCTGCGTATCGCGGAAGAACGACAGCGGCGAACGGCCGGACAACCACACCGCCGTGCCGTAGGTCACCACCATGTGCAGGCCAAGCGCCAGCACCACCACGCCCACGTAGGCGCCGAGGCGGACGATCAGGTCCAGCCCGAACAACGCGGCCAGATTGAACATGAAGCAGGCCACCGCGTACGGCGCCAGGCGGATGACGAGGTTGATCAGCGTCATCGAGACTTCGAACACGCCTTCGATCGCGCGGCGCAGCGGGGCAACCTTGTCGTCGTCGCTGAGCACCATGCCGATGCCGAACATCAGCGCAAAGAACATCAGCGACAGGATGGCGCCATTGTCGGAGGCGGCCTGGAGCACGTTGCTCGGCACGATCGACAGCAGCATGTCCATGCCCTTGGGGGTTTCATGGATGCCGGCCACGATCTCCCTGCTGCGCTCGGCATTCTCCGAGAGCATCTGCGCGGCGACCTGCGGGTCCACGCCGGCACCGGGCTTGAGCACGTTGACCAGCACCAGGCCGATGCCCACCGCGATGCCCGACAGCAGCACCGTGTAGGCCAGCGTCTTCCAGCCGATCCGGCCCAGGGCGCGGATATCGCCCATCTCCGACACGCCCATGATCAGCGCCGAGAAGATCAGCGGCACGATCAGCATGAAGATCAGGTTGAGGAACAGGCCCGACAGCGGCGTGGTGACCCAGGCCATCACCCCCTTGGCGACGTCGCCCAGGCCCGGAACGGCCGGGGCCGCAGCGTGCACGAACAGGCCCAGCAACAGGCCGATGCCGAAGCCGATGCCCATTTTCCAGTGCAATGGCAGCTTCTGCCGGGTCTTTGCGGCCTCAGTCATCGAACGGCTTTCCTCTGAAAATAGTGAATCAGCTTAGCAAAGCCGGCCCGGCCGGCACGGGGATGCCTCACCGCGCCGACGGATAAAGCGGTGCCAGGCCATTGTTTTCCGCGGCAGCCACCGGTCGCCAGTGCGGTCCGTCATGGAACGCCCGGCGCAGCGCCTGGCGGGCCGCCGCCACGTCGCCGCCCTGGCCACCCCAGCGCGCGCGCTGCATCTGGACCAGGGTGGCACGCTGCTCGGGGTCGGCCAGTTGCTCCAGCACCTGCTCCAGGGTCTGCACCCCGGCCATGCCGGCCAGCACCGCCACGATCTCATCCAGGCCCTGCACATCCAGCGCCTGGCGCAGCGCGGCCGCCGAGGGCCGTGCGGCCGCAGGCGACGCGGCCGGCCGGCCGGGGGCGGTCGGAGCGTGGCCGCGCCGGCGCCAGGCCAGGCCCAGCGCGATGGCCAGCGTCGCCAGCCACAGCACGGCAAAGCCGGCGGCGGCGGCCATCCAGCCCCACGGCCGGCCCGCGCCCTGCACCGGCAGGATGGGCACGGCGGTGGAGGGCGCGGCGGTACTGCCGGGCAGCGGCGACAGCGTGTCCAGGGCGATCGGTGCCGGCGCGCCGGCGGCGCCGGCACCGGCCCCTGCCCCCACCTGCAGCGCCAGGTCGGGCAGCGTGGCGGTGCGCGCCTGCCCGGCCTTCACGTCCCACCAGGCCATCTTCAGGCCCGGCACCGTCAATGCGCCGGGCTCACGGGGCACGATCGCGTAGCGGCGCGTCAGCTTCAGCTGCGGCGTGGTGCCGCTGAAGGTCTCGTCGTACTGCGGCGGCTCGGCGAAGACCTGCGCGGCCGGGCCGACATCGGGCACCGGCAGCTCGGGGAACTGCGCCCGCGTGGCGCCCAGCGCGGTGGCCTCGACCACCACCGTGGCCGCTTCGCCCGCGCGCCCGGTGCCGGGTGCGGCGGTGTAGCGCAGGCGCAGGTCGTGCAGCGGCAGCCACGGCTGCGGCGCGGCGGCCGGCTGCGCCTGCACCTGCAGGGTCCGGTCCGGTGCCCGGGCCCGCAGGCGCCCGTCGCCGCCGAACATGTCGTCGAAGAACCCGCCGGCACTGCGGCCATCGAAGCGGGCACCGGCCAACGCCAGCGCGCCGCTGCGCTCGGGAATCAGCAGGAAGCGCCGCTCGACCATGTTGTAGCGGCGCCCGTTGACCTCGCGCACCAGGCTGCGGTCCTCACCGACCCGCTGCAGCGACGCGCCGTCCGGGGTATCGAGCACCAGCTCGCCGGACACCAGCTGCGAGGCGTAATACAGCCGCACCACCACCCCGACGCTCTGCTGCACGTACGGCGTGGTGTCGTCGACCTCGGTTTCCAGGAACACCGCCCCGGTGCCGCGCGCGGCGCCCGGATCGGCGGCGCCGGCACCCGCCGCGACCTGCAGGGTCAACGGCGGCGTGCTGCCGCTGCCGACCCGCAGCGGCGGAATGGTCAGCGTCCCGGTGCGGCGCGGCGACAGCGCGATGCCATGCAGCGTCCGCGAGGTCATGTCACCGTTGCTCCACTGCACCTGACGCCTGCTGGTCTGGCCGCTGAGGTCGAAGTCCGCGCGCAGCGGCGCGTAGTCCGGTACGGCACCGGCCTCGTCGGACTGGATGTTGAGGGTGACCGTGCCGCCGTCCTCGATGCGGTCGCGGTCCAGCCAGGCACGGGGCTGCTGCGCCTGCGCGGCGAACCCGATGCACAGCAGCAGGGCCAGAACCGCGCGCAGCGCGCGGTGCGTGGGGGAATGGGCTTTCATCGTCCTTCCTGTTTCCTGCGTTCGTTTTCCAGCTGGAACTTGGCGCGCAGCAACGCGCCCGGATCGTCCGGCACGCGCCGCATCCAGGCCTCGACGGCCTGCCGCTGTTCGCGCTGTTCGGCCGTCTGCGCACCTGCGCGGGCATCACGCTGCGGGCCATCGCCGGCCTGCGGCTGCCGCTGCAGGGCCTGGCGCATGCGTTCGCGCTGGGCCGCATCGGCCTGCTGCTGCGCCGCCGGATCGGCATTGCGTGGATCGGCCGGCGTGTCCGCCTTGCCCGCCTTGCCCGGCTGGGGCGGCGCGGCAGGATCGGGCTGGCCGGGTTTTCCGTCCGCGTCCTGCGGCTGCCCCTGCCCGGGCGAGGGCTTGCCTTGCCCGGGCTGCGGCTTGCCCTGGTCCGACGAAGAGGACGGCGGGGGTTTGCGCTTACGCGCCGCGTCGACCGCGGCTCGGTTGGCGACCGCATCGGCCATGCCGGGATGCTTGGCCAGCGCGCGGTCGTAGGCGTCGATCGCCGCGTCGTACTGCCCTTGCCGGGCCAGCGCGTTGCCGAGGTTGTACCAGCCGGCGTCGGTATCGACGCCCTCGAACTGCGCCTGGGCGGCACTGAAATCGCCCCGCCGGTACGCATCCACGCCGGCGGCGACCTGCGCCTGCTGCACCTGGTCCGGCCGCTTCCACAGCGTGGGCGGGCCATCGGCCGCGTACGCGGTGGACGGCACTGTCATGGGCAGGCCCGCACACACCAGCACCAGTCCGAGCAGCGCGCGGCGGCGGAACGCCAGCAGCCCGATCAGCAGCAGCGGCGGCAGCAGCCAAAACCCCTCGTCGCGCCAGGCACGCCCCTCGCCTTCCCGGCTGTCGCCCGCGCTGGTGCGCGGGGTGAGCACGCCGAGCGATCGAAGGTCGCCATCGTCGCTGGCGACGGGCGCGTAGGCACCACCGCCCGCCGCCGCCAGCGCCCGCAGCGAGGCGGCATCCAGGCGTGCCTGGGCGATCTGCCCGTTATCGGCGCGGTAGGCGGCTCCCGCCGCGGTTCCCAGGCCCAGCACCGAGACGTGGATGCCCTGCGCCGACGCAGCGGCAGCCGCCCGCGTGGCATCGGCGTCGGCCTGGTCGGTGAGCAGCAGGATGTCGCCGCCGCGCGCGCCGGACTGCTGCAGCAGCTTGACCGCCGCCTCGATCGCGCGGTCGGCGCGCTGTCCGTCGCGGGGCATCACGTCCGGGGCGAGCGCATCGAGGTAGAGCGCGATGTTGGCCGTGTCGGCAGTCAACGGCGCCACGGTGAAGGCGTCATCGGCATACGCCAGCAGCGCCACCTCCCCCCCCTGCCGTTGCCGCAGCAGCGTGGCCAGCTTGGCGCGCGCCTGCAGCAGCCGCGAAGGCGGCAGATCGGTGGCGGCGATGCGTGAGGACAGGTCCAGCACCAGCACCAGCGGCGACGGACTCTGCCACAACGGCTGCGGCACCTGCCGCCACGAGGGCCCGGCCAGCGCCAACACCGCCAGGGCAACGCCACACAGCAGCAGCACCAGGCCCGCGCGCCCTCCCCGCCCGCCTGCCACCAGCAGGTGCGGCAGCAGGTGCGGGTCTACCGCCTGCTGCCACCCGCTGCGTCGCCGGCGGCGCCACGTCCACAGCACCGCGATCACGGGCAGGGCCAACAGCGCCCACAGCGCGTCGGGGCGCAGGAAATGCAGCATGGTCCAGTCGATCAGGTTCATGCCCACCGCCTCGGCAGCAGCCAGGCCAGCCCGGCCAGCAGCAGCGCCACGGCCAGCGGCCATGCATACCGTTCAATGCGCGGGCGCACCGCCGGGCCGGCAGAGGTCACCGGCTCCAGGCGCTCCAGCTCGGCATAGATGCCGGCCAGTTCGTCGGTGTTGCGTGCGCGGAAGGAGCGCCCGCCGGTGAGCGCGGCGATCTTCTGCAGGGTGGCTTCGTCGACCGGATCGTCGCCTGTGGCGATCTGCACCCCGAACACCTTCAGCCCGCCATCGCCGCCGAACGCCACGGTGTACACCCGCACGCCCTCGGCCTGGGCCAGTTCGGCCGCGCGCAGCGGCTGCAATACGCCGGCATTGCTCACGCCATCGGTCAACAGGATCAGCACGCGCTGCCCCTGCGGTTGTTCGCGCAGGCGCTTGACCGACAGTGCGATGGCATCGCCGATCGCGGTTTCGCGCCCGGCCAGACCGACCACACTGCCGTCGAGCTGTTCGCGCACGCTGGTCAGGTCGGTGGTGAGCGGCGTGAGCGTGAAGGCGCGGTCGCCGAAGATCAGCAGCCCGACCCGGTCGCCAACGCGGCGATCAAGAAAGTCGGCCAGCACGGCCTTGGCCGCCGTCAGGCGCGGCACGACCTGGTTGCCCAGGCGCATGTCCGGCTCGCCCATGCTGCCGGAGACATCCACCGCGAGCATCATCTGCCGGCCCTGGTGCGGCGGCGTCACCGCCTCGCCCAGCTGCTGCGGCCGCGCGGCGGCCACGCACAGGCTGGCCCACGCCAGCCACAGCAGCACACGCACCAGCCCGGGACGCCGTCCACCGGCCGTGCCGGCAAGCCCCTGCAACGTGCCGACGGCATACGGCACGCGCAGCGCGGCACTGTCCTGCGCACGCAGTGGCCACCACCGCATCAGCACCGGCAACGGCAGCGCGAGCAGCAGCCAGGGCCAGGCCAGGAGTTCGGTCCACGACAACCACGACAGCCACGCAGGCAGAGGGGCGGCGGCGATCATCATGTGCGCACCATAAGATCAAGGAAACGCGCACGCGCCAGCGCGCGCAGCTGCCCCACCTGTGCCGGGTCGACCTGGGCGCGATACATGCCGTCCAGCAGCAGGCGTCCGGCCCCGTCGGAGAAGGCACGGCTGCCGGGCGGATCAAGGAACGCCAGCCATTCCGTGCCGTCCAGAAGTTCGGCGCCGCGCTGGCGCTGGCGCGCGGCACGGCGCAGCAGTTCGGCAATCGCCGCGACTTCGGCCACCGGGCCATCCGCCTCGGCCAGCCGCGCGTCGAACAGGGACAGCCAACGCGCACGGCGACGGCGACCCCGTTCGCGCCACGCCCACCATCCGGCCAGGACCACGGCCACCGTGCCCAGCACCAGCCACCAGCCCAGCGGCAGCGGCCACAGTGGCGGGAACGGTGGCAGGTGCACATCGCGCAGCGGCAGCGTGCCGCCCGTGCTCATGCCACCACCGCCGACGGCACCACGCCGAGCCAGCTGTCGCTGGGATCGTCGGTGGCAACCACGTGCACCTGGATGCGCCGCGCCGTCAGCGCCTCGCGCAGGGCATCCAAGGGCGCCACGAACTGCGCCAGCCAGCGCGCGCGCACCGCGTCGCTGCCCAGGTCCAGTGACACCCGCTGCCCGCCGGCAAGGAAGGCCAGCGGTGACGCCGGCGGTGCCAGTTCCAGCGGGTCGACCAGCAACACCAGCACCACCTCGTGATGCAGCGACAGGGCGGTCCAGCGCGACACGCTGATGCCTGCGGCCCGGCCCGGATCGGCCAGTACCACCACGCGCGCGCCGGGACGCAGCAGCCGCGTCGCCTGTTCCAGCGCGCGATCCAGGCCGGCATCGTCGGCCGGCGGCTGCGCGTACCAGCGGGTCAAGGCATCCAGGACGCGCAACACGCCGCGCGTGCCGCCCGCCGGGGCGATGGGCGCTTCGCGCAGGCTGCCGCGCACGGCGGCCAGGCGGTCGCCCTGGCGCTGCGCCAGCCACGCCGCGACGGCACCCACGCGCGCGGCCTGAACCGACTTGAAGCGCACCCGCGTGCCGAAATACAGCACCGGATCGGTATCGGCCACCAGCAGCGTCAGGCGCTCCCGTTCGGCCTGGAACAGCTTGGTGTGGGCGCGGCCGCTGCGTGCGGTGACACGCCAGTCGATGTGGCGGGCGTCGTCGCCAGGCACGTATTCGCGCGATTCGGCATATTCCATGCCGCGCCCGCGTGCGGGCGACGGCGCCTGCCCGGCATGGCCCATGCGGCCGCGCCGTGGCGGGCGCAGACGATGGGCGCTGCGGCGCAGCGCGACCAGCTCAGGCAGGGTCGGCTGCAGGCCGTCCCCGTCCAGTACCGGGGCCTGGGTATCCACGACGGCGTCCTTCATCGGCTCACGGTGCCGGCACGCGGGCCAGCAGCTCGGCGACCAGGCGGTCGCCATCCCAGCCTTCGGCCGTGGCTTCGTAGCTGGGCAGCACGCGGTGGCGCAGCACGTCCGGCGCCACGCTGCGCACGTCCTCGGGCGTGACGAAGTCGCGGCCGGCCAGCCAGGCGCGCGCGCGTGCGCAGCGCTCCAGGGCGATGGAGCCGCGTGGGCTGGCGCCCCACGCAATGCGCCGGGCCAACGCCGGGTCGTAGCGTGCCGCATCGCGCGAGGCCAGCACCAGTTCAATCAGGTAGCGCTCCAGCACCGGCGCCATGTGCAGCGACAACACCGCCCGACGCGCGGCGAACACGTCGTCCAGCGGCATCCGCGAAGGCGCCGCCACCGGGAGGGCAAGTGCTTCGCGGGCGCGTTCGCGGGCCAGGCGCAGGATCTCCGCCTCTGCGTCGGAGTCCGGGTAGCCGATACGCACGTGCATCAGGAAGCGGTCCAGCTGCGCTTCGGGCAGCGGGAAGGTGCCTTCCTGTTCGATCGGGTTCTGCGTGGCCATCACCAGGAACAGCGACGGCAGCGGATAGGTGTGGCGGCCCACCGTGACCTGGCGTTCGCCCATCGCCTCCAGCAGCGCGGACTGCACCTTGGCCGGGGCCCGGTTGATTTCGTCGGCCAGCAGGATCGGATGGAAGATCGGCCCGGGCACGAACTCGAAGCGCCCTTCCTGCGGGCGCCAGATCTCGGTGCCGGTCAGGTCGGCCGGCAGCAGGTCCGGGGTGAACTGCACGCGCGAAAAACCCGCCTCCAGGCGCGCGGCCAGGGCACGGATCGCGGTGGTCTTGGCCAGCCCGGGGGCGCCTTCAACCAGCAGGTGACCATCGGCCAGCAGGGCGATCAGCAGGCGCTCGACCAGCGCACGCTGGCCGACGATCTCGGCCGACAACGCATCGCGCAGGCCGGTGAACGCGGCATGCAGGCGATCGCCGTCTGCGTCGGAGGGGGAAGGAGGGGTGTCGAACTCGGGCATGGGAGGGGGCAGATTCATGGCATCCGTATGACCCACGCAACAGGCGTCAGGTTCCATTGCCATGATGGCAGGCCGGACGGTGCCATCGCATCAAGATTGGCTGAACGCAAAAAGGGCCGCACGGGGCGGCCCTTTTCACCTGACGTGCGGCGGACCTCAGTTGGTCTTGGCCACGCGCAGGACCTTGGGGGTCACGAACACCAGCAGTTCGGCCTTGTCCTTGTTGCGGCTGCGCTTCTTGAACAGGTTGCCCAGGAAGGGCACATCGCCCAGGAACGGCACCTTGTTGATGCTGTTGCGGTCGGTGAACTCGTACACGCCACCGATCACCACGGTCTGGCCGTCCTCCACCAGCACCGCGGTGTTGACCTCGCGACGGTTGATGGTCGGCACTTCGCCGTAGCCTTCCAGGCGGATGTAGCGCTCGACTTCGTCCTTCTTGACCGCCATGTTCAGGAACACGCGGTTGTCGTTGGTGATGGTCGGGGTGACCTTCAGCTCCAGCACCACTTCCTTGAACTGCACGTTGGCCTGGGCCGCACCACCGACACCACCGCCGCTGATGGTCACGTAGCCGATTTCCTTACCCTGCTTGATCAGCGCCTCGCGCTGGTTGGTGGTGACCACGCGCGGGTTGGAGATCACTTCGCCGCGCTCTTCCTGCTGCATCGCCGACAGTTCGACGTCCAGCAGGTAGCCCGCGTTGAGGATGGACAGCGCCAGCGAACCCGGGTTGCTGGCCGCAGCCACGGCCGAGTTCCAGTTCAGCAGCCCGGTGCTGATCTTGTCCGGGGCGCGTACCGGCACGGCGCCGGTCCGGCCGCCGGCGATCCACTCACTGACGGCCTTGTTGTAATCGTAGTTGTTGGTGGCCTGGTTGGTGATGTTCTCGTGGTTGGTCTCGGTCTGGCCGCCGAAGAACACGTTGTCGCGGTTGCCGGTGATGCCGAACTTGGCGCCCAGCTCGCGCGCGAAGGTGTCGGTGGCGATCACGATGCGGCTCTCGATCAACACCTGGTCCACCGGACGATCGATGACATTGATGAGTTCGCGCATGCGCGCGACCTTCTTCGGAATGTCGCTGATCATCAGCGTATTGGTGCGCTCGTCGGCCACGATGCGGCCGCGCGAGGACAGGAAGCCACTGTCTTCCTGACCGCTGTTGCCGCTGCCACCACCACCACTGCCGCCACCGCCGCCGCCGATGCCCTTGGCTTCGGTCAGCGCTTTGAAGATCTGCGCGGCATTGTGATAGTTGATCTGGATGTAGTCGGTGATCAGGTCTTCGCGGTTCTCGATCGCGATCCGCGCGTCTTCCTTGTCCTGCTCGAACTTGGCCAGCTCCGGCTGCGGCGCAACCCAGATCACCCCGCCATCGCGGCGCTTGTCCAGGCCCTTGGCACGCAGCACGATGTCCAGCGCCTGGTCCCACGGCACGTTGATCAGACGCAGGGTGACGTTGCCTTCGACGCTGTCGGAGGCGACCACGTTGAGGTTGGACTCCTCGGCGATCAACTGCAGCACCGTGCGCACCGGCACGTCCTGGAAGTTGAAGGTCACCGGCTTGCCGCTGTACCCGCGCTGGCCCACGGCCGCGGCGGCCTGGGTCACGGTGGTGGCATTGATCGCGCCGGTGGCCGGCATGGCCTGGCGCGGGCTGATCTCGACCACGTACTCGTTGCCGCTCTGGTATGCCAGCGACTCGAAGGCGGTGTTGGTGTTGAGCACCAGCTGGGTGCCACCACCGTAAGGCTTGGCATCGATGCGCTGCACCGGCGTGGCGAAGTCGGTCACATTGATCGGCTTCTGCAGGCTTTCCGGCAGGCGCGCGTTGCCAACGTCGATCACGACGCTGTTGCCCTGGCTGCGCAGGTCCGGATTGGCCCCCTGCCCGTCGAACTGCAGGATCAGGCGACCGGCGCCATCGTCGCCGCGCTTGAAATCGATCTTGGCCACCGACAGCGACGCCGGGGCGGTAGCCGCCGCAGGCGTTGCCACAACCGCTGGGGCCGTGGTGCCGGTTGGCGTGGCCGCCATCAGCGTGCCATTGGCCACCATGAGCGCGACTCCCAGCGCGCACAGGTGGATCCGCTTCTGGCGCCGGACCGGACGCAGCCGCATGGCATTGGAAAAGGTCATCGTGCTATCCCCGTAAGCAATCATTGATCTTCAAGTGCGAGCGTTGCCGGCCGTTCCAGCCAGCCGCCTGCACCATCGGGCACAAGTTCAATCAGTTCGATCCGGTCCTCGTAGACCCCGGTCACCCGTCCGTCGCTCTGCCCCAGATACACGCCCGGACGCACCCGATAGGTGACTTTGTCCGGCGCCATCACCAGCGCGACGAGCCCGCCATCGCGGCCGATCGAACCGACCATGTCCAGGCTGTCCAGCGGGAAGGCTTCCAGCGGCTCCTTGCGGCGGTTCGGATCCGGGCGCAGGCCCGATCCGCCCTGCGGATTGGTCCAGGCATCGGTGAACGGATCGCGCATCCCCTGCGCGGAGTACTCGAACGTTTCGAACTGCTGCATCACCGGCAGCGGCTCCAGCGGCGGTGCCGGCCGGGCGCGCACGTCGGCTACCCACTTCTCCAGGTTCGGCGCATCGCCGGGCGTGCTGGTCACGCCGCGTGCGCAGCCTCCCAGCAATACCGCCGCCAGCAGTACCACGCAGACCCGTGCGGTCGTCCCCAGGCTCATGGCGTGCCTCCGGCCTTGGCTGCCTTGTCTTTCTCGGCGACAGCCTTCTCCTGGGCTTCCATCTCCACGTCATCCAGGTAACGGTAAGTCTTGACCGTACCGGACAGCTCCAGCGCACCGCTGCGGGCGGTGATGCCGGTCTTGGGGTCCTTCGGCTTGAGGTTGATGTCGTGCATGGTCAGGATGACCACGCGCGGCAACGATGCCACGCCGCTGACGAAGGCGCCGAACTGGTGGTAGCTGCCCACCATGCGCAGTGCGATCGGCTTCTCGGCGTAGAACTCCCTGGGCGCCTCCGCGCCGGGCTGGAACAGCTCGTTGGACAGGCCGCTGGACAGCGCGGTCTGCGAGATGTCGATGATCAGGTCCGGCATTTCGGTCTTGCTCGGCAGCTGGCGCAGCATCTGCTGCAGCACCTGCTCCATCTGGGTCAGCTGCTGCTTGAGCGGCTCCAGGTTCACCGCACGGCCCTGTTCCTTCTCGAACTCGGCGCGCAGTTCACTCTCGCGCTGTTCCAGCGTTCCCAGCTCCTCGCGCTTGCCACTGATCAGGACGAACCACGCCATGATCACGATGAACAGCGCCAGCAGCGCGCAGAACACCACCTTGGCCTTCTGCGGCCAGTTGCCGATGTTGTTGAAGTCCAGCTCTTTCAGATTGACTTTCTGGCTCATGCGGCCCCCTTCTGTGCCGGGGACGGCGCAGCCGGTTGTGCGTGTGGGGCGGTCGGTGCGATGCGGCTGCCGGACGGCTTGGCCGGAGGGGCGGCATCGGCCGGGGTCGATGCAGGCGCTGCGGCGGGCGCAGCCGGTGCGCTGGCAGGCGGGCTGCCAGGTGCAGCGGCCGGGGTGCCGGCAGCAGGTGCCGGCGCCGGTCCCGGCGACAGCGGCGCGACGGCCGGCGCGGCCGGATCGACGGCAGGGTCAGTGCCGGTAACGGCAGGCGACACCGCATTCGGATCGCTCTGGGCCGGCAGCGTGACCTTGACCTCGAACATGTAGGGCAATGCCTTGATGTCCGCGACCGGACCCACCGGCGGCGCGCCGTCCTTCTCCTTCTCCGGCGCCTTGGCCTCGATGATCGACAGCTCCGGCTTGGTCATCCAGCCCGAGCCTTCCAGGTTGCGCATGTAGGCACTGACACGCGCGTTGGACTGCGTGCGGCCTTCCAGGGTGAGGATGTCACCTTCCTGCTTCAGGGCGGTCAGCACCACACCATCGGGGATGGTCCGGACCAGCGCGTCGAACAGGTGCACCATCTGCGAGCGCTTGGCCTGCAGTTCCTCGATCACCTTCTTGCGCGCCAGCAGACGGTCCTTCTGGCGATCCAGGCGCTCGATCTCCTTGTTCTGTTCCTTGACCTTCTCGATCTCGGCCTGCAGGAAGGAATTGCGATCCCCCTGCCCGGTCACCTGACGGTCGTAGTAGAACCAGATCAGCAACGACAGCAGCACACCGCCAATGGCGGCAAAACCCAGCATGGTGTAGAAGTCGCGCTGGCGTTGCTTGCGCCGTTCGGCGCGCCAGGGCAATAGATTGATGCGTGCCATCAGTCGAAGCTCCTCAGGGCCAGACCCGTGGCGATCATCAGCGCCGGGGCATCCTGGGCAAGCGCGTGCGCCTGCACCTTCGGGCCGAGCGTCATCTGTGCCAGCGGGTTGGCCACGATGGTGGCCACGCCCAGCTGTTCTTCCACCATCTCCGGCAGACCGGCCAGCGCCGCGCACCCGCCGGCCAGCACGATGTGGTCGACACGGTTGAACTCGCTACCGGCATAGAAGAACTGCAGCAGGCGGCTGATCTGCTGGACCGTGGCTTCCTTGAACGGCTCCAGCACTTCCATCTCGTAGCTTTCCGGCAACCCGCCCTGGCGCTTGGCCAGGCCGGCTTCCTCGTAGGTGAGGCCGTACCGGCGCATCACTTCATCGGTGAGCTGCTTGCCGCCGAACACCTGTTCGCGGCTGTACAGGCTGCGCCCGCCACGCAGGACATTGAGCGTGGTCATGGTGGCACCGATGTCCACCAGCGCCACCACGCCATCGCTGGCCACCGGCAGCTCGCTGGCGACCAGGGCGAAGGCGTTCTCGACCGCGAAGGCCTCCACGTCCATCACCCGCGCGGTCAGCCCGCCCAGCTCCAGCGCCGACTGGCGCAGCTCGACGTTCTCCGAACGCGACGCCGCCAGCAGCACCTGGACCATTTCCGGGTTGTTCGGAATGGCGCCCAGCACTTCGAAATCGAGGTTCACTTCCTCGATCGGGTACGGGATGTAATTGACCGCCTCGAGCTCGACCTGGGCTTCCATGTCGTTCTCATCCAGATCGGCCGGCATCGGGATCAGCTTGGTGATCACCGCCGAGCCTGCCACGGCAGCGGCGGCATGCCGGGCCTTGGTCCCCGAACGGTTCACGGCGCGTCGAATGGCCTCCCCGACCGCTTCGACCTCGACGATGTTCTTTTCCACCACCGCATTCGGCGGAAGTGGTTCCACGGCGTAATGTTCCACGCGAAAACGGTTGCCACTGCGTGAAAGCTGCAACAGCTTTACCGCAGTCGAACTGATGTCGACGCCAATAAGCGGCGACTGGCTCTTTGGGATAAGCCCCACGGTTTCTCCCCTGCCGACGGGCACTTGGACGCATAACCTGCGCCCGCGCATTAATAACGTTTTTTTTGCAAACCGCAACCGTCACGCTGTGAAACGAGCACTACGGCACGTTTCACGCATCCCCAGACGGTGAACGAATTGCTCTCCCCGGGAACAACCCCAGCCGTTCCCTTGCGTAATCTATACTCTGCGACCACGAAATTCGCAATCGGAATCTGTCCTGATGACACGCTTACGCCGTTGGCTGCGCTGGATGCTGGTGGCGTTCCTGGTCCTGGCATTGATTGGCGCGGCGGTTGCCGGCGGCCTCTACTACGCCGTGTCCTCCAAGCTCCCCGACGTGCAGACGCTGCGCGACATCGAGCTCCAGGAACCCATGTATGTGTATGCCAGCGATGGCAAACTGATGGCCGTGTTCGGCGAGACCCGCCGCAGCCCCGTCGAGATGAAGGACGTCCCGCTGCGGTTGAAGCAGGCCTTCCTGGCCACCGAGGACGCCCGCTTCTACGAGCATGGCGGCGTGGACTACAAGGGCATCGCCCGCGCGGTGTGGCTGCTGGCCACCACCAACGACAAGCGCGTGCCCGGCGGTTCCACCATCACCCAGCAGGTCGCCCGCCAGTTCTTCCTGAGCTCGGAGTACAGCTACACCCGCAAGATCTCGGAGATCCTGCTGGCGCGCAAGATCGAGCAGGAGCTGAGCAAGGACGAGATCTTCGAGCTGTACCTGAACAAGAGTTTCTTCGGCAACCGCGCCTACGGCGTGGCCGCAGCGGCCGAGTTCTATTACGGCAAGAAGCTGGCCGAGCTGGACCTGGATGAAATGGCCTCGCTGGCCGGCATCCCCAAGTTCCCCTCCAGCGGCAACCCGCTGAGCAACCCCGAGCGCGCCCGTGAGCGCCGCGACTATTACGTTCTGCAGCGCATGGCCAGCCTGGGCTTCATCACCCAGGCCGAGGCCGACGCCGCCAAGGCGGTGCCGATGCACGCCAGCGCGCACGAGCCGCCGGTGCAGGTCGAGGCCCCCTATGTCGCCGAACTGGTGCGCCAGGAAATGATCGCCCGGTTCGGTGGCGACGCGGTCAACAAGGGCTACCACGTCACCACCACCATCAATTCCGACCTGCAGACCGCCGCCAACATCTCGGTGCGCGACGGGCTGTTCGCCTACGACCACCGCCACGGCTGGCGTGCGCCGGAGAAGCAGGTCGAGCTCGGTGCCGGCGACGATGCCGCCGCCCTGGCCGAACACGTGCGCAAGATCCCGGTGCAGTCGGTGCTGCTGCCGGCCATCGTGGCCAGCACGGCCGCCGATGGCAGCGCCACCGTAGTGCTGGCCAACCGCCGCGAGATCGTGCTGCCGGCCTCGGCCGCCAAGTGGACCGGCAAGACCCCGGCCAAGCTGGTCCAGCGCGGCGACATCGTCCGCGTGCGCCCCGGCGCCAAGGAGGGTGAGTGGCTGCTGGACCAGGTCCCGCGTGGCCAGTCCGCGCTGGTCTCGCTGGATGCAGAAAACGGGGCCCTGAAGGCGCTGGTCGGCGGCTTCAGCTTCTCGGGCAACAGCTTCAACCGCGCCACCCAGGCGCGTCGCCAGCCCGGGTCCAGCTTCAAGCCCTTCATCTATGCCGCCGCGTTCGACAAGGGCTTCAACCCGGCCTCGATCGTGCTGGACGCCCCGGTCGTGTTCCGCGACCGCCGCGGCAAGACCTGGTCGCCGCAGAACGACGGCGGCGGCTTCCGCGGCCCGATGCGCCTGCGCGAAGCGCTGGTGCAGTCGCGCAACCTGGTCTCGGTGCGCCTGCTTGATGGCATGGGCGTGGATTACGCACGCAAGTACATCAGCGAGTTCGGCTTCGCCGAGGCCGAGCTGCCGCCGAACCTGTCGATGTCGCTGGGTACCGCCTCGCTGACCCCGCTGTCGGTGGCGCGCGGCTACGCCGTGTTCGCCAACGGCGGCTCGCGCGTGGACACCTGGCTGATCGACCAGGTCACCGACCGCGACGGCAACGTGGTGTTCAAGGAGAACCCGGCCGTGGCCTGCCGCGACTGCGCTGGCACCAGCGGTGGCGCCCCGGCCAGCCAGGTTGTGGACGGCTTCAACTTCGGTGCCGCACCCGCTGCCAATGCCGCACCGGCAAAACCGCAGCAGGCCGTGGCCGAGGCACCGCGCCCGGTCAATCCGGATGCGAAGGTCGCCCCGCGTGCCATCGACGCCCGTACCGCCTACCAGCTGGTCTCGATGATGCGCGACGTGGTCCAGCGCGGCACCGGTACCGCCGCCAAGGTGCTCGGCCGCGAGGACGTGGGCGGCAAGACCGGCTCCACCAACGACCACCGCGATGCGTGGTTCTCCGGCTTCGGCGGTCCGTACGCCACTACCGTGTGGGTGGGCCGCGACGACTTCCGCTCGCTGGGCTACCGCGAGTACGGTGGCCGCGCCGCCCTGCCGATCTGGATCGAGTACATGCGCGCCGCGCTGAAGGACACCCCGATCGCGCAGAACGAGCCGCCGTCCGGCATGGTCCAGGCCACGCTCAACGGCGCCACCGAATGGGTCAAGGTCGAGGACATGGACAAGATCGAGGAATACAGCTTCGACACCCATGCACCGCAGGCCGACGACGCCGCGTTCGACATCTTCTGATCCACCGCGATGCCCGGGGCCGCAGCAGGCCCCGGGATTCCGCATTGCAGCCGCCTACCCCGTTGTCACATCGCGGGTGTACAGTCGCGTGCAGGTCGCCAAGGAGCACGGTCATGCATCGAGCGCGTCAGCATGCAGCCACCCAGACCCGCGAACGCCGCCACCGGCTCGCCCATGAAGCCGCCCGCCTGATGGCCGAGGGCGGCATCCGCGACTACCACCAGGCCAAGCTCAAGGCCGCCGCACGGCTGGATATCCACGACGATGCGTCGTTGCCACGCAACGCCGAGATCGAGGATGCGCTGCGCGAGTATCAGCGCCTGTTCGCCGGCGCCGACCACGGCACCCAGTTGCGCCAGCGACGCGAAGCCGCGCTGCGCGCGATGGAGTTCCTGCACGGCTTTGCACCGCGCCTGTGCGGTCCGGTACTGGACGGCACCGCCGATACCAACAGCCCCGTGCAGGTGCAGGTCCACAGCGACGATGCCGACGCGGTGCAGCGCTTTCTGGAGGAACACGGCATCCCGGCCGAATCGCGCATGCGACGGCTGCGGCTGGACCGCGAGCGCAACCTCGACGTGCCGGTGTGGGTGTTCAGCGCCGAAGACCTGACCTTCGACATCGCGGTCCTGCCCTACGACGCGTTGCGGCAGCCGCCGCTGTCGGCCATCGACGAGAAGCCGATGCGCCGCGCCTCGCAGGCCCAGCTGCGCGACCTGCTCAGCCAGGACGAGATCGACAGTTACCTCGGCGGCGCCTGAGCGGCCGCCCAGACCGGTGACGCGGAAACGAAAACGCCCCGTGCGGCGAACCGCACGGGGCGTTGATCAACCGGGGCGGCCGGACGGCGCCGCCCCTGCTGAAGGACTTACCAGCCCACGCCGAAGCCGACGCCCAGCGTGCGTTCGCCGCTGTTGGTGAACGCGCCGTTGAGGCTGAAGGTGGCCGAGCCACGCTCGTTGAGCACGCGCTGGTAACCCACTGCCAGCGCCGACTCGCCTTCGGCATGGCCCACACCCGCGCCGAGGCGGTTGTAGGTGTTCAGGCCGGCGGTGTTCATCGCCATCGCCGCCTGCGCACTGCCCATCGCCGCCATCCGGTTCAGACGCTTGTCCATGCGGTCCAGCTTGCGGTCCACGCCGGCCATCGCCTGGTCGGTGTACGCGTTGGCCTGGTTGACCGCCTCATCCACCGCACGCGAGTCCACCGCCGGCGGCGGATCATCGGCCGTCGGGCCCGGCTTCGGCGCGTCGGCCGACGCCACGGCAGGCGCGTCCTTGGCCGGCGTTTCCGGCACCTGCGCATCGGCCGGTGCCTCGTCCACTGCGGTGTCGTCCACCGACGCCTGCCGGTTGTCGGCCGCCGCCGGTCCGTCGATCTGCGACTGCAGCCCATCGATGCGACCGTTGATCTGCTCCTGCACCGCATGCAGCTGCCCACCGTTGACCGCATCGCGGCTGCCCGGCGCGATCATGCCGTTGGCCACGTTGATCAGCATCGCGCCACCGAAGTCGACCGCACCGCGGTTGGCATCGAAACGCACGGCGGTGGCATCGCTCGCTGCACGGGCCTGGTCCAGCGCGTGCAGGCGTTCGCCCACCGCATCGAGGCCGTGCTGCGTGCCGGTCACCTCGGCATCCAGCGCGCCCAGCGCATCACCGACAGTGCCGTGCGCCACGCCCTGCACGCTGTACGACGGGGCGATCACGCTGCCGTCTGCAGCAAATCGGGCGCCGCCACCGAGCGCGTTGATCACACCGGCGAGCTGATCCACGGTGGTGAGGTCACTGCCTTGGATACCGTTGGCTGCGTTGGTGACGCGACGTTTGAGCGTGCCATGCCCCAGCGAGACCTCGTTGGGGCCTTGAGCGACTGACCAGGCACCAAGAGCAACGCTCTGGCTCGCTCCTTCGCGCACCTCTGCAGATGATCCGAGAGCGACGCCATCAAGTACGTGGACTTGTGAACGCGCGCCCAAGGCGAAGCCGTTCTCCGCCTCCTCATGAACCAAGGCCGCCCGCCCCAGCGAAACGGAGTTTTTTCCTCTTGCCTGCGCAAAGCTGCCCACCGCAGTTGCGCCCTCGCCCATCGCCAAGGTATCACTCCCCATCGCCGTAGCCAGAAGCCCAGCCTGTGCGGCCTCGCTCCATTCGTCGTACCCCACCGCCGCGTACTTGTTGGCCTCCTCCAGCACCGACACCCGCGCATTGGTCACAAACAACTGCCCGCCAGTGACCGCCTCACGGCTGCCGGCACTCAGGTCGCCTTCTGCAAGCGCGATCAGACGTCCGCCGTCGAGACTCACATTGCCCTCCTCGTCGAAGCGCACGACATCGCTGAGATCCGGATCGAAGTCGGCGAAATCGCTGCGCAGGCTGTCGATATCCTCGCGGTTGCGCGCGATCTGCGCGTTGCTGGCGAACAGCTGGCGGCCGCTGACGGCCTCGTCGCTGGTGGCGTTCAGCACACCCTCTGCCACGCCACGGATGCGGCGTGCCTGGTTGTTCTGGTTGCGCGCATCCAGCACGCCGCCGCTGTTGCCGGCTCCCAGACGCATATCGCCATCGGCGGCTGCCTGGCTGAGCAGGCCGCCCAGCACATTGGCCTTGGACTGCGCGTCATTGGCCGTGGTCTGCGCGCTGTTGGCGACGGTGTGCGCGGTATTGGCCAGCGTGGTTGCCGCCGTCACATTCTGGTTGGTCGTGTTGAGCTGGCGCCCGCTTACCGCGTCTGCACTGCTGGCACTCACCACGCCATCGGCCACGCCACTGATGCGCCGGTTGGCGTTGGCCTGGTTGCGCACGTCCAGCGTGGTGCCGGTGTTCTGCGCGCCCAGGCGTACGGTGCCGTTGGCCGCGGTCTGACCCACCAGCCCACCGAGCGTGGCGGCCGTGGCCGTCACTGTGGCGACGTTCTGGTTGGTCGCATGCAGCTGCCGGCCGCTGACGGCATCGGTGCTGCCAGTGCCGAGTGCCGCATCGGCCACGCCGGTTACCCGCCGACTGGCGTTGGACTGGTTGCGCATGTCCACCGCACCGCCGGTGTTGCTGGCGCCCACGCGAACATCGCCATTACCGGCGCTCTGGCTGAGCAGCCCGCCCAGCACGTTGGCCTTGGTCTGTGCGTCGTTGGCGATGCTGTGCGCGGTGTTGGCCAATGTGGTCGCCGCGCTCACATTCTGATTGGTGGCGTGCAGCTGCCGGCCGGTGACCGCCTCGCTGCTGGTGGTGCTCAAGCTACCGTCGCCCACATTGACGATGCGCCGCTTGAGGGTGGCATTGCCTACCGACACCTGGTTGTCCGCCTGGCTGGTCGAGCCTGCACCCAGCGCCACCGAATTGGTGTGGTTGGCCACCGCCTGGGCGCCCAGCGCCACCGCTTTGCCGTGACCTCCGGTGACGGCTTCATGCCCGATCGCGACACCGCTGGCATAGCCCCCGGAGCGCGCCCCGGTACCAATCACGACGGCATGGTACGCGTTGCCGTTGTCCAGGCCGCCCCCATCACCGATCACGATGGCGCCCTTGGCGGGCGCACTGGCCTTGCGACCGATCGCCACGGCGCCGTCACCTGCAGCGGCCGCCTCGGCCCCGAAAGCGAGGGCCGCCGCCGACAGGCGCGCCGCCAGCGCGTCGGCCTGGACCTTGGCGGCATTGGCCGTGGTGGTGACACCGGCCACATTCTGGTTGGTGGCGTGCAGCTGCTTGCCGGTCACCGCTTCGGTGCTGCTGGTGCTCAGCGCACCATCGGCCACGCCGGTGATGCGGCGGTTGGCGTTGGACTGGTTGCGCACATCCAGCGTGGCGCCGGTGTTGCTGCCGCCGAGGCGGACGTTGCCGTTGGCGGCGGTCTGGCTGATCAGGCCGCTGGCGGCATTGGCCTTGGCCAGCGCATCGTTGGCAGTGGTACGCGCGCCGTTGGCCGTGTTGATGGCACTGGTCACGTTCTGGTTGGTGGCGTGCAGTTGTTTGCCGGTGACCGCTTCGGTGCTGGTCGTGCTCAATGCGGCATCGGCCACGTTGACGATCTTGCGCTTGGTGGTGGCATTGCCCACCGACACCTGGTTGGTGGCGGTGGTCACCGAGCCGGCACCCAGCGCAACCGCGTTGCCGTGGCTGGCATTGGCCTGGGCGCCCAGCGCAACCGCCTTGCCCGAGCCGTCGGTAACCGCGTTCTGGCCGATGGCGATGCCGGCGTCATAGCCGCCGGAACGCGCGCCACTGCCGATGACGATGGCGTGGTGCGCATTGGCGTTGGCCAGCGTGCCGCCGTCGCCGATCACGATCGCGCCCCTGGCTGGCGCCTTGGCGTTGTTGCCCACCGCGATCGACGTGGTCCCCGACGCCTGCGCCCCGGCACCGAGTGCCGTGGCATTGGAGCCTTCCGCGCGGGCGCTGGAGCCGATGGCGACGGCACTGTTGCCGCTCACGCCGACGTAGCTGTTCATGCCGAGGGCCACCGCACCGGTGCCGCCTTGTGCGTCGGACCGCGCATTCCTGCCGATGGCCGTTCCGCCGCTGCCCACACTGGTGGCGGCATCGATGCCGATCGCCACCCCACCGGCATTGGCCTTGGCGTTGGCGCCGATGCCGACGCCGTCGAAGGCCGTGGTGGACCCCACGCCGATGGCCACGCCGCGGGTGCTGTTGATGGATGTGCCGCCGCCGATCAACACGTTCTGGCTGTTGATGCCGGCTCCACGCACGCCGATGGCTGTCGCGTCAAACACGTCGGCCGACAGCGGATCCTGCACGGGCCCGGGCGCCCCCGGCGCGTCGTCCTCGGCAGTGGCCGCAGGCTCGGCTTCCACCGTGTTGTCAGGGTCTGGCCCTGCCTCGGCGGCCACGGCTGGGCCGGCCAGCATCACGCACAGCGCCGCGCCGAGCACGCAGGTCGCCGAGGCCGGCTTGCCGCGCGAGCGGGTGTGCTCGCTGGCTACCGACCAGCAGCGCAGCGTGGTGTTCCAGATCAAACGGTAGATACGGTTCATCAAAAGCTCCGTGGTTGAAAAAGCGGTGCAGGCGGCGCGGCGCAGGGCCACGCGGCGCTCAGGGCAACAGGGTCTGGTGGTGGTCGCGGTAGCCGGCATGGCTGAGCCGGTAGTCGATCTCCACGCGCCCACCGGGGCGCGGCACGAACGGCAGGGTCATTGCCGCGCCCGGGTAGAGGCTGCGTTTGACCTCGTGGGACGTGCAGACGCCGCTGGCATCGCAGTCCTGGACATGATTGACGCCCAGTCGCAACGTGCCGCGGTTGACCAGGCGGTCGCCTTCCAGCTGCATCTCCACGCGCCCATCTGCAGGCAGCACGTTGACCAGCACGCCCCAGACCAGGCTCACACCCAAGGTGGCGCCAGTGCCCTGGACCGGCACTGCCGGCTCGCTGTCGTCGGGACCGCGCACGCCTTCGAAATACACGCGGAACGCGGTTTCCTCCTGGACCGGCTGCAGCGGAATGATCCGCACCAGGCGGTTGCCGCCGCCGGCGAGGCCGAACTTGCCCGGGGTGACCGCCATCACCGTGGCGCTGCCGATGGCTTCGTCGACTTCCTGCTCGTCTTCGGTCGCCGGATGCAGGATGCGTTTCACCGTGGCCTGCACGTACTGCGGCTGCGGCGATTGCGAATGCACGCGCACGGTGGCGGTCTTGCCGGCTTCGGCATGCACGCGCATCGGGTGGACGTTGAGATTGGCCAGCGCCGGGGCGGCTGGCAGCAGGGCGAGCAGAAGCACGCCGGCAAAGCAGGTCGTGGTCATCGGACGGGGTTCCAATCGGGGTATCACAGGCGGGTGGTGGGCAGACGCATCTCGAGCTTGAGCCGGCCCTCGTAGTTGCCATTGCGCTTGTCGGCGGCAGGCACGCGGGGCGTGTCGAGGGTCAACGGGGTGGGCACGCAGTACACCCACTGGTTCAAATCGGGCAGCATCACCAGGCGCAGTTCGGCGGTGTCGATCCCGCGCAGCAGCACTTCATCGTTGTTGCGCAGTGGAATGCGCTGCCCGTTGTGGGCGAGGGTGAGCTGGTAGTCCACGCGATCGTGCGGGTCACGGCCGCCGTCGCGGTGCCAGACCGAGTACTGCGTATCCGGGCGGCCCGGGGCTACCGGCCCCATATCGCGTGCAGTGATGCCCAGGTACTCGCTCTGCGAGCCCATGCCGTCGTACAGGCACATGTCCAGCACGTTGCTGCCGCCGATGGTGGCCGGGTACGGCACTGGGCGATAGTCGAGCTGGAGGCCGACCAGCGGGGGGGCCAGACCGAACTCGGGCAGGTAGATCATGACCCGGTCGCGGTCGGTGATGGTCAGGTCGAACTTGAAGACGTGGGTGGCGATGATGGGGCCGTCGGGATCGATGCGCAGGTGCAGTCGAAGCTCCGCCGTCCAGCGGCCTGCGACCAGCTCGCCGATATCCTCCGACTGCAGCATCAATGCGGCGCCAGTTCCTCCGGGGGGCACGATGCATTGGTTCTGGAAAGACGTCCAAAGCGGAAAATCGGCGCGATTCCAGTAATCGATACTGCAGTTCCTTTGCCACTCCACGCGCTCCAACCAACCGGTAACGGCGATGTCCATCCGTTGACCGCTACGCGCTTCGGCGAATTGAAGGGTGAATCTGCTTCTACCGGATGATTCCCCCGTATCCCGCGATGGGCACTTGCCCAACGCAGGATCCGATCCGCACGTCAGATGGATCTTTCCGTAGTTCAGATCCACGTCGCCGTATCCCAGTACCGTGCGCGGCGCCCAGAGTTCCAGCGCCTCCGGCGCCGACCGGTCGAAGCTGCGCGCCACCTCGGTGGTGATCACGCCGGTTGCCGGGGTAGTCAGTGGCGGGCGCTGCGCATGCACCGCCGCGCTGGCCAACAGACCCCACACCAGTGCCGTCGCCAGCAGCCACGTTCTCATCGCACCTCTCCCATCGCATTGCCGTCGGTCCGGCGTGCCACCGGGGTGAGTTCGTTCAACAACCGCTGCACCCGTGCCTGGTGCCGGATCGGCGCCGGCAGGCGCTCCAGCGCCAGCGGCTCGCACTGCACGTCGCCAACCAGCAGCACCACGCTGCGGCGTTCGCGCACGGTCAGCGGGCACTGCAGCAGGCGCTCGGCCTGCAGCAGGTAGAGCACCGGTTCGCGCTGCGGGAACTCGGCGATGAAGCCGCCATCGCTGCCCAGCGACGGCACCGGCGCGTTGAGAATGCGGGCGCCGTCCAGCGGCGCGCCGGCGATGTCGCGCGCGTTGCCGATGAAGGTATAGGTCACCTCCAGCCCGATCGGCAGGGCGATCACCTTGCCCGGCGGCAGGAACGCATGCTGCGCCGCGCCCAGCCGCGCCACGCGCACGGCAACCTCACTGTCGTGCGCACTGAGGTCCTGCACATCCACACGGTGGCGCTGGTAGCCGCCCAGCGGCATCAGGCGGCGCTCGCCGAAACGCAGGGTCTGGCGGCGGTTGCTGCCGGCACGTACCTCGGCAGCAGCGCCACGCAGATCCAGGTCCAGCGCGTTGTCCACGCTCACCGTCACACCGGCATCGGCGCCGTAGGCACCGCCCCAGAACAGACCCTGGGCGGACAGCGCCATACCGGAGGAATGGTTGACGCTGTAGGACATCTCGCCGCCGCCGGGCTGCCGGTAGTACGACAACGCCGCACCGGTCTGCCCCAAGGCGTTGTCGATGCGCCCGGTGACCAGCGCGTTGTAGCGGTCATCGTTGCGCGCGCCCAGCTCGGCCGTCAGCTCGCGCGCATCGCCATCGTTCTCCTGGCGCAGCGACTGCGACACGCTCACGCGGCTGTCCGGCGCCTGGTGCCGCGGCTGCCGCACATCCAGCGCCACACGCCGTTGCACGCTGCCATCTTCAAGCCGGCGCAGCCGCGACACGCTGACGTTCAACGCAACACCGCGGTCGCGGGTCGGCCCCAGGCCGGTGCCGCTGTCGTTGTCCTGCTGCCACACCCCCAGCCGACTGCCGATGATGAAGCCCCGCCATTGCCGGGTGAGGCTGTAGCTCACCTGCACGCTGCGTGCGGTCTGCGCCGGGCGCAGCGTCGGGACGGGCGGTGGCAGCAGGCCGGGCGGCAGCCCGTTCCATGCATCGTCGCTGGCGTCGGGCAGCGCCCACTCCGGGGTGTAGCTGCGTCGGCGCGTGTGGCCCAGGTACAGGCTGCCGCCGAACAACGGCAGCGACACCGAGGCACTGAGCGAATCGGTGCAGCCAAAGCGATCGCGCTGCACCGGCGTGGCCGCGCGGCAGGCGCCACCACGCAGGCGCTGGCGATAGAGATTCCAGGAGGCGTAGTGGCGATAGCTCACCTGCTGCTGCATGCCGTGGCTTCCGTCGCCGCCGCTGATCGCGCCGACCATCGCCTGCAGATCGTGGTCGCCAAGCCGCTGCCGGCCTTCCAGGCGAACCTCGCCATACCCGGTATCGGCCACCCGGGCCACGCCGAAGGTCATGCCGTAGTTGCGTGCCAGTGGCACGCGCAGCCCGGCCTGCAGGGCCGTGTCGGTGGACGGCACCGCATCGCTGCGCACGCTGCGCTCGCGGCGATGCCCGCCCTGCACGAACCACTGCACGCTGCGGTCGGACCAGTCGCCGCCGCGGCTGAACGGCGCGTCTTCGCTGCGCACGAAGCGCCCGTCCTCGTAGATGCGCAGCGTGACGGTGTAGGTGCCGCCGGGGAAACGGCGGGTATCCAGATCGTTGACGCCGGCCTGCAGATAGAAGGTCTGCAGCAGACGGTCGCCATCGAAGGCATCCACCCGCGCATCGCGACCGAGCAGCACGGTCAGCGGCGTGGAAGCGATGCTGGCATCGGCATCCACGTAGGCCTGCGTGGTCCCCACGCGCAGCCCGTCGAAACGGTCCAACGGCAGCATGCCGAAGCTGAAGGTGCCGCCCTGCTGGCTGGACAGATTGCGCCGGTCCATGCGACCCAGCTGCAGGTAGTGACGCTGGGCCAGGTCGTGGCGGTAGTAGAGATCGTCCAGGTTGAAACGATCGTGGGTACGGTAACCCTTCCGCGCCTGGCGGCTGTAGTTCCAGGTCCCGCCGATATGGCCGTTGCGCAGCACGCCAAGTGCGCCATTGCCCTGCACGTTCAAGGCCTGGTAACCACTGCTACCGCTGATGTTGACGGTCTGCTGGTGCAGCAGCGCGTTCTGCGCCTGCGGGCTGACCTGATGGAACGGCGACGGCGCGGCCGTCTGCTGCGGCAGCCATTGGCGGGCCGGAAACAGCATCAGCACGCCCTCGCCTTCGTCGAAAATGGCGTGCACCTGCGCCGGGTCGCCGGGGCTGTCGATCCAGCCGCAGCCCGGATTGGGCTGGCCGTACGGGCAGGCCAGATGGCTGTTGCGTGGCAACGGCGCCGCCAGCGCGACACGCAGCGCATCCTGCGCATCGGCCGCCAGGCCCAGTGCATCGAGCACCTGCACCGGCTGGTCCAACTGCACGGTATCCAGAGTGATCCACGCCGACCACAGGCCGGCCGAGCGCCCGAACAGGCGCACCTCGACGCGCTCGGCCTGGCCGGTCGCGAGATCTTCGAATCCGGCCGGCACCGGCCGCGCCTGCACGGCCGGTGCGGCCAACGTCAGGGCGAGCGCGATCGCCAGCCGGGTGAGGGCGGGGGCAGATATCGACATGGGGTACAACCGATGGCCGGCCGGCCCGCGTACGGGCCGACACGGTGGGAGGAGTTACAGGCTGCCGGTGTCCTGGGCGACGACCAGCGCAACAGTGCCGCTGTACAGGCCAGCGAAGTTGATCTCGCCGGACGTGGTCTGTTCCACGCGAAGCGGCATGGCGATCGATGCGCCGGGGATGGCGCTCTCGAACAGATCGGCTGCAACGAACTCGATTGCGACGGTGTCCAGCGCGCGCCCATTGAGGCTCACGGTCAACGGCTCGGGCTGCGCACCCGGCGCGGCCAGGTCCGGCCGCAGGACGGCATCGGCGGCAAGCCGCACGGTGACGTTCTTCTCGGTGTCGTTGGTGAAGATGCGCACATCCTCGGTCCACGGCGCCAGACCGGCGCCGCCGGCGCGGTAGACCAGCTCAACGGCATCCGGCAGCGCGGTGCCGTCGGCCTTGAGCAGCGACAGGGTCGGGTCGACGTTGGCCCACACGGTGATGTTGGCTTCGACCGCGGCCTGCGCCGACATCGAGGCGCAGGCAAGCGCTGCGGCCAGAGCGGCCTTCTTGAAGATATGCGACATGGTTATCTCTCTCAGATGAAGTAAGGAGCCTCCGTAGTGGAAGCACCACTGGCACAAACAGGCCATGCCAGCAGCGTGGTCACGTTAGTCAATGAAATGTGATTTAGACATGCAACGATTCTTAAAATGCATCGATAACCCATGCATCTGCGACATCGCTCACGCGACGCGCGAATCACGCAGATTCCTACGCTTTTTTTCACTACAGCGACGTCATGCGCGCCTATCATTCCCAGGTAAAAAAGCCTGTTTTTTTCAACTTGTCGAACACGACATCAAGCACGCCTGCGTACCACTACGCGGCCCAACCCGCGCAGACGGCATCGACCACGACGCGGGTGTTCAACACGGCATGACGCAATGCGCCGAGATAATGCCGCCACCAACGCGACCGCCGGCACCGCGAATACGGATCGGCCCTGCAAGATAATCAGACAGGCAGAACATTCGGGACAACTGGCCCCGCATCGCGTCTGCGATGCGCCAATGGTCTCGACACGTGGGCTGCGATGCCCCTGCCGGCGACGTAAAGGAGGAGGCGCATGGTTCATGCAGAGCGTCACCTCCAGGGGGACGCACTGGCAGGTGGCACACGAAGGCGTCTCCGCTCGGCATCTCGCGAGCGTGTGGGGCCCCGTTGTGGTGGGCAGGCCCCTGGGCAACTGTCCCCCGGCCGCCGCCTGGCGGCGACGACCTCCTCCTTTACGTTGCCCAGGAGCCTGCCCACCGCAACGGGGCTCGGCTTGCGGCAGGAAAGCAGACGCTTCTGCGAGGCGCCAATGGTCTCGACACGTGGGCTGCGATGCCCCTGCCGGCGACGTAAAGGAGGAGGTGGCGGCCGCAGGCCGACGCCGGGGGACAGTCGCCGGCAGGGGCATCGCGGCCCAGCGCCCGACCCACCCGCCGCCGCACCGGAAAAGGCAGGAAGCACGCGCCGTCCGAGCCATGCAGAGAAGCGAAATAAAAGCGTCCACGTGGTTCATGCGGAGCGTCACTTCCAGAGGGACGCGCTGGCAGATGGCACACGAAGGAGTTTCGGCGAGGCGCCAATGGTCTCGACACGTGGGCTGCGATGCCCCTGCCGGTGACGTAAAGGAGGAGGTGGCGGCCGCAGGCCGACGCCGGGGGACAGTCGCCGGCAGGGGCATCGCAGCCCAGCGCCCGACCCACCCGCCGCCGCACCAGGAAAGGCAGGAAGCACGCGCCGTGCGTGCCACGCCGAAGTGAGAAGAAAAAAAAACGCCCCCTTTCGGAGGCGTTCTTCTGCGTTGCAACGTCGGAGCGATCAGCCCTGGTAGTCGCGCACGTCGTGGCCGGTGTAGACCTGGCGCGGACGGCCGATCTTCATTTCCGGATCCACCTGCTGTTCCAGCCAATGTGCGACCCAGCCGGAGGTACGGCCGAGGGCGAACATGACGGTGAACATTTCGGTCGGGATCTGCAGCGCCTTGTAGATGATGCCGCTGTAAAAATCGACGTTCGGGTACAGCTTGCGGGCCACGAAGTAATCGTCCTGCAGCGCGGCCTGTTCCAGCTTCACCGCCACGTCGAGCAGCGGATCCTGCACGCCAAGCTGCTTGAGCACCTTGCCGGTCATCTCGCCGATGACCTTGGCGCGCGGATCGAAGTTCTTGTACACGCGGTGGCCGAAGCCCATCAGGCGGAAGCCGGAGGTCTTGTCCTTGGCCTTGAGCACGGCGCTTTCGACGTTGTCGGCCGAACCGATCTCTTCCAGCATCTTCAGCACGGCTTCGTTGGCACCGCCGTGGGCCGGACCCCACAGCGCGGTGACGCCGGCGGCGACCGAGGCATACGGGTTGGCACCGGTCGAACCGACCAGGCGCACGGTCGAGGTCGAGGCGTTCTGCTCGTGGTCGGCGTGCAGGATGAACAGCAGGTCCAGTGCCTTGACCACGTCCGGGTTCAGGTCGTACTGGCCATCAGCGGACTCGAAGGTCTGCTTCAGGAAGCGGCTGACGTAGTCCAGCGAGGTGTCCGGCGTATTGGCCGGCAGGCCCTTGCCGTGGCGGTAGATCAGCGCCGACAGCGTCGGCACCTTGGCGATCAGGCGCACGGCAGCCTTGCGGCGCTGTTCGGCGTCGGACAGGTCCAGCGAAGCGTGGTAGATACCCGACAGCTGCGCGATCGCGGCCGCCAGGATGGCCATCGGGTGGGCATCCTTGGCGAAGCTGGCGATCAGCGTGTTGATCGACGCATCGACATTGGCTTCAGCGGCCAGCTCATCGGTGAAGGCCTTCAGCTGCTCGGCGCTCGGACGCTCGCCGTTGATCAGCAGGTAAGCCACTTCGACGTAGCTGGACTTTTCCGAGAGCTGCTCGATGGGGTAGCCGCGGTACAGCAGCACGCCCTTGTCGCCGTCGATGTAGGTGATGGCGGACTTGCAGCTGGCGGTGGCGGTGTAGCCGGAGTCGTAGGTGAAGAGACCGGTTTCCTTGGTCAGCTTCGAGATATCGACGCAATCGTTGCCAAGCGTGGGTTTGATGACCGGCAGAACAACCGACGTATCGCCGGCGTTGAGCGTGACCTGATCAAGATCGGACACTGTGTGCGCTCCTCAGGGGAAGGCGCCCACCCAAGCGCATGGGGCAGGCACGTGAAGGAAGTCCACAGCCTGTGCTGTGGATCACGTCATTATCGCACAGCAACATTTGCCACGCCCTAGGACGGAAGTCGTAGACGCAGGGCGTGCGCGCCCCGCGCCAGCAGGCATTCGCGGCTGCCGGGCCGACCGGGATGGACACTGCGTTCCTGCCGCGGCGACAATTTATGAACTGCCGTTCATTCGCCAGCAGGGTTCAAACAGGCAAAAAAAAACAACGGCCGCCTGGCGACCGTTGTTTTCGTGCAGCAGCGTCGACCGCTTATTCGGCAGCAGCAGCCGGAGCCGGCTTGCCGAAACGCTTCTGGAACTTGTCGATACGGCCGCTGGTGTCGATCACCTTGTGCTTGCCCGTGTAGAACGGGTGCGAAGCGGACGAGATTTCGATCTTGACGAGCGGGTACTCTTTGCCGTCTTCCCACTGCACGGTTTCTTTCGTCGCCATGGTGGAACGGGTCAGGATCTTGAAATCAGAGGTAACGTCCTGAAAAACGACGTCACGGTAGTTCGGATGGATATCGGCCTTCATGGACACACCGTAGAGAATATGAAAAACGTAAGCGCGGCATTATAGTCCCGGCGCCCTGCAAGGGCAAGCCGGGACCTCCGCTACATGAACAGGCCCGCCGTGGCGGCCTTACTGGACCCCGAGAGCGGCCCGGACCTGGGCTTCAAAGCGCCCCTGGTCATAGGCCATCAGCAGCTGGGTGTTGTCCGGCTGCCCCGTCTGGCGGTTCCAGTCGACAATGGTAGCACCCCGGCTGTGCACCCCGGCCAGTTCAACGTTCAGCGGACGCGATTCGACCCGGATCGCTCCGTCCGGCTGCAGCGCCCAGGCCATCGCCAGGGCATCGGCGGCGAACCAACGCTCGCCGCGGCTGTCTTCGGACCACAGGCGGGTCTGGCGCGAGATCAGCTCGTAGAAGCGCGCCTTGTCGCTGTCGGCGGCCAGCCACTGTTCGACATCCTTGTGCAGCAGGCCGTGGGCCACGGTGGCTTCCCAGTCGGCCACTTCGATCTGCGGGAAGCCGGTGAACACCACGTGCGCGGCTTCCGGATCGAAGGCGATATTGAACTCGGCGGCCGGGGTGATGTTGCCGTGGCAGGTCACTGCCCCGCCCATCACCAGGAAGCGCTTCACGCGCTGCGGCAGGGTCGGGTCGAGCTTCAGCGCCAGTGCCAGGTTGGTCAGCGGGCCCAGAGCGACCAGGAACAGCTCGCCGGCGTACTGGTGCGACAGGCGCAGGATCGCCAGTGCGGCGTGTTCGGCCTCGGCGCTGCGGGCGGCGGGCGGCAGGTTGACGTCGCCAAAACCGTCGGCGCCGTGCACGTGGGCGGCATCCACCGAAGGATGCAGCAGCGGATCGGCGGAACCGGCGAACACCGGCACGTCATCGCGGCCAGCCACTTCGCACAGCTTCAGGGCGTTGCGGACCGTGTGGTCCAGGCCGACATTGCCGGCGGCGATGGTCAGGCCAACGATATCGTGGCGTTCATCGGCGAAGGCCATCAACAGGGCCAGGGCGTCGTCGACACCCGGATCGGTGTCGATCAGCAGCGGAATCTTCTTGGTCATCTTTGCCGTCTTGATAATCGGCAACGGACTTTCGCACCCCCTCATGACAAATACAAGGCGGGGGCAGGACGGCGCGTCAGGCCGCGGCGTAGCGTACCGCCGACCCGATCCACCGCCGCACCACGGTGTCGGCCACCGCGGGCGCTTCGGCAAGCAGGCGCTCGGCCAGTTCGTGCACGCCCGGCAGCAGATCGGCATCGCGCGCCAGGTCGGCCATCCGGAACGCGGCCAGGCCGGTCTGCCGGGTTCCCAGCAGTTCGCCCGGGCCACGCAGCTCCAGGTCCTTCTCGGCGATCAGGAACCCGTCGTTGGTCTGCCGCATGGTCTCCAGCCGCGCGCGCGCCATGTTCGACAACGGCGCCTGGTACAGCAGCACGCAGCGCGACACCGCCGAGCCGCGCCCGACCCGCCCGCGCAGCTGGTGCAGCTGGGCCAGGCCGAGGCGCTCGGCGTTTTCGATGATCATCAACGACGCATTGGGAACATCCACGCCAACCTCGATGACGGTGGTGGCCACCAGCAGGTCGATCTGACCGGCCTTGAAGGCGACCATCGTGGCCAGCTTCTCGCTGGCCTTCAGGCGGCCGTGCACCAGCCCCACGCGCACGCCCGGCAGCAGCGCCTGCAGTGATTCGAACGTGGCCTGCGCCGGCGTGGCGTCGAGCTCCTCGCTTTCTTCGATCAGCGTGCACACCCAGTACACCTGCTGCCCTTCGGCGCAGGCCACGGCAATGCGCTGGATCAGCTCCGGGCGCCGGTCGTTGTTGAGCGCGACGGTCTGCACCGGGGTCCGGCCGGGCGGCAGTTCGTCGATCGCCGAAACATCCAGATCCGCGTATTCGGACATCGCCAGCGTGCGCGGAATCGGCGTGGCGGTCATCACCAGCTGATGCGGCACGCTGCGTCCATCGGCGCCCTTGTCACGCAGCGCCAACCGCTGGTGCACGCCGAAACGATGCTGCTCGTCGACGATGGCCAGCGCCAGGTCCTTGAACACCACGCTGTCCTGCATCAGCGCGTGGGTACCGACCACGACCTGCGCCTCGCCCGAGGCGACCTCGGCCAGCACCTTGGCACGCGCCTTGCCGGTGACCTTGCCGGCCAGCCATGCGGTGCGCACGCCCAGCGGTTCGAGCCAGCCGCGCAGGTTGTTCAGATGCTGCTCGGCGAGCAGTTCGGTCGGCGCGGCCAGGGCAACCTGCTTGCCCCGCTCCACCGCCAGCATCGCCGCCATTGCCGCGACCACGGTCTTGCCCGAACCGACATCGCCCTGCACCAGGCGCAGCATCGGATGCGCCTTGGCCAGGTCCTTGCGGATCTGCTCGTATACGCGCTGCTGGGCACCGGTCAGGCGGAATGGCAGGCTGTCGCGCAGCCGCTCGACCAGGGCGCCCTGCCCGCGCAGCGACGGCGCATGGTGCGCCTGCAGCGCCATGCGCTGGCGGCGCAGGCTGAGGTGGTGCGCGAGCAGCTCCTCGATGGCCAGTCGCCGCTGCGCCGGGTGCCGGCCGGCGGCCAACGCGGCCAGGTCCGCATCCGGCGGTGGCCGGTGTACGGTCAGCAGCGCGGTGCGCAACGACGGCAACCCCAGGCCGGACAACCAGTCGACGGGAAGCAGTTCCAGCGCGGCCTCGTCCGGCAGGCGATCCAGTGCCAGCCCGATGAACCGGCGCATCGTTGCCGGCCCGACGCCCTCCACGGCCGGATAGACCGGATCGAGGCTGTCGCCGAGCTCATCATCGTCGTGGCTGCCCAGCACGCGATAGCTGGGATGGACGATTTCCAGCCCGGTGTGGCCAGGCTTGGCGGTGCCGTAGCAGCGTATCCGCGCACCCACGGCGAACTGCGCCACCTGCTGGGCACGGAAATGGAAGAAGCGCAGCACCAGCGTGCCGTAGGAGTCGTCTTCGATGGCGACCTTGAGCACGGGTCGTCCACGGAATCCGCGCTCGACCGCGCTGACCCGCCCTTCCACCTGCGCGGCCATGCCGGGCAGGAGCTGGGCGATGGTGGTCAACCGGGTGCGGTCTTCATAGCGCAGCGGCAGGTGCAGCCAGAGGTCCTGCAGCGACGCCAGGCCGCGTGCTGCCAGCTTGGCGGCCACGGCCGGACCGACGCCGGCGAGCATCGCCAGGGATGCGTCGCCGGACGGCGTCAGGGCCGGGGTGACCGCCGTCTTGCGTGCCACGTGGTGGTCAGTCGATGACCATCACCGCGTCGACCTCGAAGTTGGCGCCCTTCGGCAGGCCGGAAACCTCGATGGTGGAACGGGCCGGGAACGGGGCCTGGAAGTAGTCCTGCATCACCGCATTGACCTTGGCGAACTCGGCCAGGTCGGTCAGGTACAGACCCAGGCGGACCACCTTGTCCAGCGAGCCGCCGGCTTCTTCGGCCACGGCCTTGAGGTTGTCGAAGGCGCGGCGCGCCTGCGCTTCGATGTCGCCCGCGCCGACGATGTCGCCGGTGGCCGGGTCCAGCGGAATCTGGCCGGAGAAGTACACGGTGTTGCCGGCGCGCACGGCCTGCGAGTACGGACCGATGGCGGCCGGCGCCTTGTCGCTGGTGATGATCTGACGGGACATGGAAGCTCCAGGGAACGAAAGTGGGCCTCCCATTGTACCGCCGAAGCCGCGATCGACGCCGCGATCCGCGGCGTGGGCGTTGCATCGGGCGGGGGCGCGTTGCCGATCATTGCCGCGCGTTGCGCGGCCAGCCGACCAACGGTCGGCTCTACCTGTGGCGTGGGCCCGCGTTGTCGATCATTGCCGCGCGTTGCGCGGCCAGCCGACCAACGGTCGGCTCTACCTGTGGCGTGGGCGTTGCATCGGGCCGGGGGCCGCGTTGTCGATCATTGCCGCGCGTTGCGCGGCCAGCCGACCAACGGTCGGCTCTACTGTCTGCGGACCGACTGAACCACCGACAGACGGCGTAGCCGGCGCATGACCTCGGCCAGGTGGTTGCGGTCGCGGACCTGCACGTTGAAGCACAGCACCGCCGCGTTGAAGTCGCGGTCCAGGTAATCCACCCGCTCGATGTTGGAGTGGCTCTGGGCGATCGCGGCGGCCAGCTGCGCCAGCACCCCGGTGCCGTTCTCCACCTCCACCACCAGCGAGGTGTCGTAGTCGCCGGACACGGTGGTGTCCCAGCCGATCGGGACCCAGCGCTCGGGGGACTTGCGCAGTTCGGCCAGGTTCGGGCAGTCCATGCGGTGCACCACGATGCCCTTGCCGGCGGTGTGGTACCCCATGATGTCGTCGCCCGGGATCGGCTGGCAGCAGTTGGCGAAGGTGACCACGCCGCGCTCGCTGCCGTTGATCAGGATCTTCTCCTGCGAATGCTTGGAATGCGCGCCACCGCGCAGTTCGGCATAGGCCATCAGCGCCTGCGCAGCCTGGTTGGGCATCCAGTTGCCCAGCGCCACCTCGGCCAGCAGCGCCTCCAGCCGCGGGTAGCGGTGTTCGGCCAGGAAGGCATCGAGGCGGCCCTTGGGCAGCCGCTCGAGCGAGCTGTCCATCGCCTCCAGCGCGCGGTCCAGCATGCGATGGCCAAGCTGCACGGCGTCTTCGTGTTCGAGCTGTTTGAGCTGGTGGCGGATCGCGGTGCGCGCCTTGGAACTGACCACGAACTCCAGCCACTGCGGTTTGGGCGTGGCCGACCGTGCGGTGATCACCTCCACGGTCTGGCCGCTCACCAGCTTGGTGCGCAGCGGCACCAGCTTCTTGTCCACGCGCGAGGCCACCGCCATGTTGCCCACGTCGGTGTGCACCGCATAGGCGAAATCCAGGGCGGTGGAATTGCGCGGCAGGGCCAGGATCTTGCCCTTCGGGGTGAACAGGTAGACCTCGTCCGGGAACAGGTCCACCTTCACGTTGTCGAGGAACTCCAGCGAGGAGCCGGCGGCACGCTGCGAATCGATCAGTTCCACGATCCACGCATGCGCACGGCTCTGCGCGCTGTTGGGCGAGTCGCCACCGAACTTGTAGGTCCAGTGCGCGGCCACGCCGCGTTCGGCGATCAGGTCCATTTCCTCGGTGCGGATCTGCACCTCGATCGGCGAGCCATACGGCCCGAACAGCACCGTGTGCAGCGACTGGTAGCCGTTGGCCTTGGGGATCGCGATGAAATCGCGGAAGCGCCCGTCCAGCGGCTTGAACGTGGCATGCACCGCACCCAGCGCGTGGTAGCACTGCGGTACGCCGCGCACGACCAAGCGGAAGCCGAACACGTCCATCACCTGGTCGAAGGATTTGTTCTCGTCGCGCATCTTGTTGTAGATGCTCCACGGGGTCTTGATGCGGCTCACCAGGCGGTGTTCCAGCCCTTCCTTGGCCAGGCGCTGGCTGAGCTGCACTTCCACCTGCGCCATCGCCTCGCGGCGCACCACCGGCTGGCTGCGGATGTGCTTTTCCAGGATCGCGTGGCGCCACGGGTAGAGCGCCTTGAAGCCCAGGTTCTGCAGCTCGCTCTTGACCAGGCTCATGCCCAGGCGCTGCGCGATCGGGGCGTAGATTTCCAGCGTCTCGCGCGCGATGCGGCCGCGCGCCTCGCGGCTCTGCGCGCCCAGGGTGCGCATGTTGTGCAGGCGGTCGGCCAGCTTGATCATGATCACGCGCAGGTCGCGCGACATCGCCAGCAGCATCTTGCGGAAGCTCTCGGCCGCCGCTTCCTGGCGGTCGCGGAACTTGAGCTTGTCCAGCTTGGTGACGCCGTCGACCAGTTCGGCCACGGCCTCGCCGAACTCGGCGGCCAGCTCTTCGCGGGTGAGCGGTGTGTCTTCGATGGTGTCGTGCAGGATCGCGGCGATCAGCGCTTCCACGTCCAGGCCAAGCTCGGCCAGCACCTGGGCCACCGCCACCGGATGGGTGATGTAGGGCTCACCGGACTTGCGGGTCTGGCCGGCATGCGCGGAGGCCCCCACTTCCCAGGCACGCCGCAGCAACGGCAACTGCTCCGGCGGCAGGTAATGCGCCGCGCGTTCGAGCTGGAGGACATAGTCGGGTACGGCCGCGCCGGGGGGCGAGGCGACCTTGGCAGTGGGGCCTGGATTCATGGCTTGAAGACTATTCCAGCCACGAGATAACGGCAAACTATTGCGTCATGACCGAACCCTGGCCCTGACATGCAAACAGCCCGCCAGGGGCGGGCTGTCTGCGGCAACAACGAGGCATCGCGTGGGCGATCAGTCGTCGTTCTTGGACATGTCTTCGTCGGCAACGACTTCGGCAGCGGCCCATTCCAGTGCTTCACGCTCGGCACGCTCGCGTTCGGCCTTCTCGACTTCGTCGATCAGGGCGTTGTCGATCTTGCGGGCGGCAATCTCGCGCAGCGCCAGCACGGTCGGCTTGTCTTCGGTTTCGCTGTTGTCCAGGGTGGCCTGGACGCCATTGGCCAGCTGACGGGCGCGCTTGGACGCCATCATGACCAGTTCGAAACGGTTGTTCACGACTTCCAGACAATCTTCTACGGTGATGCGGGCCATGCGGGCTCCCGGCAGCCGGTGAGGGCTGCTCAATCGAATGAGGGAAAGGGGACGGATTGTACCGGCGGGGGCTGGACAAAATCAAGCCAACCCGCTACCCGCCCCTTGTGAATCAGTCAGTTGTGGCCGGATCCTGGGTCAACAGGGCCTGGATCAGCCCGGCGTGACGGACCTTCTGGGCCTCCCGGCGCAGCCGGCTGGCCGTGAAGATGGCGCACAGCTCGTCCACCGCGGTCTCGAAGACCTCGTTGACGATGACGTAGTCGAAGTCGTTGAAGTGCAGCATTTCCTCGCGCGCGGCGGCCAGACGCTGGGCGATCACCGCCTCGCTGTCCTGCCCGCGCTTGCGCATGCGGTCCTGCAGCGCCTGCCGGGACGGCGGCAGGATGAACACCGTCACCGTGCCGGGCACCAGCTGGCGCACCTGCTGGGCGCCCTGCCAGTCGATCTCCAGCAGCACGTCCTGGCCGGCGGCCAGCTGCGGCTCCACCGACTGCCGGGCGGTGCCCTTCCAGTCGCCATGCACCCACGCATGCTCGAAGAAGTCACCGGCGGCGATCATCCGTTCGAACTCCGCGGCGCTCACGAAGTGGTAATGCTCGCCGTTGATCTCGCCAGGCCGCGTGGCACGCGACGTGAACGAGATCGACAGGGCGATCTGCGGGTCGCGCGCCAGGGTGGCATTGACGATGCTGCTTTTCCCGGCCCCGGAGGGCGCGGCCACGATGTACAGAGTGCCGCGTGCGGGCTCGGCGGTCGGCATGGGCTGGCTGCTCATTCGATGTTCTGCACCTGTTCGCGGATCTGGTCGATCAGCACCTTGAGTTCGACGGCGGCGTTGGAGGTGCGGCTGTCCACCGACTTGGAGCCCAGCGTGTTGGCTTCGCGGTTGAACTCCTGCAGCAGGAAGTCCAGGCGGCGGCCGACCGGTTCGCGCTGCTTGAGCACGCGGCGGATCTCCACGATATGGCTGCCCAGGCGGTCCAGTTCCTCATCCACGTCCAGCTTCTGCAGCCACAGCACCAGTTCCTGCTCGGCGCGGCCGGGATCCACCGGATGCGGCAGGTCGGCCAGGCGCGCCGACAGCTTGGCGCGCTGGCCCTCGCGGATCAGCGGAATCAGCGTGGTGACCTCGGCGGCGATGCGCTCCACCCCGTCCACGCGTTCCTGGATGGCGGTGGCCAGCTTGTCGCCTTCGCGCTCGCGCGCGGCCACGAAGCCGTCCAGCGCGGTATCCAGCAGGGCCAGGGCCTCGGCCTGCAACGCTGCGGCATCGACCGCTTCGCCCTGCATCACGCCTGGCACCTGCAGCAGTTCGGTGAAGCTCACCTGCAGGCTGGGGAAGCCCGGCGCCAGGCGCCTGGACAGCTCGCCCAGCTGGGCCAGCAGCGCATCGTTGACCACCAGCGCACCGGTGACCTCCGGGGCGCGCAGGCGCACCACCAGATCGATCTTGCCGCGGCTGCAACGGGAAGCGACGCGCTCGCGCAGCTGCGGTTCCAACGCACGCAGTTCTTCGGGCAGGCGCACGCCCACCTCCAGGAACCGGTGGTTGACCGAGCGCAGCTCACAGGCCAGCGTGCCCCAGCGGGTGGCGCGCTCGCCGCCGGCATAGGCGGTCATGCTTCGAATCATGCGGGTTTCCGGTGCTCTCAAAGTGCAAATGGTACCCTAGCGGTCTTCTCACGGCCTCCTCGCCCGCCGGTCTCCGGCCCGGGCGCGGCTCCGCATCCCCCGTCCTACCCGGAAGCCAAGCATGTCCGATCCCCGTCCCAGTGGCCGCCAGGCCGACCAGCTGCGCGAAGTGCGCATCGAGCGCGCCTTCACCCGCCATGCCGAGGGTTCGGTGCTGGTCAGCTTCGGTGAAACCCGCGTGCTGTGCACCGCCAGCGTGGAGAACCGCGTGCCGGGCTTCCTGCGCGGCAAGGGCGAGGGCTGGGTGACGGCCGAGTACGGCATGCTGCCGCGTTCGACCCACACCCGTAACGACCGCGAAGCCGCCCGCGGCAAGCAGGGCGGCCGCACGCTGGAAATCCAGCGCCTGATCGGCCGCACCCTGCGTGCCTGCATCGACCGCGGCGCGCTCGGCGAACGCACCATCACCCTGGACTGCGACGTGCTGCAGGCCGACGGTGGCACCCGGACCGCCGCCATCACCGGCGCCTACGTGGCCCTGGTGGATGCGGTGAACTACCTGCTCAAGCGCGGCGACATCAAGCGCAACCCGATCTTCGGCGCGGTAGCGGCGGTGTCGGTGGGCGTGTACCGCGGCACCCCGGTGCTGGACCTGGATTACGCCGAAGACAGCGACTGCGACACCGACATGAACGTGGTGATGAACGACGGCGGCGGCTTCATCGAGCTGCAGGGCACCGCCGAAGGGCACGCCTTCCGCCGCGATGAACTGGACGCGCTGCTGGTGCTGGCCGAGAAGGGCATCAAGGATCTGTTCGCGGCACAGCAGGCCGCACTGGCCTCGGCATGAGCCGGCGCATCGCCCTGACCACCCTGGTGGTGGCCGATTACGACGAGGCCATCGCCTGGTACACCGGCAAGCTGGGCTTCACCCTGCTTGAGGACATCGACCAGGGCGACAAGCGCTGGGTGGTGGTGGGACCGACCGACGGCAGCGCCGCCGCACTGCTGCTGGCCCGCGCCAGCAACGACGAGCAGCGCGCGCGCATCGGCAACCAGACCGGCGGCCGTGTCGGTTTCTTCCTGAACACCGACGATTTCCACCGCGACCACGCCGCCATGACCGCCCAGGGCGTGGTCTTCCTCGAGACCCCGCGCAAGGAGGTCTACGCCACCGTTGCGGTGTTCGCCGACCTGTACGGCAACACCTGGGACCTGCTGGAGCCGAACGCATGAAACTGGTACTGGCCAGCGGCAACGCCGGCAAGCTGAAGGAACTGCAGGCCATGCTCGGCGAGCTGCCGCTGCAGATCGTGGCGCAGGGCGAACTGGGCGTCAGCGATGTGCCCGAGACCGGCCTGACCTTCGTCGAAAATGCGCTGATCAAGGCCCGCCATGCCTGTGCGAGCACCGGCCTGCCGGCCCTGGCCGACGACTCGGGCCTGATCGTGGACGCGCTCGATGGCGCGCCCGGCCTGTACAGCGCGCGTTACGCCGGCAGCCCTACCAACGATGCCGCCAACAACGCCAAGCTGCTCGAGGCGATGCGCGATGTCCCGGCCGAGCGCCGCACCGCGCGGTTCTACGCGGTGATCGTGCTGCTGCGCCACGCCAACGACCCGCAACCGCTGATCTGCGAAGGCAGCTGGGAGGGCGTGATCCTGGATGAACCGCGCGGCAGCAACGGGTTCGGTTACAACCCGGTGTTCCTGGACCCGGTCCACGGCCTGACCGCAGCGGAGATGGAACCGGCACAGAAGAACGCCATCAGCCACCGGGCCATCGCCCTGGCCAAGCTGCGCGGGTTCCTCACCCGCGCATGAGCCCCGTGGCGCACCGCGTGTTCCATTCAGACGGACGCAGCTTCCAGGTGCTGCTGGCCATGCTGATGCTGGGCGTCCTGGTGGTGATGGGCGGTGCATCCCTGCTCGGATCGGACAGCAGCGACCCGGCGCAACGGACCCCGTGGGGCTTCCTGTTCGGCCTTGTCGGCAGCATGTGGCTGCTGCTCGGCGGCCTGTTCGCGGTGATGAGCCGGCAACGCGTGGTCATCGGGACCGATGGCCATATCGAGGTCAAGAGCGTGCTCAATGGCTTCCGCACGCGCCGCTTCCATGCCCGTGAGGTGGACGCGCTGCACTATGGCAACTGGCAACACAGCACCCAGTCGGTGGTCAGCGAACTGGGCGTGGCCCTGCGTCCCGCTCCACACCGGCGTTGGAACCGTGTGCGGGTGATGAACACGCACGTGGCCGATGGGGGCGAGCTGGCGCTGTTCCGCGCCATCGCCGCTGCGGTGCACGCCGCCCAGCCCGAGCTGCCCCTTCCCCGCGAACTGGCGCCGGACAACAGCGCCCTTCCCCCGAACCACGCCGCACGGCAACATCCATGAACACCCCCTGCAATCACCTCCCCGGCGAAGCCTGCACCGGCGACCACGATCACGACCCGGCGCCGCGGCTGATCCCGCCACCGCTGTCGCTGTACGTGCATCTGCCCTGGTGCGTGCGCAAATGTCCGTACTGCGATTTCAACTCGCATGCGGCCAAGGGCGAGCTGCCGTTCGAGGCCTACATCGATGCGCTGATCCGCGACCTGGACCAGGACCTGCCGCTGGTCTGGGGCCGGGTGGTCAGCAGCGTGTTCTTCGGCGGCGGCACGCCCAGCCTGTTTCCGCCCGAGGCGATCGACCGCTTCCTGCAGGCCGCCTCGGCACGGTTGCGCTTCGCACCGAATCTGGAAGTCACCCTGGAAGCGAATCCAGGCACGGCCGAGCACGGCCGCTTCGACCGCTACCGCGCGGCCGGCGTGAACCGCATCAGCTTCGGCATCCAGACCTTCAACGACGACGCACTCAAGCGCCTGGGCCGCATCCACGACAGTGGCGAGGCCGAGCGTGCGGTCAAGCTGGCGCAGGACGCCGGCTACGACAACTTCAACATCGACCTGATGTACGCACTGCCGCAGCAGACCCTTGCCCAGGCCGAACACGACCTGGAGCGCGCGTTTGCGCTGCAGCCCACGCATCTGTCGCACTACCAGCTCACCCTGGAGCCGAACACGGTGTTCTTCGCACGGCCGCCGCAGGGCATTCCGGATGAAGACGCGGCCTGGGACATCCAGGAGCACTGCCAGCGCCTGCTGGCCGAGGCCGGCTATGCGCAGTACGAGGTCAGCGCCTATGCACGACCGGGCCGCCAGAGCGCGCACAACCTGAACTACTGGCGCTTTGGCGACTACCTCGGCATCGGCGCCGGCGCGCACGGCAAGATCAGCAGTGGCGCCGGGCAGAACGTGCTGCGGCGCTGGAAGCACAAGCACCCGCAGACGTTCATGGACAGCGCCGGCAAGGCCGCGTCGATCGGCGGCGATGACATCATCGATGCCGACCGCCTGCCGTTCGAGTACATGCTGAACCTGCTGCGCCTTCACGAGGGCTTCGGCCTGCGCGATTTCGAATCGCGCACCGGGCTGGAGCGGGCGCGGATCGCCGCACCGCTGCAGACCGCAGTGGCACGCGGGTGGATGACAGTGAACGGCGACCACGCCCAGCCCACCGAACTGGGCCGCCGCTTCACCAACGACGTCGTCGAGCTGTTCCTCCCGTAACGCCGGGCCCTGCCCGGCTTGAGTCAGGTGTGCGCCGAGCCGGACGGCGTGCAGCCGGGTAGAACCCGGCTCTACGATGGCGTGTCAGGTGTGTCTTCACGCGCCGTATGGCGGCAAACCGGGGAAAACGTTAGATTCCGGGTACTCAGGGGAGCCGGAACCACAACGGATGTCTGCGTCCGCACCTTCATCGTCCCAGGCCGACACGGCGCGCTTTGCCAGCGTCGATGCGCCGCCGCGCGTGCGCCGGCTGCTGGCCGCTCTGCATGCCCAGGCCGTGCAGACCCTGAGCAACCCGCTCAAACTCACCATCGTGGAGCTGGAACGCGAGTTGTTCCGCGATGCCGAACGCGCGCGCAACAGCCAGATCCAGGCCGACATCTACGCCCAGGCACGGCAGCTGCACGACGTGAACGCCCTGTTCGCGCCACGCTTTCTGTCCGCGCTCGCCGATGCGCTGGCGCAGCTGCGCCAACCGCGCCAGGCGCAGCGGCCGGTGGCCGCCGCCGCGCCGGTATCGGCCAACACCCTGACCCTGGTCACCGATACCGACATCGACCGCGACATCGTGCTGGCCGACATCACCCGGCGCGAAGCGCAACGGTCGGCCAGCGCGCTGCAGCTGCTGGGCCAGCGCTTCGGCGTACTCGCGGCCGGGCCGGCGTTCGACGTCGAAGACCTGCCCTTCGGCCCGTACGTGCTGTGCCGGATCGCACGCGAGCTGGGCGAACAGTTCGCACTGGGGCTGGAAACCCAACTGGCCCTGTTCCGCGTCTTCGACCGCCAGCTGATCGAGCGCCTCGGCGAGCTGCTGGAGCGCGCCAACATCCTGCTCGGCCACGAGGGCGTGCTGCCCGGCCTGATCTACACGCCGTACCTGGCCCGGTCGGCAACCACCCGCCGCATCGTCACCGGCGCCGAGCGGGGCCCGCCCGGCCGTGCCGGCGGCACCGGCGTACGGCCGCTGACCGGCTGGGGCGGTGCCGCACCGGCCGGCGCCTGGGCGGCCATGACCAGCGAAGCAATGGGCGCCCTGCCGCGCTCGCTGCAGGACGCCACCCTCGCCCCGCTGACGGGTGCGCCGGCCGCTGCTACGGCCAGCCCGGATCTCACCGCACCGGCAATGGCCGCCCTGCACCAGCTGCTTGGGGCCGCGCGCCAGGCCAGCGCGGGCGCAGCGGCCGCACCTTCGGGCGTCGGCACCGGCCCTGTATCCGCGGATGGATCGGCGGCGGCCGGCGCACCCGCGCCCGGCCTGCCGGCACCGCCGCAGGCAACAGCGGCCACCGCGGCCGTCCCGGTCCCCGATGAGGCCCTGCATGCCACCCTGGCCCGCCTGCAGAGCCAGACGGCACACGCCGCCGGTCCCCGTCGCAGCATGGCCGACCTGCACAACGCCCTGCTCGCCCAGGTGCGCGCCGACCACGGGCCGCAGGCCGCCCTTACCATCAAGGACAACGACACCTTCGACCTGCTGGACATGCTCTACGGGCAGATCCAGCGCGAAGTCCGGCATGACGCCGCCGCCGCCGACCTGCTGACCCGCCTGCAGGTACCGGTGGCGCGCGCGGCGCTGGCCGACCCCGCCTTCTTCGTGCGCGACCAGCACCCGGCCCGCGAGCTGCTCAATGCCGTGGCCGAAGCGGGCGCCACCTGGCTGGGCGAGGAGGATGTCGATCCGCAGCTGATCGCCAAGCTCGGCAACGCGGTCGACCAGGTGGTGCAGAACTACCAGGGCGATGCCGGGGTGTTCGAGGCCGCCAACGAAGACATCCAGCAGCATTTCCGCGCGCTGGCGCACAAGGCCGAACTGGCCGAGCGCCGGCACGTAGACGCAGCCCGCGGCAAGGAGCGCCTGGAGTCGGCCAAGCAGCAGGCCAGCGCCAGCATCGAGCAGGTGTGCGCCCAGGCGGCGCCGCCGCGCTTCGTGCAGTCCCTGCTCAAGCAGGCGTGGTCGGACACGCTGACCCTGACCCTGCTGCGGCACGGCGAGGAGTCGCCGCAGTGGCAGCAGCGCCAGCAGGAAACGGCGCGTATCGCCGCCGTCACCTGCCAGCCGCCGGGCGCGGCGGACAGCGACACCGCGCTGGGCGAGCAGGTTGAAGCTGCCCTGCTGCAGGTGGGCTACCACCAGGACGAGGCCGCCGCGATCGCCAGGCGGCTGTCCACCCCTGGCGGCGAGGACGACAGCACCTCGCGGACCGAACTGACCGCGCGCCTGAAGGCGCGCACCCGCCTGGGCGAACAGGCCGACAGCGCCGACCCGCGCAAGGTCGCCCCGCTGGCGCGCAGCACCGCCGAAGAAGACTGCTACCGCCAGCTGCGCACGCTGCCGTTCGGCACCTGGTTCGAATTCACCACCAACCAGCAGGGCGACGTGCGGCGCCAGCGGCTGTCCTGGTACAGCCTGGTCACCGACAACGCGTTGTTCGTCACGCCGCGCGGGCAGAAGGCCGGCGAGCATTCGCTCGATGCCCTCGCCCGCCTGATGGCGCACGGCCAGGCGCGCATCGTCACCGAAGACAAGGGCCGCCTGATCGACCGTGCCTGGCAGGCCACCCTGCGCACCCTGCGCTCGCTCGCCGGCGCTGGCACCCCGGAGGCTTCTGCATGAACACCCCCGATACGCGCCGCGCTCCCCGCCGCCAGGTGGCCGAACTGGTGCCGGTCACCGACTGCCTGGCCGAGACCATCGTCGGCCGCCTTGGCAACGTATCCGAAACCGGCATGCTGATGCTGGCCTCGGTACCCATGCACGAGGATGCCCTGTACCAGCTGCAGTTCGCGATTCCCGGACCGCACGGCCAGCCGCGCGTGCTCGATGTCGGCGCCCACCTGCTGTGGAGCGAGCAGACCCATGCCCCCGGCCAGGCCTGGGTGGGCTTCCGCTTCCTCACCTTGAGCCGGGAACACCGCGAACAGCTGCGCGACTGGATCGCACAGGAAACTTCGGCGGTCTGAGTGCCGGTTCCGGCACAGCGCGGCCAGCGCGATTGCGGCAGAATCAGGGGCTGCACTCCGCACTGTCCAACGAGCCTCCGCGATGAACCAGCCAGACCTCGGCGCCCTGTATTCCCACCACATCAGCGTGCTGTGCCGGCGCGCCGATGAAGCGCTGGCGCGCGGCGGTTTCGATCACCTGGTGATTCCCAGCGGCACCCAGCACTACCAGGCGTTCGACGACCGCGACTATCCGTATGCCGTCAACCCGAACTTCAAGGCCTGGCTGCCGCTGACCAAGGTGCCCAACAGCTGGCTGGTGTACACCCCGGGCAAGCGCCCCACCGTGATCTTCCACCAGCCGTTCGACTACTGGCACGTGGTGCCCGATGCGCCCAATGGCTGGTGGGTGGAGCATGTGGACATCGCCATCATCCGCACGCCCGAAGAGGCGCTGGCGCTGTTGCCGAAGGACGCCGCGCGCTGCGCGATCCTCGGCGAACCGCAGAGCGCGCTGGGCGCGTTCGTGCCTAACAATCCCGACCCGGTGCTGAGCTACCTGGACTGGCACCGCGCCAGCAAGACGCCGTACGAGATCGCCCTGATGCGTCAGGCCCAGCGCCTGGGCGTGCGCGGACACCGTGCCGCCGAAGCCGCCTTCCGCGCCGGCGCCAGCGAGTTCGAGATCCACATGGCGTACTGCCGCGCGGTCGGCCAGGATGCCAATGAACTGCCTTACGGCAACATCATCGGCCTCAACGAGCACGCCGCCGTCCTGCATTACACCGACCTGGGCCGCACCGCGCCGCAGCCGCTGCGCAGCTTCCTGATCGATGCCGGCGCCAGCGCGCACGGCTATGCCAGCGACATCACCCGCACCTACGCCGCCGCCGGGCACGACGAGTTCCAGGCGATGATCGACGCGGTCGACGCCGCGCAGCAGGCAATGGGCGCTGGCGTGCGTGCCGGGGTGGACTACAAGCAGCTTCACCTCGATGCGCACCTGTCGCTGATGGGCATCCTCAAGGACTTCGGCGTGCTCAAGGTGTCCGCGGAGGCCGCGCTGGCCACCGGCGTCAGCGCGGCGTTCTTCCCGCACGGCCTGGGCCATCTGATCGGCCTGCAGGTCCACGACGTCGCCGGCTTCGCCGCCAGCGACCGCGGCGGCCGCGTCGAACGTCCGCAGGGCCATCCCTACCTGCGCCTGACCCGCGTGCTGGAACCGGGCATGGTGGTCACCATCGAACCGGGCCTGTACTTCATCGACATGCTGCTGGACGAGGTCAAGCAGGCCGGCAACGCCGACAGCATCGACTGGGGCCGCGTGGACTTCTTCCGGCCCTATGGCGGCATCCGCATCGAAGACGAAGTACTGTGCACCGACGGCGACGCCGACAACCTCACCCGCCCCGCCTTCGCCGCCGCGGATTGACCGACCGCACGACAACCGCGGGTAGAGCCCACCGATCAACCGCCGGTAGAGCCGACCGTTGGTCGGCTATCGCGCGCAGCGCGGGGTGTTGATGTCGGTGCGGAGAGCAGCCGACCAGAGGTCGGCTCTACGGGGGCAGCAGAGCGATTGCCGGTAGAGCGGACCGGCCAACCGCCGGTAGAGCCGACCGTTGGTCGGCTATCGCGCGCAGCGCGGGGTGTTGATGTCGGTGCGGAGAGCAGCCGACCAGAGGTCGGCTCTACGGGGGGCAGCGGAGCGAGCGCGGGTAGAGCCGACCGTTGGTCGGCTATCGCGCGCAGCGCGGGTGTTGATGTCGGTGCGGAGAGCAGCCGACCAGAGGTCGGCTCTACGGGGGCAGCGGAGCGAGCGCGGGTAGAGCCGACCGTTGGTCGGCTATCGCGCGCAGCGCGGGTGTTGATGTCGGTGCGAAGAGCAGCCGACCAGAGGTCGGCTCTACGGGGGGGCAGCGGAGCGAGCGCGGGTAGAGCCGACCGTTGGTCGGCTATCGCGCGCAGCGCGGGATGTTGATGTCGGTGCGGAGAGCAGCCGACCAGAGGTCGGCTCTACGGGGTGGTGCGGCGTTGATATGGAACGCCGCGCCCCTGGCCGGCTCAGCGCGCGGCCATCTCTGCTTCGATCTCGTCGGCGCTGCGCGCCAGCGCTGCGGTCAGTACCTGGTGGCCGTCGTCGGTGATCAGCACGTCGTCCTCGGTGCGGATGCCGATGCCACGCCAGCGCGCGTCCACGGTGCGGTCGTCGGACGAGACGTACAGGCCCGGCTCAATGGTGAACACCATGCCCGGCTCCAGCATCCGTGAATCACCGGCCAGCCGGTAATCGCCAACGTCATGCACGTCCAGGCCCAGCCAATGACCGGTTTTGTGCCGGTAGAAGCGCTGGTAATGGCCTTCGGCGATGTTCTCTTCCAGGCTGCCCTTGAGCAGGCCCAGCCGCAGCAGCCCCTCGGTCAGCGTTTCCACCGCGGCCAGATGTCCGGCTTCGTACGCCTGCCCCGGGCGCGCCTGCGCAAGCGCAGCGGCCTGCGCCGCGCCAACCAGATCGTGCAGCGCGCGCTGCTCGGCCGTGAAGCGGCCGTTGACCGGGAAGGTGCGGGTGATGTCGCTGGCGTATCCGCGATATTCGGCGCCCGCGTCGATCAGCACCAGATCACCGTCGCGGCTGCGGGCGTTGTTGTCGCGGTAATGCAGGATGCAGGCGTTGGCGCCGGCACCGACAATGCTGCCGTACGCGGCCCAGGCATCATTGGCGCGGAATTCGCGTTCCAGATCGGCCTGCAGCTCGTACTCGTGGATGCCCGGTTGCGCCACGCGCATCGCGACGCGGTGCGCCTGCACGCTGATGTCGGCCGCGCGCTGCATCAGCGCGATCTCCGCGGCAGATTTGAACAGGCGCTGCTCGTGCAGCAGGTGGCCCAGTTCCAGGAACTCGTGCGGCGGCTGGGCGCCGTGACGGACCTGGGAGCGCACGCGGTTGACCCAGCCGATCAGCTTGAGGTCGAACTCCGCATCGCGGCCGAAGTGGTAGTACACCCGCGAGCGGCCTTCGAGCAGGCCCGGCAGGATGTCGTCCAGGTCGTCGATCGGGTACGCATCGTCCATGCCGTACCGCGACACCGCGCCCTCCTGGCCGGCGCGTGCGCCATCCCAGGCCTCGCGGTCGGCATCGCGCTCGCGGCAGAACAGGATCACTTCGCCGTGGCGGCGCCCGGGAATGAGCACCAGCACCGCGTCCGGCTCGGGAAAGCCGGACAGGTACCAGAAATCCGAGTCCTGGCGGAACGGATAATGGGTATCCAGGCTGCGCACCCGCTCGGAGGCGGCCGGCAGCACCAGGATCGCGTCATCGCCGGCCATTTCCATCAGCTGGCGGCGGCGACGCGTGTATTCGGCGGCGGAGATGCCGGTCAGCTGCCGGATGTCCATCTCAGTTCAGGCGCTGCCGATGGCGCGCGGCCATGACGCAGTCCCCGTGCAGCAGCAGCACCGCCACGCGGATGAACTCCTCGATCTCGGCCAGCGCGTCCTCGTCGTCGTCGTTGCCGCTTTCGAAGTCCTCGCTCGACGCCTGGGCCAGCTTGGCCAGATCGTTGAGCGCCTCTTCGCCTTCTTCGGACAATGCCGGGCGGCGTCCGCCCGACCCCAGCCCGAAGCCGCCCAGGAAGGCGCGTGCCCAGGTGAACAGCGCATCGGCCTGCGCCGCGGTGTCGCTGGCGTCGGACAGCAGCAGTTCAAAGGCGAAGTCACGGTCTTCGAGCTGGGCCACGCTGGCCTCCAGCAGGCGCGACAGAGCATCGCCCTCGGCGGGCACCGGCAGGGCGTCATCGGCCAGCACCCGCGCCGGCCATTCACGCACCGGCGCACCGCCGGCGGACAGCCAGCCGCACAGGCCGCCGTGAAGTTCAGCCGCGTTGGCGCCCAGGCCCAATGCCTGGCTGGCCTGGTTTACGTCGTCGACACTCGGAAGTTCGGTCATCTTGGGGCTCGATCAGAAAAAGGTGCCACCGCAGCCGATCACCACGGTTTGTGAGCGCTACAGTGTAGCAATCCGGCCGTGTTTCCCGGGTCGTCGCCGCGCCGCCGGGCTGCCCGCGACAGGCCTCGGCCCGGACCGCCCCGGGGGCCCGTCATTATTCGCTTGACCGCCCCGTGCGCCCTTGCCTATCGTGCCGCTCATGGAACCCGCCGACGCCATCGCCCAGTTGCAGGCCTTCGCCGCACGCGTGGAGGCGTTGCTTGAGCGCAACCAGCGCCTGGCGGAGGAGAACCGCAGCCTGCGCCACCAGCAGGAACAACTGGTGGCCGAGCGCTCCCAGCTGCTGGCCAAGAACGAACAGGCCCGCTCCCGGGTCGAAGCGATGATCACCCGCCTCAAGTCCCTGGAGCAGCACACATGAGCCAGACCGAACCGGTCAGTGTCCGCATCCTGGACCGCGAGTACACCGTGGGCGTGGGCGCCGAGGAACGCGAAAGCCTCACGGCCGCGGCCAGGCTGCTGGACGCCAAGATGCGCGAAATCCGCGGCAGCAACCGGATGGCGGCGGTGGACCGGGTTGCGGTGCTGGCCGCGCTCAACCTGGCCCACGAACTGCAGCAGCTGCGCGACGACCACGCCCGGCAGGCGGTGGCACTGCAGCAGACGCTGGCCGACCTGAACCGGCGGCTGGATCGCGCGATCGACGGCGCCTGACCGGGCGCCGATCCGTGCCGCGCCCGCGTGGGCAGCCGGGCAGCGGCCGGCGCAACGCATGCGGTGATGAACACGCGGCTGTCATCGATCTGAATTCCCCTGCAATCCGACCGACGAACGGCCTATCCCTTGGCGCGCGCTTGGCTATAATGGCGACGCGTTCTCTGCTGTGAACGACGGCGTGTGCAAACATTCGCCTTGTCCCTTAATTACGACCACGGGTGCGCGACGGCGCCGGGAGTGCAGGTCCGCCTTGTAGCGGGAAGCCCGAAGGAACCCCAGCGTACCCACTTGAACCCCGGGTTCAAGGTCGTTTCGCACGCATCGTCACCGCGGAGAATGCAATATTCCGGCAAGAGCGACGTTCCCCTGGAACGTCGCTCTTGTTTTATCCGCCGTTCCCCAACCGTGACCTGGATCCCGGCATGACCGACCCGCGCCTGGCCCTGCGCCAGCAGTTGCGCCACGCCCGTCGAGACCTCCCCGCCGCGCACCGCCTGGCCGCCGCCGACACCTTGGCCGACGCGCTGTTGTCGCTGCCGTTCGCCCCCACTGCGGGCCATGTCGCCGGCTATTGGGCGATGGATGGCGAAATCGCCCTGCACCGTTGGCAGATGCAGTTGCCCGACACCGTGGTCTATTGCCTGCCGGTGCTTCACGAGCAGACGCTGCGCTTCGCGCCGTGGCGCCCCGGCCAGCCGCTGACCGCCAACCGGTTCGGCATTCCCGAGCCGGACATGCCCATCGCACAGACCCTGGCGCCGGAGCAGATGGCGCTGGTGGTGGCACCGCTGGTCGGGTTCGACAGCCAGTGCCGGCGACTGGGCATGGGAGGTGGCTGGTATGATCGCAGCTTCGCATTCCGACAGGCGCGCCCGGCCCCGCCGTGGCTGGTCGGCGTCGGATTCTCGATCCAGCAGGTGGACGCACTGCCGATCGCGTCCTGGGATGTCCCGGTCGATGCGATCTGCACCGAACTGTCCACCCTTGTTCCCGCGCCGACCCCCGACCGGCCCCTACCGCGATAGACATGGCATGACTGCACGCAAGCGCTACTGGCTGATGAAGTCCGAACCGGACGCCTTTTCCATCGATGATCTGCAGCGTGTGGGCCGCGAGCCCTGGAACGGCGTGCGCAACTACCAGGCGCGCAACTTCATGCGCGATGGCATGAAAGTCGGCGATGGCGTGCTGTTCTACCACTCCAATACCAAGGTCCCGGGCATCGTCGGGCTGGCCACCGTGGCCAGCGACGCGTATCCGGACGAGACCCAGTTCGACGCCGGATCGGACTACTACGATCCCAAGGCGACCCGCGAAGAACCGCGCTGGCTGCTGGTGGACGTGGCCTTCGAGCGCAAGCTGCGCGACACGATTTCGCTGGACGAGATCAAGCTGCACGCCGATGCGCTGGGCGAGGGTTTCCCGCTCATCGCGCGCGGCAACCGCCTGTCGATCCTGCCGGTGACCGCAGCGCAGTGGAAAACGCTGCTGTCGCTGGAAAAGCACTGACCCCTTCTTTTCATCCTCGTCCCCAAGAGTTCTCCGCCATGTCCGAAGCCAAGCGCCTGGCCGCCGAAAAAGCCCTGGAATACGTCGAAGACGGCATGATCGTCGGTGTTGGCACCGGGTCCACCGTTGCCTACTTCATCGACGGCCTGGCCCGCATCAAGCACCGCATCAAGGGCACCGTGTCCAGCTCCGAACAGAGCACCGCACGCCTGCGCGAACACGGCATCGAGGTGATGGAACTGAACCACACCGGCAAGCTGTCGCTGTACGTGGACGGCGCCGACGAATGCGACGGCAACAAGTGCCTGATCAAGGGCGGTGGCGCTGCCCTGACCCGTGAAAAGATCATCGCCGAGGCCAGCGAGCGCTTCGTCTGCATCGTCGACCCGAGCAAGCAGGTCAAGGTGCTGGGCCGCTTCCCGCTGCCGGTGGAAGTGATCCCGATGGCACGCAGCCTGGTGGCGCGCCAGATCCTGGAGATGACCGGTGGCCAGCCGGCGTGGCGCGAAGGCGTGGTCACCGACAACGGCAACGTCATCCTGGACATCCACCACCTGGAAATCACCGATCCGGTGAAGCTGGAGCGCGAGCTCAACCAGCTGCCCGGCGTGGTCTGCGTGGGCCTGTTCGCGCGGCGCCCGGCCGATGTGGTGATCGTCGGTGGCGAACCGCCGCAGGTGTTCTGATCCCCTGGCCGGCGCCTGCCGCCGGCCTTACCGTCGAGGTGAACGATGATCTTCAAGCGTCTGCTGCCGCTGCTGTTGCTGCTGGCCCCGACCGGTTGCGCCAGCACCGGCGCCCGCCACTGGGTGGAACTGGGTGGCACCCGGTACCAGGTGGAACTGGCGACCAACGATGAAACCCGCGCGCGCGGGCTGATGTTCCGCGACCAGATGCCCGCCGACCACGGCATGCTGTTCATCCACGAACGCGAAGAACTGCAGGCGTACTGGATGAAGAACACCAAGATCGCGCTGGACATCCTGTACTTCGATGCGCAGCGCCGACTGGTCAGCCAGTCGCGTGACGTGCCGCCGTGCTCGGCCGGCGACCGCTGCCCGCCCTACCCCAGCAGCGGCCCGGCCCGTTACGTGCTGGAACTCAATGCCGGCCAGGCTGAAAAGCTGGGCCTGGCCGATGGCACCGAGCTGGTGTTCGGCCCGGGCATCGACGCGGCCAGGTGAGCGCGCGACCGCCGGCCACGGCCGGCGGTCTTTCACACCGCCGTGCTTGAATCGCGACGCGTTTGTCGCCAGTCTTGTCCCATGCAGGGGCAGATGACATTACCGGAGTGGGATTCGCTGGCCGACCTGGACGACGAGGCGCTGCCCTTGTTGCCCACCGCGCTGCTGATCGCCCGCGACGAGTACCCCGACCTGGACCCGAAGGTCTACGACGCGCTCATCCAGAGCCATGTCGACCATCTGCGCACCGAGGTCGGCACGATCGAGATGTGGCCGATGAAGATCGCCGCCGTCAACCGCCACCTGTTCGACGAACTGGGCTACAGCGGCGACCACGGCGAGTACTACGACCCGCGCAACAGCTACCTCAACCAGGTGTTCGAACGCCGCCTGGGCAACCCGATCTCATTGGCGCTGGTGCAGATGGAAGTCTCGCGCCGGCTGGGCATTCCGCTGGACGGCGTGTCCTTCCCCGGTCACTTCCTGGTGCGCCTGCCGGTCAACGACGGCGTGCTGGTGATGGACCCCTTCAACGGCGGACGCCCGCTGGACGTGGAAGAGCTGCGCGAACGCGCCCGCTCGCACCTGGGCGGCGAAGTCCCCGATGACGATGTGCTGGCGCAGATCCTCGATCCGGCGCCGGCACGCGCGATCCTGATGCGCATGCTGCGCAACCTGCATGGGGTCTACGCCGAGCGCGGCGAATGGGACCGCGCCGCACGCAGCGCGGACCGGCTGCTGAAGCTGGCCCCGGAACAGGACGACGCCCTGCGCGACCGTGGGCTGGCCTATCTGCAGCTGGATTACCAGGCCGGGGCGCACCGCGACCTGGCCCAGTACCTGCAGCGCAATGGCCAGGCCAGCGACGCCCAGTGGGTGCGCGAGAAGCTGGTGGAGCTGGGCGGGCGCACGCCGCGGCTGCATTGAACCGCAGCCCACGATTGATCCGCGTTGCGGATCAGTCCACCTCGACCATCTCGAAATCGTCCTTGGTCACGCCGCAATCCGGGCACGTCCAGGTATCGGGAATATCCTCCCAGCGGGTGCCCGGCGCGATGCCCTCTTCCGGCAGGCCCTCTTCTTCCTTGTACAGGAAGCCGCAGACGACGCACATCCAGGTGCGGAAAGTGGTGGCGGTGGCATCGGTCATTGGATAATCACGGCAGGACAAGAACTGGCAGCGCCCATTGTCCCACTCCCGCCGTGCTACCGGTAGCCACCGATGACTTCTGTATCCCGCTCTTCCGCACGCCCCCGTGGCGTCTACCTGATCACGCCCGACGAGGCCGACACCGCCCGCCTGCTGGCGCGCACCGCGCCGCTGCTGGCCGCCGGCGCCACCTGGCTGCAGTACCGCAACAAGACCGCCGATGCCGCCCTGAAGCAGGCGCAGGCCACCGCCCTGCAGGCGCTGTGCGCGCAGCACGGGGTGCCGCTGATCATCAATGACGACCCGGACCTGGCGCAGCGTGTCGGCGCCGCCGGCGTCCATCTGGGCGGTACCGATGGCGACATCGGCGCCGCGCGCGCCCTGCTTGGCGCGGCGGCCATCATCGGCGCGTCCTGCTACGACCAGCTGGCCAATGCCGAGCGCGCCGTCGCCGCCGGCGCCAGCTATGTGGCCTTCGGCGCGTTCTACCCCACCACCACCAAGGTCACCCTCAGCCGGGCCACGCCCGACCTGCTGCGGCAAAGCGCCGCACTGGGCGTGCCGCGGGTGGCGATTGGCGGGCTGACCCCGGACAATGTCGGTCCCATCATCGCTGCCGGCGCCGATCTGGTGGCCGTGGTCAGCAGCGTGTTCGCCGCCGACGATCCGGTCGCCGCCCAGCGCGCCTTCCTCGCCCAGTTCCCGCATCACCAGGACACCCCATGAACCACGACCAGTCCCACGCCCTGTTCACCCGCGCCCAGGCGCTGCTGCCCGGTGGCGTCAACTCGCCGGTGCGCGCGTTCAAGTCGGTCGGCGGTGAGCCGTTCTTCGTGCAGCGCGCCGACGGCCCGTACCTGTACGACGTGGATGGCAACCGCTACATCGACTACGTCGGTTCGTGGGGCCCGATGATCGTCGGCCACAACCATCCGGCCGTGCGCCAGGCGGTCAAGCGGGCCATCGACAACGGCCTGTCCTTCGGCGCGCCGTGCGAGGCCGAAGTGGTGATGGCCGAGACGCTCACCCGCCTGGTGCCGTCGTGCGAGATGGTGCGCATGGTCAACTCCGGGACCGAAGCCACGCTGTCGGCGATCCGCCTGGCACGGGGTGCCACCGGCCGCAGCCGCATCGTCAAGTTCGAAGGGTGCTACCACGGCCACGGCGATTCGTTCCTGGTCAAGGCCGGCAGCGGCATGCTGACCTTGGGCGTGCCGACCTCGCCGGGCGTGCCGGCAGGCCTGAGCGAACTGACCCTGACCCTGCCCTACAACGATTTCGAGGCCGCCACCGCATTGTTCGCCGAACAGGGCGAGCACATCGCCGGCCTGATCATCGAACCGGTGGTTGGCAACGCCAACTGCATTCCGCCGCGCGAGGGCTACCTGCAGCACCTGCGTGCGCTGTGCACGCAGTACGGCACGCTGCTGATCTTCGACGAGGTGATGACCGGCTTCCGCGTCGCCCTGGGCGGCGCACAGGCGCACTACGGCATCACCCCGGACCTGACCACGTTCGGCAAGATCATCGGTGGCGGCATGCCGGTGGGCGCCTACGGCGGCCGGCGCGAGCTGATGTCGCAGATCGCGCCGTCCGGCCCGATCTACCAGGCCGGCACCCTGAGCGGCAACCCGGTGGCGATGGCCGCCGGCCTGGCGATGCTGGAACTGGTGCAGGAGCCGGGCTTCCACGACCGCCTCGGCGCAGCCAGCGCGCGCCTGTGCGCCGGGCTGGAAGCTGCGGCGGCCGAGGCCGGCGTGGCGGTGACCACCACCCAGGTGGGCGGCATGTTCGGCCTGTTCTTCACCGACCAGAAGGTGGACACCTACGCCCAGGCGACCGCCTGCGACATCGGCGCGTTCAACCGCTTCTTCCACGCCATGCTCGAACGCGGCGTGTTCCTGGCGCCGTCGGCCTACGAGGCCGGCTTCCTGTCCAGCGCACACGACGACAGCGTGATCGACGCAACGATCGCCGCAGCACGTGACGCCTTCAAGGTCGTCAAGGGCTGAGGGTGGGTGCCGACCGCTGGTCGGCACGCCAATGCCTACCGACCAGCGGTCGGTAGCTACTGGCCGGTTTGTGTTCGGTTCTCAAGCGGTGGGTGCCGACCGCTGGTCGGCACGCCAATGCCTACCGACCAGCGGTCGGTAGCTACGGGCCGGTTCGTTTTCGGTTCTCAACCGAAAACGAACCGGCCTTTCATCATTGCGAAGTGGCCGGGGAACGAGCAGAAGAAGGTGTAGTCCGCGCCCTTGGCGAGCCTGGCGGTGGAGAAGGTGACGCTGGTGGTCTGCCCGCCACCGATGACCGCGGTGTGCGCCAGCACGCGCGTGTCGCCCTTGGGCAGGTAGCTGTCGGCCAGCTTCATGCGCATGCCGGCCATCGCCACCGGCTGGTAGTCCGCACTGCGGGTCAGCACCCAGTTGTGGCCCATCGTGGTGGCGGCCAGCTTGCCGGTGTGGCGCAGGGTCAGTTTGACCTGGCTGCAATCCGCCGCAACCTTGATCTCCTTCTGGCTGAAGCTCATCTGGTCGGTGCTGTCGAGGGTGACCGCGCATACACGGGCGTGGGCGGCCGGGGCCAGCACCAGGCCGGCGAACAACACGGGAACAAGCAGTTTCAAGGCGATCTCCAGTCAACGGTCCCCGCGATTCTAGGGGCCGCGTACGCGCACGACCTGCGACGCGATGTCGCAGCGCGCCCCGTCGCTGGGGTACGGTCAGCATTGGACCTGGACGAGAGTGGCCGATGCCGATGGCCGTGGACTGCCTGCTGCTGGATGTCGATGGCGTGCTGGTGCACTACGCGCGCCACCTGCGCGTGCGCCACCTTGCGACCGCCTGCGGCTGCAGCACCGCGCAGGTACACGCCGCGCTGTTCGACAGCGGCCTGGAACGGCAGCACGACAGCGGACTGGACAGCGCGGTGTATCTGGCACGTCTTGGTGCTGCGCTGGGCACGCCGGTCAGCGTGGCGCAGTGGCAGGCGGCACGCATCGCCGCGTCGGTGCCGCAGGCCGGCGTGATCGAACGCGTGCAGCGCATCGCGCGGCATCTGCCGATCGCGGTGCTGACCAACAACGGGGCCCTGATGGCCGATACGGTTCCCCGCCTGCTGCCGACCCTGGCCGACGCACTGCGCGGACGCATTCTGTGCAGCGGCGCATTGGGCGGGCGCAAACCCGACCCGGCCGTATTCCTGCAGGCCACAACGCTGCTCGGCCTGCGGCCGGAACGGACGCTGTTCGTGGACGACCTGTTCACCAACGTGCGCGGCGCGCGCGTGGCCGGCCTGCAGGCCGAGACCGCGGCCGACAGCCGCACCTTCGGCAAGGTCATGAAGCGCTACGGGCTGGGCGGGTAAGCGGGCCCGGGCACGCGCCCCCGGGCGGGCCGGGGGCACGAAGGATCGCGGCTCAGCGCGACGCGATGTACGACTGGATGGCCGCCCGCAGGCGCTTGAGGCCTTCGGCGATTTCCTCGTCGGTGATGTTCAGCGACGGCACGAAGCGCAGCACGTCCGGACCGGCCTGCAGCGTCAGCAGGCCCTGGTCGGCAGCGTGGTCCAGGATGGCGCCGGCCTGGCCGGCGAAATCGCGATCCAGCACCGCGCCCAGCATCAGGCCGCGGCCACGCACCTGGCTGAACACCTTGAACTCGTCGTTGATCCGGCCCAGGCCATCGCGCAGCACCTGCGACTGACGGCCCACGTTGTGCCCGATCTCCGGCGAAGACAGCTTGCGCAGTGCCACGCGCGCGACCGCCGCCGCCAGCGGGTTGCCGCCGAAGGTGGTGCCGTGCGCGCCGAACTGCATGACCTCGGCAACCTTCGGGCCGGCCAGCATCGCACCGATCGGGAACCCGCCGCCCAGCGCCTTGGCCAGGGTCACGATGTCCGGCTTGATGCCGTCCTGCCAGTGCGCGAACAACGTCCCGGTGCGGCCCATGCCGACCTGGATCTCGTCGAGCACCATCAGCGCACCGTGCTGGTCGCACAGGTCGCGGATGCGCTGCATGAAGCCCGGCTTGGCCGGCATCACGCCGCCCTCGCCCTGGATCGGCTCAAGCATCACCGCCGCCACGTCGCCGGCGGCCATCGCGGTCTCCAGCTGCACCTCGTCGTTGAAATCGACATAGCGGAAGCCACCCGGCAACGGCTCGTAGCCTTCCTGGTACTTCGGCTGGGCGGTGGCGGTCACCGCCGCCAGGGTGCGGCCGTGGAAGCTGCCGCGGAAGGTGACGATGACGCGCTGGTGGGCCGGGCGGCCCTGCGAGGACGCCCACTTGCGCACCAGCTTGATCGCCACTTCATTGGCTTCGGCGCCGGAATTGCACAGGAACACGCGCTCGGCGAAGCGCGAGGCGGTGACCAGTTCCTCGGCCAGGCGCAGCGGCGGCTCGCTGTAGAACACGTTGCTGGTGTGCCAGAGCTTGCCGGCCTGCTCGATCAGCGCCGCGGTGAGATCCGGATCGTTGTGGCCCAGGCCACACACGGCGATGCCGGCGGCCAGATCGATGAACTCGCGGCCCTGGGTATCCCACACGCGCGCGCCCTGGCCACGTTCGAGCACCACCTGGCGCGGTTTGTACACCGGCAGGTAGTAATGCGACAGGGACAACAGCGGATCGGGGGCGGCGGCGGTCATGGCAGTCAGGGGTTCGGGAAAGTCCCATTCTCGCGCTTCCGCCGGCTCAGGCACAATGCGGCCCATGCGACCGTTCAGCGCCCCCCAGCTCAATCCTGCCGCCGAGACCGGCTGGCGCCGCCGCTGGTTCGACATCATCTACCGCCACGACACCCGGCCCTCGCGCAATTTCGACCTGCTGCTGGTCTACGCGATCATCGCCAGCGTCCTGGTGGTGATGTTCGACAGCGTGCAGCGCTTCCACATCGCCCATGCCGACTGGCTGTACGTGCTGGAATGGGGCTTCACGCTCCTGTTCACCGCCGAGTACGTGCTGCGCCTGCTGGTGGTCAGGCGGCCGCTGCGCTACGCGGTGAGCATCTGGGGCATCATCGATCTGGCCTCGATCCTGCCCACTTACCTGTCGCTGTTCATCCCGGGCGCGCAGAGCCTGCTGGTGGTGCGCGCACTGCGCATCCTGCGGGTGTTCCGCATCCTCAAGCTGACCCGCTACATCGAGGAAAGCGGCATCCTGATGCAGTCGCTGTGGCGCAGCCGGCGCAAGATCCTGCTGTTCCTGTTCACGGTGGTGACCATCACGATCATCGCCGGCACCCTGATGTACGTGATCGAAGGGCCCAACCACGGCTTCACCAGCATTCCCAGCAGCATGTACTGGGCGGTGGTGACGATGGCGACGGTGGGCTTTGGCGACATCGTCCCGCAGACGGTGCTTGGCCGCTTCGTCACCTCGGTGCTGATCCTGATCGGCTACAGCATCATCGCCGTGCCTACCGGCATCTACACCGCCGAACTGGCCAGCACCATGCGCGATGCGGAACTGGCCGCGCGGCGCGATGCGCGCGGCTGCCCCCACTGCGGTCTGGAAGGCCATGAACCCGACGCGCGGCATTGCCGGCGCTGCGGGCACGCGCTGCCGGAAACGTTCAACCAGTAGCGGTCAGTCCAGGAACAGGTCCGGCAGCAGCGGGCGCGACGGGTCCACCGCGTAGCGGCCCAGATCGGTGATGCCGGCCTGCGCGAGCACTTCGTCATCGAGCAGGAACTGCCCGCTGAAACCGGCCGCCTCGCGGGTCAGTACGGCGTGTGCGGCGTCGGCCAGGATCTCCGGAGTGCGGCAGCCGGCACTGTCCACGCCGGGAATCATGTTGATCGCATCGGTGGCGATGATCGTGCGCGGCCACAGCGCATTCACTGCCACACCCTGCGGGCCGAATTCGGCGGCCAAGCCCAGGGTGACGAAGCTCATGCCCATCTTGGCCAGCGTGTAGCCGGTATGCGGCCCCCACCACTTCGGATCCAGGCTGGGCGGCGGCGCCAGGGTCAGAATGTGCGGATTGGGCGCCTGCAGCAGGTGCGGCAGGCAGGCCTGCGCGCACAGGAAACTGCCACGCGAATTGACCTGCTGCATCAGGTCGAACCGCTTCATCGGCGTGTCCAGCGTGCCGCGCAGCCAGATCGCGCTGGCATTGTTGACCAGGATGTCGATGCCGCCGAACGTGTCGACGGCGGCGGCCACCGCCGCGCGCACCTGGTCTTCCTCGCGGATGTCGCACTTCAACGCCAGGCCCTGGCCGCCGGCCGCGGTCACCGCCTCGGCGGCGCTGTGGATGGTGCCGGGCAGCTTCGGGTTGGGCACCGCCGACTTGGCTGCGATGGCCACGTTGGCCCCGTCACGCGCCGCGCGCAGGGCGATGGCCAGGCCGATGCCGCGCGAGGCGCCGGTGATGAACAGGGTTTTGCCTTGCAGACTGGCCATGCGGACATCCTCGAAGCGGTTGCGTGGACGGGCATTATGCCGCGTGCGCCGCACCGCGACGTGCGCGCGGCTTCAGGGCTTGGGCCCCTGCCCCTCGTTGTCTTCCCAGTACAGGATCCGGCGCGTGACGAAGCGGTACACCGGCTTGCCGGTGCGGAACCACAGATCGCGTACCCACGAGTGCCGCGCGAGCACGCGTCGTTCCACCGGCGTCAATGACTGGCCGCAGTACATGCGCTTGTGCTTGAGCAGGTGGCGCAGGTCTTCACGGGCCAGCAGCCGCATCCAGCGCGAGCGCGGATTGCCGATCACCGCCAGCTGGAAATCGATCACGGCCGGCGTGCCGTCCTCGCGCACCAGCCAGTTGGCTTCCTTGGCCAGGTCGTTGTGCGCGACACCGCGACGATGGACCTGCTGCAGCAGCGCGCGTGCCGCGCGGAAGTACGCCAGGTCGCCGCGCGGCGGGCGCTGGTACATCGCCAGGCCCGGCATGTAGCTGCGATCCAGCCGCTGCCGGGTGGAGGCCAGCAGTTCCGGCGTCGCCGCCAGCCCCTCCAGGTGCTGCAGCGCGCGTGCTTCGCGCCGTGCCAGCCAGCGTGCCACCCCGCGCAGCCACCACGGCCCGGCGCGCAGATCGCGACGGATGAAGCGGCGTCCGTCCTGCTCGACCAGCAGGATGCGGCCGAAGGTGTCGGACTTGAGCGCCTGCTGGGAAGGGGGCGTATTCACCGCGCCATTCTAGGCACGCCGGCCTTGCATTCACGTCGATACGCGGCAGATCACCGCATTTCACGGCCGCTGGCCGGCAATCAGTCACTTTCACACCCCTATAATCCCCGCATGGACTCGTCATGGATCGATGCCACGCTTTCGTGGATCGCAGCTCACCCCGTGCTTGCCGGCGCGGTCATTTTCCTTATCGCCTTCTGCGATGCGGTCATCGTGCTGGGCGCGATCGTGCCCGCGTTGCCGCTGCTGTTCGCCGTGGGCGTCTTCATCGGCCTGGGCCAGATCTCCGGACCGTACGCCGTGGCGTGTGCGGCGCTGGGCGCGTTCGCCGGCGACGGCATCAGCTACTGGATCGGACGTCGCTGGGGCGATCGCCTGCGCGGCTTCTGGCCCTTCAGCAAATACCCGCAACTGCTGGACCGTGGCGAGACGATGTTCCGCCGCAATGCCTTCAAGAGCATCCTGGTGGCGCGCTACGTCGGTGCGATCCGCCCGTTCGTGCCGGCCATCGCCGGCATGCTGAAGATGCCGCTGTCGCGCTATATCCAGGCCAGCGGCATCGCCAGCCTGTCCTGGGCGGTGCTGTTCCTGGCGCCGGGCTGGGTGCTCGGCGAAGCCTATGACGCCGTGGCGGCGGTCGCCGGGCGGCTGGTGATGGTGCTTGCCCTGCTGGGCGTGATCATGGGCCTGGTGTGGGCGATCGTGCTGTACGGCTACCGCTGGTCGGCCGCGCGCATGGACAACTGGCTGGCCGCGCTGCTGCGCTGGTCGCAGCGCCACCCCACCCTGGGCCGCTATTCGGTGTCGGTGCTGGACCCGCAGCGCCGCGAATCGGTGCCGCTGGCGATGCTGGCGCTGATGCTGCTGCTGTTGGGCTGGTGCTGGTTCGCCCTGTTGATGGCGGTGGTCGCACATGGCGAGCCGCTTGCGCTGGATCTGGCCGTGCACCAGGCCATGCTGGCCCTGCGCAATCCGCTGGCCGACTACCCGATGGCCGCGCTGGCCTCGCTGGGCGCGTGGCCGGTACTGGCGCCGGCCACGGCGGCCGGCATGGGCTATCTGATCTGGCGCCGGCGCTGGATGGCGGCGGGGCACTGGCTGGCGGCGCTGGCCTTCGGCCTGGCCCTGACCAAGCTGCTCGGCGCCACCGTGCACGTGGTGCGTCCGCCGGATGCCAGCAGCGGCTTCGGCTTCCCGTCGGTGTCGGTGACGATGGCCACCATCACGTTCGGCTTCTTCGCGGTGCTGATCGCGCGCGAGATGCCCGGGCGCACCCGCGTGTGGCCGTACCTGCTGTCCGGCGTGATCGTCAGCGTGATCGGCTTTGCCCGGCTGTACCTGGGCGCGCATTGGCTCAGCGACGTGATCGGCGGCATGCTGTTCGGCATCTTCTGGCTGCTGGTGCTGGGCATCGCCTACCGCCGCCGTTTCAACCGCTCGTTCTGGGTCAAGCCGGTGGCGTGGCTGTTCTACGGCACCTTCGCGGTGGCCGCGCTGTGGTACGCGCCGCGCAACATCCCGGTGAAGCTGGCGCGTTTTGAACCGGCGCAGCCGGCACCGGTGGATGTCGCGTCGACGGCCTGGTGGCAGCAGGACTGGCAGCAGCTGCCCGCGCGCCGCAATGAATTCGACGACGACCAGCGCTGGCCGCTGGACGTGCAGGTGGCCGGGCCGCTGGCGCCGCTGCAGAAGCGTCTGGAGAGCCAGGGCTGGCGCGTGCAGCCGCAGGCTGGCTGGGAACAGGCGCTGCTGATGCTCGACAAGTCCGCCGGCCCGGAGCAGATCCCGGTACTGCCGGCCACCCTGGACACCCAGGTGGAATCGCTGCTGATGCTGCGCGCCGGCAATGCGCCGAACGAGATCTTCGCGCTGCGCCTGTGGCCGGCACCGGCCCGCCTGCAGCCGGGCGACCAGCCGCTGTGGCTGGGCAGCGCGCAGACCCTGCACTACCAGCGGCACTTCAACCTGATCGGGATGTGGCGGCCGATGCGCGGCATCGACCCGTCGCTGAATGCCGTGCGCGAGGCGCTGGACGGCCTGCCGCAGCAGGTCTCCACCCATCCGGAAACCCGGATGCCGGTGCTGCGGGTCAAGACCACCCCGTAACGCCGGGATCTACCCGGCGCTGGTGCCCGCGCTTACGCGGGTATCCAGCGCAGCAGATCCTGCAGGCGCTGGTGCGGGTCGTCCTGCTGCAACAGCTGTAGACGCTGGGGTTCCTGCAGCGGCAGCAGTTCGGCGAGCCGCCAGCCCACCCATGCGGCCTGGTCCAGCAACGCCGGGTGTACCGGGGCGAATGCCGCGCCGGCCTGTTCGATGATGTGTTCCAGCACGGTGGCCAGCAGGGCGTGTTCGGGGCGCAGCTCGTCGTCGTGATCGGGCGGGCTCCACTGCACGTCGGCCAGTACCAGGCCGTTGTCGCGCACGCGCGTGCGCAGCACGTGGAACCGGCGCTGGCCACGCAGGCGCAGCACCAGCACGCCATCGGCGCCCACATCGAAATCCTCGATGCGCGCTTCCACGCCGTAGGCAGCCGGCAAGGCCGGGCCACCGACCTCATCGCCGTCCAGGATCAGGCACACGCCGAAGGTGGAGTCCTGCCGACCGCATTCGCGCAGCATGTCCAGGTAGCGGCGCTCGAATACCCGCAGGCCGAGTGCGGCGCCGGGCAGCAGCACGGCGTGCAGGGGAAACAGCGGCAGGGAGGTGGTATCGGTCATGGCGGACTACGACGCCTGCAGCTGCGCCAGGAAGCGGCGCGGTGCGCCGTCGAAACCGCCGTTGGACATGAACACCACGTGGTCGCCCGGTGCCACCACCCGGCCCAGCTGCGCCAGCAGTGCATCGGTATCGGGCACCGCGTGCGCGTCGCCGCGCACCGCCGCGATCACCGCCGCGGCATCCCAGGCGAGTTCGGGACGGTGCAGGAACACCACCGCATCGGCCAGGTCCAGCGACGGCGCCAGCGCCTGCGCGTGCGCGCCCAGGCGCATCGAATTGCTGCGCGGCTCCATCGCCACGACGATGCGGGCATCGCCCACCTTGGCACGCAGGCCTTCGAGGGTGGTGTGGATGGCGGTGGGATGGTGCGCGAAATCGTCGTAGACGGTCACGCCGTCGGCACTGCCGATCACTTCCATGCGGCGCTTGACGCTGCGGAACGTCGCCAGCGCCGGAATCACCTGTGCCGGCTCGACGCCCACCGCATGCGCGGCCGCCAGCGCGGCCAGTCCGTTGAGCACGTTGTGGCGGCCCAGCAGCGACCACTGCACCTCGCCCACGTCCACACCCCGGTGTGCAACGCGGAAGCGGCTGCCGTCGGCATGCACCAGCGCCGCGCTCCACTCCAGCGCCGGATCGAAGCCGAAGCGCTCCACCGGCGTCCAGCAGCCCATCGCCAGCACCTCGGCCAGGCGCGCGTCCTCGCCGTTGACGATCAGCCGCCCGCGCGCCGGCACGGTCCGCACCAGATGGTGGAACTGGCGCTGGATCGCGACGACGTCGGGGAAGATGTCGGCGTGGTCGAATTCAAGGTTGTTGAGGATCGCCACCAGCGGCCGGTAGTGCACGAACTTGCTGCGCTTGTCGAAGAAGGCGGTGTCGTACTCGTCGGCTTCGACCACGAATTCGCGCCCACTGCCGAGCCGCGCGGACACGCCGAAGTCTTCGGCCACGCCACCGATCAGGAAGCCCGGCTCACGGCCGGCGGCCTGCAGCAGCCAGGTCAGGATGGTGGTGGTGGTGGTCTTGCCGTGGGTACCGGCCACGGCCAGCGTGTCGCGACCGGGCAGCACCTGTTCGGACAGCCACTGCGCACCGGAGATGTAGCGCTGGCCGGCATCGAGGACCGCTTCCACCGCCGGATTGCCGCGCGAAAGGGCGTTACCCACCACCACTTCGTCGCAGTCGGTGCCGACGCTGTCGGCGCGATAGCCCGGGTCGAGAGTGATGCCCAGCTGTTCAAGCTGGGTGGACATCGGCGGATAGATCGCCTGGTCGCTGCCACGGACCGTGAGGCCCTGTTCGCGTGCCAACGCGGCTACGCCGCCCATGAAGGTGCCTGCAATACCCAGGATATGTATCGTGCTCATGCGCTCGATTGTCGCCGATCACTGTCGATGCGTGGGAGCGTCGTCAGACAACTCCTACAAAGACTGTGAGAAAAATCCACAGTGATGTCGGGGAATTCCCGATAGCCAACTAGTGTGAACACGGACACAATTCAGGTTGCCAGCCGTAGTACCCCATTGGTCCTACTCCCCAAGAGGCCATCCCCAGGGGGGCTCATGCTGCGGGGCCCTGAGCAAGCCCGCCAGCTGGCGCCTTAACAACAGACACGCCTGGTCCCTTCGGGGGCCGGGCGTGCCTGTTTTCAGGACCTGCACAGCCGGATGCACCGCTGCCGTACCGCGGGCGCTGCCGGAGCAGCGCCCGGGGCCATCAGCGCTGGATCGCCGCGCGGATGCGCGCTTCCACGTCGTCCAGCTCACCCACGCCATCGACGCGGGCCAGCGTGCCGCGGCCGGCATAGAAATCCACCACCGGCGCGGTCTGGTCGTTGTAGACCTGCAGGCGCTGGCGCACCGATTCGGGGTTGTCGTCGGCGCGGCCCTGTTCGGCGGCACGGCCGGCGATGCGCTCGACCAGCAGTTCGGTCGGCACGTCCAGCTGCACCACCGCGTCCAGCGGCTGGCCGATCTTGGCCAGCAGGGTATCCAGCGCATTGGCCTGCGCCACGTTGCGCGGGTAGCCGTCCAGGATGAACCCGTTGGCGACGTCGGCCTGGCCCAGGCGCGACTCCAGCATGCCCAGCAGAATGTCGTCGGACACCAGGTTGCCGGCGTCCATCACGGCCTTGGCCTGCTTGCCCAGCTCGGTACCGGCCGCCACTTCGGCACGCAGCAGGTCGCCGGTGGAAATGTGCGCAATCGCCAGCTGTTCCTTCAGGCGCGTCGCCTGTGTCCCCTTGCCCGAACCGGGCGGTCCCAACAGAACCAATCGCATCAACCTGACTCCAACTTGGTAAGAAATAGGAAGGGCGCGCGCCCCGGGAATGTCCACAATCACGCTGCACCGCAATACGCGCACTTTACCCCATCCGGGTAATGTCCCTGCAATGTCCTTCCCCCAGACCAAGGTCGACCCATGTCCAACGGTACCCTGCTTTACGCCCAGTCGGGCGGCGTCACCGCCGTCATCAACGCCACCGCTTCGGCGGTCATCAGCACCGCCCGGGCCAAGGGAATCAAGGTGTTGGCCGCGCGCAACGGCATCCTCGGCGCGCTGCGCGAAGAGCTGATCGACACCTCGAAGGAAAGCGCCGCCGCCATCGCCGCGCTGGCCCATACCCCGGGCGGGGCGTTCGGCTCGTGCCGCTACAAGCTGAAGTCGCTGGAGGCCGACCGGGCCAGATACGAGCGCCTGCTCGAGGTGCTGCGCGCCCACGACGTGCGCTGGTTCCTCTACAACGGCGGCAACGATTCGGCCGACACGGCCTGGAAGGTCTCCCAGCTGGCCAAGGCGTTCGACTACGACCTGACCTGCATCGGCGTGCCCAAGACCATCGACAACGACCTGGCGGTGACCGACACCTGCCCCGGCTTCGGGTCGGCCGCCAAGTACACCGCGGTGTCGGTGCGCGAAGCCGCGCTGGACGTGGCGGCGATGGCCGAGACCTCGACCAAGGTGTTCGTCTATGAGGCGATGGGCCGCCATGCCGGCTGGCTCGCCGCCGCGGCCGGACTGGCCGGCGACGGCCCCGACGACGCCCCGCACATCATCCTGCTGCCCGAGCGCGCCTATGACGAAGCCGCGTTCCTGGCCAAGGTCAAGGCGGTGGTGGAACGCGTGGGCCACTGCGTGGTGGTGGCCTCCGAAGGCATCCAGACCGCCGATGGCCGCTTCGTGGCCGATGCCGGCGGCGGCAAGGATTCCTTCGGGCACACCCAGCTCGGGGGCGTGGCCTCGCAGCTCGCCGCACGGGTCAAGGATGCGCTGGGCTACAAGGTGCACTGGACCCTGCCCGACTACCTGCAGCGTTCGGCCCGCCATATCGCCTCCAAAACCGACTGGGAACAGGCACAGGCGGTCGGCAAGGCCGCGGTGCAGTTCGCGCTGAAAGGCCAGAACGCGGTGATGCCGGTGATCGTGCGCAGCAGCGACAGCCCCTACCGCTGGAAGATCGCGGCGGCCCCGCTGCACAAGGTGGCCAACCACGAGAAGAAGATGCCGGCCAGCTTCATCCGCAGGGACGGCTTCGGCATCACCGCCAAGGCGCGCGCCTACCTGTCGCCGCTGATCAAGGGTGAGGCGCCCCTGCCCTATGGTGCCAACGGCCTGCCGAAGTACGTAACGCTGAAGAACGTGGCGGTCCGGAAGAAGCTCGCCCCCTGGCAGGAAGGCTGAGCCCGCCGCCCGGCGCCTGCCGGGCATTTGCGACACCGGGGGGGCGGACCCTACAATCCGCCCCGCCAGCAAGGTCTGCTGGATCTCGCCCTAGCGACCCACCCTCCGCGCACCGCGGACGATGACAAGGACTGTACCGATGATGCGCCATCCCCTGTTTGCCGTACTGCTGCTTGCCGTGGCGGCACCTGCGTTCGCCGACACCTGCGAAAGCAGCTTCCAGAAGAAGGGCAATCCGTTGTCCGGCACCACCTACACCGCCTCGGTGACCGTTCCCGACCTGACCGTCAAGAGCGCGATCGGTCAGATGAACGTGATCGCCAAGGGCAACAACATGGACGTGCTGAGCGCGGACGCCGAGAACGGCGCGATGCTGATCGAAGATCCGCAGTCGGCCATGCACAAGACCATTCCGATCATCATCAGCGCCACCACCGAAGGCCGTACCGGCACCGTGGCGATGACGGTCAAGCTCAACCCGGGTGCCTTCGCCAAGGCCGACGCGATCCGCGCCGAGATGTGCAAGATGCTGACCCAGGTCAAGCCCGGCAAGGCCGGTGAACAGTTCGCCGCGTCCGCGCCGAAGGCCTCGACGGTGAACATTTCCGCCTCCGACTTCGGCTTCCAGCTGCGTACCCAGAACAAGGACAACCCGGCCGCGATCGAGCCGCGCTACCAGGGCAAGATCTATTCGATCACCGGCCGCGTCAACGGCGTGCTCAAGAGCGGTGGCACCTACAACACCGGCTTCGACATTCCCAGCAGCACCTCCGGCATCGACTTCGAAAGCGTGGCCATCACCTGCGCGTTCGCACCGAGCCAGGCGGCGTTCGCGCTGGCCCTGCGCCCCCGCGAGAAGGTCACCCTGGTCGGCGTGGTCGACCACTACGACCAGATCGGCCGCGTGCTGTGGCTGAAGGACTGCAAGGGCAACTGAGCCCGCGCATCCCGGCGTGAGACCCAAGCCCGGACCGGCCCTGCCGTCCGGGCTTTTTCTTGCCTCATACTCCGCACACGATCCGGGTGGGGGTGGTGCCAACGCACTGCACCGGGTCGCCAACCGGCGGGTGGCTGGGTTCGCCCGCTTCATGCAACCAGGGGAAGGGAACCATGCGAAGAATGGTGTGCGCAGGCGCGCTGCTGCTCGTTGTCGGGCAGGCTGCGGCCAAGGAAAAGATGATCCGGCTGTCGGTGCAGGATGCGCAGGCGCTGCGCGGGAAGACGGTGGCGCTGACGCTGCACGAGCCGCCCTCGTTCATGGCCATGACGGCCGGCAAGGCCTCGTTCGCCCTGTTCGGTGCGGCCGCGATGGCGAGTGCCGGCAACGAGCTGGTGCGGCAGAACGCGGTGCCCGACCCGGCCGGTCTGGTCCGCGACCAGTTGGGCGGTGCCCTGGCCCAGGCATACGGTGCGCAGCTGCTGCCGTTGGATGCCACCCCGACCAAGGCGGAAAAGCCTGCGGAGCTGGCCAACCTGCACCGCGATGCCGACTACGTGCTGGATGTGCGTTCGGGAGGCTGGAACTACGCCTACTTCGCCACGCAGTGGGGGCACTACTGGGTGGGGTACAGCGTGCAGGTAAAACTGGTGGAAACCAGCAGCCGCCGCGTGGTCTCGAACCTGGCGTGCGCGACCAACACCCTCAAGGACGGCGACGCCCCGACCCGCGAGGCCCTGCACGCCAACCAGGCGTCCCTGCTCAAGCACGTGACCGCTGCACTGGGCGCGCGCTGCGTGCAGTTGCTGGGGCGCGAGCAGTTCCAGCTGACCGCCGCGCAGATGCCGGTGTTGCCGCCCTCACTGGCCAACGTCCTGCGTCCCGGCAACGCGCCGGCAGAGCTGGCCGCGGCGGGCGACGCGCCCGCACCCGAGACGCAGCCGCTGCCGGTGGGCGAACCGCTGTCCGTCGCGCCGCCGGCGACCATCGCGCCCGTTACGCCGGCCGCCGCCACGCCGGCCACGGGCTCTGGCGGCACCAACTGGCGGCAGTGGCCGGCCAACGGCGGCCTGTAACCGGGAACCGGCCGCGTCTGCAGGCAACGCATCGCCTGCAGACGCGTCACCCCATCAACGGCAGGCGTTGCCTTCCACCTTCATCTGCGCGGCGAACATCGGCACCGGAGCGATCTTGCCGGCGGCTGCCTGCTTCTTGGCGTCTTCCAGGTAGATCCGCGACTGCCCCTGGCCATCGAGTTCGGGCTTCTGCGCGACGGGCATGCGCCACACCCGTACCACCGCCTGCTGCGCCGGGCACGCCGCGCTCGGGACGCGGATCACGTCGTTGAGCAGCCATCCCTTGGCCGCGCTGGGCTGCGCCTTGTCGAAATCAACGAAGCGCGCGCGCGGCTGGCACTGCTCGCTGGTACGCACCACGGCGAACCGGTAGGGCTGCGCGGCATCACCGGTGAACACGCCTTCCAGCCGCGCGCAGGCTTCGGGAATCTGGCGCAGTGTGTGTGCGGCATTCACCGCCTGCGGGGCGCCGACGGCGCGCTGCAGTTCCGGCGTGTCGGCGGCGGACGCGGCCACGGCAGGCAGCAGGGCCAGCCAAAGCAGATGACGGGTGGACATGGCGATGCCTCCTTGGGAATCGGGAGAGGGTCGCTTGGCCAAGATGAATGGTGTGGCAAGGCGGGGCGACCGCACACACGGCGCAGGCCGGCCCCACGGCCCTGATGCGGCGTTGAATGAGACCGCGAACCCAACCTGGCGCCTGCATATGGCGATTTCTGCATTTTTCCCTGCATACTCGGGGGGCACCAGGATTGCTGAACAAAGCCACACGCTGGACGACCGGGCACGGTCTGAACGGGTTGGTCCTTAGCTTGCAGCCCGTTGTGCCCCGCGTGGTGAGGTTCATCCGTCGACTGGATGCCATCCATCACCCGGGAGGGGACATGCTGGAACGTTACGGGCTTACCCTGGCGCTGATCTGCGCCATCCTCGCGATTCTCTACGGCATCGTGTCGGCACGCTGGATCCTCCGGCAACCGGCTGGCAATGCCCGCATGCAGGAAATCGCCGCCGCCATCCAGGAAGGCGCGCGCGCCTATCTCAACCGCCAATACCTCACCATCGGCATCGCCGGCATCGTGCTGTTCGTGCTGGTCGGCTTCTTCCTCAGCTGGTATACCGCGATCGGCTTCGCGATCGGCGCGGTGCTGTCCGGTGCGGCCGGTTACATCGGCATGAACGTGTCGGTGCGGGCCAACGTGCGTACCGCCGAAGCGGCACGCAATGGTCTCGGCGCGGCGATGGACGTGGCGTTCCGCGGCGGCGCGATCACCGGCATGCTGGTGGTCGGGTTGGGGCTGCTCGGCGTGGCCGGCTATTACGCCCTGCTGCTGCGGCTGGGGCTGGATACCGCGCAGGCGCTGCACGCGCTGGTCGGGCTGGCGTTCGGTTCGTCGCTGATCTCGATCTTCGCGCGGCTCGGCGGCGGCATCTTCACCAAGGGCGCCGACGTCGGTGCCGATCTGGTGGGCAAGGTGGAAGCCGGCATCCCCGAGGACGACCCGCGCAATCCGGCGGTCATCGCCGACAACGTGGGCGACAACGTGGGCGACTGCGCCGGCATGGCCGCCGACCTGTTCGAGACCTATGCGGTGACGGTGATCGCCACCATGCTGCTGGGCAGCCTGATGATCGCCGAGGCCGGTCGCAACGCGATCCTGTACCCGCTGGTGCTGGGCGGCGTGTCGATCATCGCGTCGATCATCGGGGCGCTGTTCGTCAAGGTGAAGCCGGGCGGCTCGATCATGGGCGCGCTGTACAAGGGCGTGATCGTGTCGGCGGTGCTGGCCGCGATCGCGTTCTATCCGATCACCCTGCAGCTGATGCCGGACAACGCGCACGGCGCATTGAACCTGTACTTCTGCGCGCTGATCGGGCTGGTCCTGACCGGGTTGATCGTATGGATCACCGAGTACTACACCGGTACGCAGTACAAGCCGGTGCAGCATGTCGCGCAGGCCTCCACCACCGGCCACGGCACCAACATCATCGCCGGGCTCGGCGTATCGATGAAGTCGACCGCGCTGCCGGTGATCGCGGTGTGCGTGGCGATCTGGCTGGCGCACTACTTCGGCGGCCTGTACGGCATCGCCATCGCCGCCACCGCGATGCTGTCGATGGCCGGCATGATCGTGGCGCTGGATGCCTACGGGCCGATCACCGACAACGCCGGCGGCATCGCCGAGATGGCCGAGCTGCCACCGGAAATCCGCAGCATCACCGACCCGCTCGATGCGGTGGGCAACACCACCAAGGCGGTGACCAAGGGCTATGCGATCGGCTCGGCGGCGCTGGCGGCGCTGGTGCTGTTCGCCGACTACACGCACAACCTGCAGGCCGCCCATCCCGGCGAGGTGTTCGCCTTCGACCTGTCCGACCACACCGTGATCATCGGCCTGCTGATCGGCGGACTGATTCCGTATCTGTTCGGTGCGATGGCGATGGAAGCGGTCGGCCGTGCGGCCGGTGCGGTGGTGGAGGAAGTGCGCCGCCAGTTCCGCGACATTCCCGGGATCATGCAGGGCACCGGCAAGCCGCAGTACGACAAGGCGGTGGACATGCTGACCCGCTCGGCGATCCGCGAAATGATCGTTCCCTCGCTGTTGCCGGTCGCGGTGCCGGTGGTGGTCGGCCTGCTGCTCGGGCCGCGCGCGCTGGGGGGCCTGCTGATCGGTACGATCGTGACCGGCCTGTTCGTGGCGATTTCGATGACCACCGGCGGCGGCGCCTGGGACAACGCCAAGAAGTACATCGAGGATGGCCACTTCGGCGGCAAGGGCAGCGAAGCCCACAAGGCTGCGGTCACCGGCGATACCGTCGGCGATCCGTACAAGGACACCGCCGGCCCGGCGATCAATCCGCTGATCAAGATCATCAACATCGTGGCCCTGCTGCTCGTCCCCCTGCTGTAATCAGCGCCCGCGAAGGGAAAACGCCACCGGCACCATGACCTCCACCGGATCGCCGGGGAGGTCCGCCGGTGGCGGTGGCACCGGGTTGCCACGGCGCACGGTGTCCAGCGTCTCGGCATCCAGCAGCGCATGACCGCTGCTGGTGCCCAGTCGGATGTTGCTCGCATGCCCCTGCCTGTCCACCGAGAAGCGCACGTAGGCCACGCCCTGCTGGCGCAGACGTTCGGCCTGGCGCGGATAGCGCCGGTGCTGCTCCAGGTGACCCAGCAGCAGCCCCTGCCAGGTCACCTGCGCGGGACTGCGTTGACCGGACACGGTCTGCTGCCCGGCATAGCGCTGCGATGCCTGCGCCTGCACGTCCGGCGGGGCCAGCGTCTGGTCCACCTCGGCAAGGTCGGAGGGGTCCTCACGCTCGCGTGGTTTCTGCGGCTGCGGTGCCTGGCTGAGCGCGGCGTCCGGGTCGGACGGCAGCACCAGCCGTGGCGGCGGTGTCGGGGTGGGCTGCGGGCGGTGCTGCTCCTGCTGTGCCGGCCCCGGTGGAATCTCGGTGGCCGGCGCCGGCGGCGCTTCGGCGGTGGCTGCCAGCTCGATCGCGATCGCCTCCGGCGGCAGCGCGAGGGGCGGCGCTGCGGTCCGCGCGTGCCACCACACCACCGTACCGATCGCCGCCGCATACAGCGCCACCACGATGCCCAGGCTGGCCGCCCAGGGCACCTGCGCCTCGTCGCGCAGGCTCATGGCGCCGTCTGTTCCAGGCCAACCAGCGCCACCTTGGTGTAGCCGGCGCTGCGCAGCGCGTTGAGCGCCTGCATCAACGCGTCATACGGCACGCCCTTGTCGGCGCGCACGAAGATGCGCTGCGCCGGCGTGCCGTCGCCGGCCCGGTCCAGGGCCGCCTTCAGCGCCCCGGCGTCCACCGCCGTGTCGTTGACGGTCCAGCGCAGGTCGGCCTGCACGGTCAGGTACACCGGCTCGCTGTCGCGTGGCTGCGGGCGTGCGTTGCTGGCCGGCAGGTCCACCGGCAGATCCACCGTCGCCAGCGGTGCGGCCACCATGAAGATGATCAGCAGCACCAGCATGACGTCGATGAACGGGGTGACGTTGATCGCGTGGGTTTCTTCCAGCGTGTCCTCGTCGTGGCGGGCGGTACGCAGGGCCATGCGGGCCGCCTCAGCGCGCCGCCACGGCGATGCCGCGGCGGTCGAGGTCGCGCGACACCAGCTGCTGCACGGCTGCGGAGACATCGCCCGCCAGCGCACGCAGCCCGGCCAGCACCCGCGCGAAGTGGTTGTAGATCACCACGGCGGGAATCGCCGCCACCAGGCCGAGCGCCGTGGCCAGCAGCGCCTCGGCGATGCCCGGGGCCACCACCGCCAGATTGGTGGTGTTGGCATCGGCGATACCGATGAAGCTGTTCATGATGCCCCACACGGTGCCGAACAGCCCCACGAACGGGGCGATCGCGCCAATGCTCGCGAGCACCCCCACGCCGCTGCGCATGTCCCGTGCATAGGCCAGTTCGATACGTTCCAGCCGCGAGCCGATGCGCTCCTTGATGCCGGCCGCATCGGCGCCGTCGCCGGACAGGCGCAGCTCGGTGCGCGCGCCATCGAGCAGCGCATGCGCCACGCCCTGCCCCAGCACCGCGCCGGCAGCGCCGTCAGCGGCCGGCAGGTGTGCCGCGTCGAGCAGCAGGGCCCGCGCGGCACGCAACCCGCGCGACTGCCGCGACAGCGCCCAGCCCTTGGCCAGCAGCACCGTCCAGGTGGCCACCGATGCGGCCGCCAGGGCCAGCATCACCGCCTTGACCACCGTATCGGCCGCCAGGTACATGCCCCACGGCGTGAGGTCGTGCGACAGCGCCGCGGCAGCGGCGGGAACATCAACAGGAAGCGTCATCGTCTGGATCTTTGTAGGGAGAAGGTGCATCGGTGGCGCGCGCATCCTGCGCGGCGGCGACCGGGGGAACCGACAGGGGGGCGGCATCCAGCCGAGGGGCCGGGCGCGACAGGACATAGGCCGCGCTGGCAGCGAAGAACAGCCCCACGCCCAGCAGCAGCCGCCAGGACGGCTGGGCGCCCCAGCAGAACAGCGCGAAGCCCAGTGCCATGCCGCCGGCCGCGAACGCCTTGCCCTTGCTGCTCACCGCGCCCTGCTCGCGCCACAGCCGCAGTGCCGGGCCATAGCGCGGGTGATCGAGCAGCCGCCGCTCGAAGCGCGGGGAGCTGCGCGCGAAACAGCCGACCGCCAGGATCAGGAAGATGGTGGTGGGCATCACCGGCAGCAGCGCGCCGATCACCCCCAGCGCCACCATCAGCCATCCCAGGCAGAACCAGAGCCAGCGCATCAGGCCTGCCCGGCACGGCCCCGCACGGCGCGCGCGCGGCTCATGCGAATTCCAGCTCGACGTGGCCATGCACGCTGCGGAAGGCGGCATCGGCGGCATCGATGACCTGCTGTTCCTGCGCATCGTCCAGGGTCACGCCATCCAGTGCAGCGGTGAACTCGCGCCAGTGGCGCGCAGCTCCGTCCGGATGGGCGGCCAGGTGACGCGCGCCGAAACCGGCGTCCAGCCCGAGCTTGGCGGCCATTTTGTACAGGATGGTGCCGCCGAGGTTGGAGCCTTCGGCCACGTACAGCCAACCGAGCGCGGCCGGCAGCGGCAGGTCCGGGTCCAGGCGCATCGGTACCGGGCCCGGCAGGGTCTGTTCCAGGTCGCCGAGGTCACGCGCGATCAGCGGCAGGCGGCGGCGGGTGTCGAGGTCGGGCAGCAGCGCGTCCAGCGCGATGTTGGCGTACAGCGCGTCGATATCGCGGTGGAAGCGGTACTGCACACGCAGGAAGCGGGCGAACTGCGCACGGCTGGCGAAGATGTCGCCGGCCATGATGCGTTTGTCCAGGGCACCGTGGCTGTCGCGGGTGGCCGCTTTCAGGCGTTGGCTGCGGGTGGCGAGAAGAAGGTCGGTGGCGATCATGGGGCTCGGCGTGTACGGGGTCCCTGCTTGGACGACTGGTACGATCGCTTCCCCAACCCCGATTGTCGCGGGCATCGCGATGACGGCTTCACCGGCGTGCGTCGATACTGGGGACCACGCACTTCGCCAAGGCTTTTCGATGATCACCACCGAACCCCGCATGACCAATCTTTTCCTGCAGCTGGGCCTGGACGCCAGCCCGGCGGCGATCGCCGCGTTCATCGGCGGCCACCAGCTGCCGACCGAGGTCGCCCTGGTCGATGCGCCGTTCTGGAACGACGGCCAGCGCCAGTTCCTCGCCGAGCAGCTCAAGTCCGATGCCGACTGGGCCATCGTCGTCGATGAGCTGGGCGAGGCCCTGCACGAACAGGCGGTCAAGCGCGCCACCGGCCTCTGAGCCGGTGACGCGATGGGGCCGGCCGTGGCCGGCCCCTGTCCTGCACGGACTCAGTAGCGGTAGGTCAGCGCCAGCCGCACGGTGCGGCCCGGGGCCGGCATGATGCCCAGCGCCAGCGGGTCCAGGTAGTAACGGTCGGTCAGGTTGTCCACGTTGACGTCCACCGCCAGCTGCTCGGTGGCACGCCAGCTGGCGAACAGATCCACCAGCGTGTTGGGACGGTACAGCTGCTGGATGGCCGACAGGCCCACGTTCCATTCCTTGTCCAGCTTGCTGATCGGGCCGGCGTTGTGGATCACGCGCGTACCGAAGGTCAGCCGTTCGTCGAACAGGCGCGAACCCAACGTCATGTTGACCGTATAGCGCGGCGGGTTCTGGGTATTGCTGTAGGAGCCTTCGAAGCCGCCATCAACGCAGTCCGGCGTGTTCTTCAGTTCCTCGATCCTGCGCTGCACCCCGTAGGCACGACGCTCGGCGGCGATGTCCGGGGCGCAGGTCTTGGCCTGGAAGTAATAGTGCGCCGACAGATCGGCAAACACCTTGCCGGCATCGTAGTTGGACTGGAACTCCATGCCCGAGACCTTGAAGCGGTCGATGTTGCGGATGTAGCCGGCCGACAGGGTGCGGTAATCGCGGGTGATCAGGTCGTCGATGCGGGTATCGAAGTAGGCCAGCTTGAACGCCGCACGGTCGCCGTCAACGAACAGGTCGTGCTGCACGGTGCTCGCGCCCACTTCCCAGGTGCCGGCACGCTCGGGCTTGAGCTCGCCGACCGGCTTGGCCGCGGTGAACAGGCCCAGCGTGGACTCGAACAGGCTCGGCAGCTTCACGCCTTCGGCATACTTCACGTACACCATCGTGTCTTCGGTGAAGCGGTAGGCCACGCTGGCCGACGGCATGAACGCGCTGTCGCGGCGACGGATCGGCTTGGACCAGGTCCAGCTGACCGGCACGCTCAGGTCCTCGGCATCGTCGGCGTCGTAGAAGTTCCAGCCGGCGATGTCCGCCACCGTGCCCTGCTTGTACGGCGATGCCAGCAGCGAGGCCTGGGTGAACTGGCCGTTGGCATCCGGATACCAGTTCAGCATCGCGATGCGCGTGGCCCGCCACGACGGCAGGTTCGGGTTGCCGTTGAGCAGCTGCGTGTAGCGGTACTGGCCGATCACGCCGTAGGTTTCCGGCGTGGCCAGGCGGTTGCGGTCATGCACGTCCACGCGGTTGTAGCGCCCGCCCAGCATCAGCTCCCAGTGCTCGTCCGGTTCCCACTTCACCGATGCCACGGCGCTGTATTCCTTGCGGCCGGCATTGCGCAGGAAACGGTTGTTGATCAGATCATCGTGCATGATCGGCGCGTTGCGGCCCGGGCCGACGTCCTCATCGCTGTAGGACAGGCCGTAGTTGAGCGTGAACAGCCCCGCATCGTTGGTCAGGAGCGTGGTGTTGCCCACGTCCAGGCCCAGCCGCTTCTGCTGCATGCTGTTGCGGTAGGCGCTCTTGTAGCCCGGGTCGGTGTTGAAGGTCGGGCCGTCGTACCACTCGGTGCGGCGGTCGAAGTACCACGGCGTGATGCCGGTCAGGCCGTTGTACATCAGGCTGTGCGCGTCGGTGTACCAGAGGTTGGCCTTCAGATCGACCAGGTCGTTGTCCGGATTGAAACGGTACCGCAGGTTGTACGCGTCCAGGTCGATGCGGCCCGGTTCCCACTGCGGCACGCGGTCGCGGTCCACGCGGATGATCTGCGAGGCCATGATCTCGCCCTGCTCGCCTTCATAGCGGCGGTAGCCGCCTTCCAGCGTCTGGTTCTCGTCGATGCGCCAGGTGCCCTTGAGCAGGAACGACTCGGATTCGGACGAGGTGTTGAACACCTCGGTGCGCGGCGGATTCAGCGGCGCCAACGTGCGGCGGGTCTGCGGAAAGTCGTCGTAGCCGTGCTTGCCCGCGAAGTAGTTGCCCTGGTCGCGGCGCGCATAGGCGGCCACCAGGTCGACGCTGTCCCAGTGCCTGGCACCGGCGATGTTGAAGAACTGGCTGCCGGTGGCGTTGCGGTCGGTACGCGGCACGCCGCTGTAGGCCGGCACGTTGTTGGCGCTGTTGTTGGCCAGGCCGCCGCGGATGCGCACGCCGCTGTCGCGGCCCTCGCGCAGCACGTCGCCGACCTTCAGTGTTTCCATCTCCACCAGGCCGCCGATGCCGCCGGACGCGTTCACGCCCAGGCTCGGGCCCTTGGTGATGGTCAGGCTGGAGATCAGGTCCGGGTCCAGGTAGGTGCGCTGGGACTGGCCGGCGTAGCCACGGTAGGTGTCCATCGTCGACTGGCCGCCATCGATGACCACCGGAATGCGGCTCTGCCCCTGGATGCCGCGGATGTTGAGGTCCAGTGCGTTGGCCGTGCGCGGGTCGCCTGCCGTGACACCGGCCACGCCCTTGACGATGTCTGCCGTGGACGTGCCGCGGAAGCGCTCGATGGTCGCGCGCGGGACGTACACGCTGGAACCGGCGGTGCGGTAGGCATCCAGCGTGTGGTCGCCGCCGCTGCCGTCGGTGTCGGTGCGGTCGCCGGCCACGCGCAGGGCGTCGGTGACGATGACGCCGTCTTCGCGTGCGGTGGTCGCGCTCCGCTCCAGCGTTACCGCGTCCGGGCCGACCCGGCGCATCACAAGGCCACTGCCCTGCAGCAGGCGGGCCAGTGCCGAGGACGCATCCAGTTCACCGCTCACCGCGGTAGAGGTGACGCCGTTGGCCAACGCGGCCGGATAGGCGACCTGCATGCCGGACTGGCGCATGAAGCTGCGCAGTGCCTCGCCCAGCGGCTGGGCCGGAATGTCGAAGCGGTGCGTGGCGGCGGCCGCATCACCAGCGGACTGGGCCAGTGCCGGCAGTGCGGTGAGGGATGCCAGGCCGGCGGCCAGCAGGGCGACGCACAGACGGGACGGACGCGGGCGAAGACCCGGACGGGAGGAAGTACGCATGAAGGAACCTGTCGGAATGCAATGCCACGAAGGCGGATGACCCGCGCAAGGTGCGGGCACGGCGGACGTACGTGGCGGCGGCGGGTACGTTCGGGGTGTTAGACGCGCGGCGCGGCGCCAGCCCCAAGGGAAAATGCAGGACGGATCGGATCGGCCTGGCGCGGTGTGCGGTCAGTCCGGCGTCGGCGCCGCGCCGGCACGCACGATCGCCACGCCCAGCGGCAGGCGGGTCACGCGCAGACCGGCTGTGCCTGCCAGCGCATCCAGCGCCTGCTCGGGCCGATCGATGTGGAACGCCGCGCTCACCGCCGGCAGGTGCGATACATCGCCCCGCACGAAGGTCGGGCCGGACCGGTAACGCCCGATGCCGGCGACGGCGTCGCGCACGTTGACCGCGTCCAGCAGCAGTTCGCCCTGGCGCCACGGGGCGATGCGGTCCAGCGCGATGTCCGCCCCGCGCTCGACGCGACCGTCGCGCACGAACGTCGCGCGCTGCCCCGCCTGCAGATAGGTCCAGCCGCCGCCCTCGCGGGCTGCCACGCGCACCCGTCCCTGTTCGACCCGGGCTTCCACGCCCGCGCGCGCGGTGTCGACCACGAACGCGGTGGAGATGTCTTCGACCACCCCACCCTGCGCGTTCACCAGAAAACGCCGCTGCGGATCCGGCGCCACCTCGAACCACGCCCGCCCGCGCAACAGGTCGATCGTGCGGGTGCTGCCATCGAAGCGGACCGCGATCGCCGAATCGGCGTCGAGTACCGCGCGGCTGCCATCGGGCAGCGCCACGGTTTCGGTGGCGGTGCCGGTGCGGTGGTCCGAGCGCAGCTGCAACCAGGCTTCCGGCGCGCACCAGGCCAGCGCCAGCACGGCCGCGGCGGCCACGCCCAGACGCAGCCCACGGGAACGGCGCGGTGCGCGCGTCGCGAGCGGTGCCGTTGCCGCGGGACGCGGGCCAACGCTGCGCCAGAGCTGGCGCTCGTACTCGAACGCGCGGCGGTGGCCCGGCTCGGCAAGCCAATCCTCGAAGGCCTGCATGCGCACAGGATCGTCAGCCGCCCCCGAGGCCAACCACGTGATCCAGGCGCGCGCCTGCTCCGCCACGGGCGCGGGCGGGGAAAACGGCGGGGTGGGCTGCTGCGGGCTCATGGCTGGCGGTCTGCGCGATCGGGGGCGGATGAAGCGACGACACCGTCGGGCATCATCAGGAACAAGACGAACGGGGGCGGTGCGTCCCCAAGACAGGGTACAGGCCCCGGTGTCAGCGCCCGGCGCGGGCCCAGGCAAGACGCTGCAGCGCCGTGCGTACATGGTTCTCCACAGTCGTCACCGAGACCCCCTGCCGGCGCGCCACATCGGCCTGGGTCATGCCCTGCAACCGATGCAGGCGGAAGATGGTGCGGGTTGGCTCGGGCAGGTGCTCGGCGGCCTGCAGCACCCGCTGCAGTTCGTCCTGGGCCATCGCCTGCTCTTCGGTGGACAGCACCTCATCGGGCCCCCACAGATAGTGCTCGGCCAGCAGGCGGGTACGACGGGTCCGCTCGCGCCCGTGGTCGGTGGCCAGGTTGGTGGCCAACCGGTAGAGGTAGGCGCGCGGGTTGTCGATCTGCTGCGCGCTGTCCACACCGCGCGCCTTGAACCAGACGGACTGGATCACGTCTTCGGCGGTCGCGTCACTGCCCAGAATGCGCTGCACCAGGCGCAGCAGCGCCGGGCGTTCGCGGATCAGCAGCTCGGTGAGGGTGGAGGCGTTGGTGGACATGGCGGCGGACGCGGCAACGATCGGACGGCAGGGGCATGGCAGCCACCGGCCGCCATGAGGCGCGGCATGTTACTCCGCAAATGAGAATGAGTCACGTTTGTGGCGGGCCGCCCGATCGCTGCCCGCCCGCCCCGCCTCAGCTGCGACCGGGCACCCGCACCGCGCGCACCACCCCGGTATTGCCGCCACCGCAGTAGAAGCGCCCGGCGCCGTCCCATTCCAGCCCGCTGACCTCCTTGCCAGCCGGCATGTCCAGACGCTCAAGCACCGCGCCGGTCGCCGGATCGACCCGCCGCAGATCGCTGCGGCCATCTTCCCAGGTGCCATGCCACAGCGCATCGTCCACCCAGGTAACCCCGGTGACGAAGCGGTCCGACGGGATCGTGCGCAGGATCGCCCCGGTGTGCGGGTCGATCTGGTGGATGCGGCGTTCGCGGTACTGCCCCACCCACAGGCTGCCCTCGGCCCAGGCCATGCCCGAATCGGTGCCATCGCCGGGGGCGGGAATGGAGCCGAGCACGGTACCGGTCGCCGGGTCGATGCGGTCGATGCGCGCGCCGGCGATCTGATACAGGTGGGTGCCGTCGAACGCGGTGCCGGCATCGCAGGTCAGCGGCCACTGCTGGACCGCCGCGCCGGTGGCAGGATCGAAGGCGACCAGCGCTTCGCCGGTGGCCGCCCAGACATGCCGCCCGTCATGGCTCACGCCGTTGATGGTGGACGCGCCGGCAAACGGCCCGTATTCGGCCAGTACCTCAGCCACGGGAACGGCCTGCATGTCAGAGGACAGCGGGATGTGCGTGTTCATGGTGTTCTCCTGGCCCGCACGGGAGGGGGCCTGACCACGACCCTAGTCAATCGGCAGCGTGGCAGGGAGTAACAAGATCGTCGTGAATCCGGTCAACGGCGGCGCCAGCCAGCGCTGCGTGCGGCCCTGCCCGACCGCCCGCACGCGGCCGGCGCCCTCCAGCTCCGCCAGGGCGCGCTGCACGCTGCGCTGGCTGGTGCCCAGCGCCAGCGCCAGCGCCGAACTGGCCCAACCCGCCCCGTCGGAGAGCAGCGCCAACAGGGCATCCTGCGCATCGTCGCGCGGTGGTGCCAGCACCACCACCTCCCGCCCCGCGGCCGGCAGCAGCACGAAGCCGGCCGCCGTTGCATCCACGCGTGCGCACGGCTGCAACAGCGCGCGCAACCTGCCGATCTCCACGCGCAACCGCGCGCGGTGGGTGTCATCGGGATGGCGCATGCCGAACGCGCGGCCGATGAGCGCATCACGCCCGGCATCGCCCGGCCACGCCTCGGCCAGCGCCCGCAGCAGCGCGAACAGCACCGGCCGGCGTGCCAGCGAGCGGCCCGTCGCACCGGCGCGCACCCCGCGCCGGCACGCATCCACCACCAGCGCATCGGCGTCCCACAACGCTGCTACGCCGTCGAGGGTCAACGCCTGCCACTGGCCGCCGCGCCGGCAGCGCGCGGCCGGCGTGTCTAGGGTCTGCCATGCGCGTTCGACCTCGCCCTGCAAGGCCGCGATGCGCGCATGCGCGGCCGCTTCGCCGGCGCGCTGAAGGGCCGCGCGTGCCGCTGCGACCTGAAGCGTGCGCAGCGCCACCTCGGCGTGGGTCAGCTCGGCCATCGCGGCCAGCGGGGCCGGCAAGGGCTGCCCGGCCAGGTGGTCCAGCGCGGCGCGTGCATCGGCCAACCGCCCCAGCAGCACCTCGCGCCGCGCCAGCACCAGCCAGGCCTGCAGTGCGTTGGCGCTGTCGCCGCGCGCCGCCAGCGTGGCGGCCGCCGCGCGCAGCGGCCGCGACGATCCGCCGAGCTCGCGCAGGGCCAGCGCCACCTCCGCATCGGCCACCACGCAACGGGCCTGCGCCAGCGCTTCCTGCGGACCGAACGCGCGTGCGGCCCGTTGCAGCAGCTCGCGCGCCCGGGGCCAGTCCTGCAACTGCGCCAGCGCGACGCCGCGCAATGCTAGCGCGGGCGGATCCTCGCGCAGGGCCACGTGCTTTAGGGCGACCAGCGCGTCCCCGGTGGCGAGGGCACGCGCGGCAGCGGCGATCAGCGAGTCCATGCCAACAGGCTACCTGCCCCGGGTTCGGGCGCCTACCGGACGCCACCGGCTCAGCGCAGGCAGTCGCCCAGCGCCTCGAAAATCGACATGTCGGCCCCGGGCAGCCGGCGGAAGATCGCCTTGGGGCCTTCCAGCGCGGCAAAGAAGGTCGCCACCGACGTACCCGGCGGAATGGGCAGGCGGCACAACCAGGTGGGCTGATGCGCCTGGATGACGCCGGTGGCCCGATCCACGTCCAGTTCGCTGGCGGCGAATGCCCAGCGGCAGTCGCTGACCGTGCCGGTGCTGACCGCCACCGAGCAGCGCAGCTGAAAGGCTTCGTAATCGCTGTAGGCCCCCTCGCAGAAGGTGTCGGCACAGACATCGTCAAAGCCGGCCGCCAACCGCCGGTGCAGATCGTGGAAGGCCTCCAGGTTCGCCTGGGTGCCGGGGTAGTCGATCAGGTCGACGTGCGGCGGCGTGGTGGCGGTTGGCGCAGCCGTTGCGGTCGCCAGCACAGACGACAGCAACAGGGGCGTGAGCAGCAGGGATGGGGTGAACATCGAACGACTCCATGTGTGGCGACGCCGGGGACAGGGCCTCGCAGGGCAGGCATCACGGCAGGCAGTCCCGCAGGAACTCGACCATCGAGCGCCCGCTGCCTGGCAGGGGATTGAACAGGTGGCCGGAGCTGTCGGGCTGCCAGTCCATCGCGGCCAGGAACGTGGACACCGGCAGCCGGCGCGGCAGCGGCAGCGGGCAGATCCAGTGCAGCACCTCGGTCCGCACGGCGCCGCTGCCCGGGTCGATAGCGTCCCGACTGGCGGACACCGGGAAGCGGCAGTGGCGCAGCGTGTCGTCGCGGGTGTCCACCACGCAGACCAGCCGCAGCGGGCGGTAGTTGCCGTACGCGCCCCTGCAGAAGAAGTCCTCGCAGAGGTCGTTGAATTCCTGCACCAGCCAGCGGTTGAGCTCGTGGTAGGCGGTGTCGTCGGCGGATTCGCCGGGCCCGACCCGTGCGGCCAGGTCGATGAAGCGCGGGCCGGCCGCCTGCACGGGCACGGCAAGGCACAGCCCGACCAGCAGGGCGATGCAGCTGCGGGGCCGGGAAACGCGGAAGCAGGCAGTGGCCATCGGGGTCTCCAGCGGGAATGGCCCTACCCTGCGCCTTCCGCCCTGCCCCGCCGATAAGCCCGCCCCGCACGCCAGCGTCGGAATGCCCCGCCACGTCGGGTGGGTACCGCCCGATCTGCACGCGGCCCGCCAAAGGCATAAAATAGGGGGCTGTACGCCAACATCCCCCTCTCGGAGCACACCTCAATGGGTCTGGAACTCGTCTCGCCCGGCAAGAACCCGCCGGAAGAAATCAACGTCATCATCGAGATCCCGAAGGACTCGGAGCCGGTGAAGTACGAAGTGGACAAGGAAACCGGCGCGATCTTCGTCGACCGCATCCTGTCCACCCCGATGCGCTACCCCTGCAACTACGGCTACGTGCCGAGCACCCTGTGCGGCGACGGCGATCCGGCCGACGTGCTGGTCGTGCTGCCGCTGCCGCTGGTGCCGGGTTCGGTGGTGCGTTGCCGTCCGGTCGGCGTGCTCAAGATGAGCGATGAAGCCGGCAGCGACGAGAAGATCCTGGCCGTGCCGATCGCGAAGATCTTCAGCGGCTACGCCCATGTCGAGGACATCGAGCAGGTGTCCAGCCACTGGCTGGAGCGCATCGGCCACTTCTTCGAGCACTACAAGGATCTGGAGAAGGGCAAGTGGGTCAAGCTGGATGGCTGGGGCGGCGCCGCCGAAGCCAAGCAGATCCTGGTCGATGCCCACCAGCGTTACCTCAACGGCAACGCCTGAGGCTGAACGACATCGCTCCGGCTCCTGCAGCCGGAGCGATGTGCATCACGTTTTTTGAATGCGGCACATCACTATTTGTGTCGGATTGGGTACATTGCGTCTCTTCACACCGTCCACGGTGCGCTTCACCGTGGTCAGCCAGGGGACAGTGTCGTGCGCATTCTGCTTGTTGGGGACCAGGCCAGCCTGTCGGCTGAGCTGCTGGAATTCATTGCCGATCTTGGGGAAGAGTGGCAACCGTTGACCGCTGCGGATGGCCAGGGCGCGATGAGCATCGTGGCCGGCTCGCCCGTGGATGCGGTGATTGTCTGCCCGGTTCTGCCGGACCTCACCGCGACCACGCTGCTGGGGCAGATCCGTACGCTTCGCCCGGAAACCATCCGTATCGCGCTGGTGGAAGCCAGCGTGGGCACCCGGCCACCGCCGGCCCGCCTGATCGGGGTGGCGCACCGCTTCCTGCCGATGCCGCTGGCACCGGAAGTGCTGCTGGAAGCCCTGACCAGCCTGGAAGAACTGCGCGAGTTGCTCGACAGCGAACGCCTGCGCAGCGCCATCGGCCGGATCGAGAAGCTGCCCTCGCCGCCGCATCTGTACCTGAGCCTGACCCAGGCGCTGGAACACGATGACGACACCGACACCGCCGACGTGGCCAAGCTGGTCGCCGCCGACCCGGCGATTGCGGCCAAGGTGCTGCAGCTGTCCAACTCGGCCTTCTTCAACAGCGGCCGGATCATCTCCGACCTGCGCACCGCGGTGACCCGGCTGGGGTTGTCGACGCTGCGCGACCTGGTCCTGGCCAGCGAAGTGTTCTCGGCGCAGCCGCTGTCCGGCGCCGAACGCAACTCGCTGCAGCAGCGCGCGCTGCTGGCCTCGCGCCTGGCCGCCAAGCTGCTGCCCGATTCCAGCGCCGAGCTGGGCGCCACGGCCGCGCTGCTGGCCGACATCGGCCTGCTGCTGCCGGGCGTGCGCAACGAACGGGTGGACGCGGCCGACGGCGACGACCGCCCGGGCCACGCCGAGGCCGGTGCCTACCTGCTCGGTCTGTGGGGCCTGCCGATGCCGATCATCGAGGCGGTGGCCTTCCACCTGCAGCCACAGCGCTCCAACACCCGCAGCTTCTGGGTGACCGGTGCGGTGCACGTGGCACTGGCGCTGATCAACGGCGATCCGGTCGACGAGGAGTACCTGCAGCGCGCAGGCGTGCTCAACAAGCTGCCGCAGTGGCGCGATCATGCCAATGCCCTGATGGGCCTGGTTGCCGCCGACGCCTGACGCGTCGCCACGCCCAGGCACCCCGATGGCGCGTCCGCAAGGGCGCGCTTTTTTTTTCCGCGGCGCATTCATGGCTGCCGCGGGTGTTTCCCGCGCATACCGCATGCCGAGCCCCGGTGCGGTGCGCAGGCTCCTGGGCAACGTAAAGGAGGAGGTCGCCGCCACGCGGCGGCCGGGGGACAGTTGCCCAGGGGCCTGCGCACCGCACCGGGGCCCCTGCGCTCGCGACAGCGCCAAGCGGAGACGCTGCCCGGTGCCCAGAGCGCGGCGCCCCGTGCCATGCAAAAAAAAAGAAAGAGGGCGGACCTTGCGGTCCGCCCTCCTTGTGCTGCACCAGTGCGTCGATGGATCAGAAGCGCTGGGTGTACTTCAGGTAGTAGAAGCGACCGATGTCGAAGCCGCCGTAGTAGGCGAAGCTCGAGTTCGGCTGGCTGTACATCAGCGGACCTTCGTGGTTGAACACGTTGTTCGCGCCGGCCGACACGGTGGCATTCCACGGGGTCGTGTAACGCACCTGCAGGTCGTGGAAGGTGTTCGAACCGGTGTTGCGCACCGGGATCGCCAGCGTGTAGTCCGACGAGTACGACGGGTTGTTGCACTCCGGACCGCCATCGCGATCGTAGGAGCACTCTTCCTTCAGGCCGGAGTAGTAACGCACGCCCCAGTTGACGCCGAAGTTGCCGTAGCTCCAATCGACGTTCAGGTTCGAACGCACGCGGAAGTTGGCACCCCAGTCGCCGGTGCCCCAGCCGTTGTGCTGCTCGACGGCGGTTTCGGCTTCGTTGTCGCGCTTGTACTCGAGGTAGTCCACATAGGTGGTCTTCCAGTCGATGACGAAGTTGCCGATCGCCAGTTCCGGCAGACGGTAACGGACGCCCAGGTCGTAACCTGCGGTTTCCTGGTAGCCGGCGTTGATCAGGCTGCGGGTCACATCGACCACCTGGCCCGAATCCGCATCGCGGGTGACGCGGCCACAGGCGTTGGCGTTGTTCAGCACGTAGCACTGGTTGAGGATCGAGGTGACCGACTCCGCCGCGATGACGTTGTCGATGCGGATCTTCCACCAGTCCAGGCTGACGTCCAGGCCCTGCACGAAGTTCGGGCTGTAGACCAGGCCGAGCGTCCAGGTCTTGGAGGTTTCCGGCAGCAGTGCGTCATTGGAACCGGACAGGTACGCGTAGTTCGACTGCGAGCCGGGGCCGGTCGCATCGATGCCGCCCGACGCTTCCTGACGGAAGTTGGCCGGCACCACGCCGCCGCAGCGGGCAGCCACGTCGGGGTTGCGCACAGCCGCACCGAACATGGTGTCGCACGGGTCGGTGTACTTGTCGAAGGTCTGCGAGGTGCCGCCGTACAGGTCGGCCACGGTCGGCGCACGGAAGCCCGTGGCGTAGGTGCCGCGCACCAGCAGGTCGTCGGTCGGCTTCCACTTCAGGCCGAACTTGCTGTTCACGGTGTCGCCGAAGGTGTTGTAGTCCGAGTAACGGCCGGCCATATCAACCGACAGTTCCTTGGCGAACGGCAGATCGGCGAGGATCGGCACGTTCAGTTCCAGGTAGAACTCGTCCAGCTTGTAACCACCGGCGGTCGGCGCACCGGCCAGGTCGGTGCTCAGGCCCGACTGCAGCAGCGCATCCGGGGTGTACTCGGCGTCTTCTTCGCGGTGCTCGTAACCGGCGGCGAAGGACAGGTCGCCGGCCGGCAGGGCCACGATGGCGCCGCTCAGGTTGGCGCTGTAGACCTTGCTGGTGGTGACCGAGGTGTCGTGGGTCGGCAGGAACAGGTACTTCTGCAGATCCGGGTTCGACAGCGAACCGTCCGCGGTGGAGCCGTACGGCAGCAGCGGGTTCCACGGGGTGCAGCCGGCAATCGGTGCCGCTGCGGTGCCGCACTGGGCCACACCGTTCGCATCGAGGTACGACGGGCCAACGGCATTGCGCACGTTCGGAATGAACAGGTTGCCGGTGCCGGTCTTGACGCCCTTGTTGCGGTTGTAGACGTAGCCCACATCCCAGTCGAAGTACTTGTCGGCGAACTCGAACGAGCCTTCCAGACCGCCGCTGAAGCGGAAGGTGTTCAGCTCGGACTTGGTCTGACGCGGCACTTCCCAGGTACGACGCATGAAGTCGACGTCGGTATCCAGCGGGTTGAAGACGCTGTTGGCCGACATCGCGGTGTCGTACGCGCCGGAACGGTACGGGTAGCCGGCGATCTGCTGCAGCGCTTCGCGTTCGGTGTACAGGACGCTGGCGGTACCGCGGATGTTGTCGGTGAAATCGAACTGGCCGTTGGTGAACACCGAACGACGCTTGATGCCGGTCGACAGGAACATCTGCTGCGACGGGTTGGACAGGTCGTCGTTGGTCAGCGCGTGGTAGTCACCGAAGTCGCTCGAGTCGCCACCCGGGTTGAGCACGTAGTTGCCACCCGGCGTGACCAGCACGCCCTTCTCGGTGATCGCGCTCCAGCCGTTGCTGTCGTCGGCGGTCGGGGTCGGGTGACGGTAGCCGTTGGCGTAGGCGCTGAAGCGACGGTCCTTGGCAAGCACCGGCTCTTCTTCGCTGTACTCGGCGCCGAAGGTGACCGAACCGCGTTCACCGGTCTGGCCGTAAACGAAGTTGTAGGTGGTCTTGTCGCCGTCGCCCTGGCCGTACTGGCCCTTGTAGACGCTGGCTTCGAGGCCGTCGAAGTTCTTGCGGGTGATGATGTTGATCACGCCGGCGATGGCATCCGAACCGTAGATCGCCGAAGCGCCGTCGGTCAGGACTTCAATGCGCTCCACGACCGAGGTCGGGATCGAAGCGAGATCGGTGTAGCCGCCCGAGCTGACGCCCATGCGCTTGCCGTCCAGCAGCACCAGGGTGCGCTCCGGGCCAAGGTTGCGCAGGTTGACGTACTGGCCGCCCACTTCTTCGCCCGAGGACAGCGCGTCGGCGCGGCTGATCGCCGGGGAGCCGGTGGCGGACAGGTTCTGGACGATGTCGGCAACGCTGGTGAAGCCCTGCTTCTCGATGTCGGCGCGCTGCAGCGCGATCACCGGCTGGGCGGTTTCCATGCTGGCCTGGCGGATGCGCGAGCCGGTGACCGAGATGCGGTCAAGGTCGGTCGTGCCACCCGCTTCCTGCGCCGATGCAAAGGTCGGCGTCAGGGCAAGCGCAATGCCGGCGGGCAGAAGGCCCAGCCGCACTGCGGGAGTACGAAAATTCATTTATCTCTCCAAGGTACGTTAGTAGCGTGTTAAAACGCCTCGGAAAGTTACGATTGCGTTGCAGCGATTTTTTTGCGTGAGACAACCGATGACTTTGCCGATTCTGGCGGCAAGGTCGCAAGCGCTTCGCGGTAGCGTGACGCAGACTGCCCGTAACGGGCGCGGAAGGCCCGTGCGAAGCTGCAGCAGTTGTCAAATCCGCTGGCGGCCGCCACTTCACCGACCATCATGTCGGTATCGCGCAGCAGATCGGCCGCTCGCTCCAGACGCAGACGCGCCGACAGCGACTGCGGACTTTCTTCGTACAGGCTCTGGAAGGTCTTGGACAGATACCAGCTGGAGAAGTTGGTCAGCTCGGCCAGTTCGCCGATGCGCACCACGCGGTGGCTGTTGCCTTCCAGGTACAGGCGCGCGCGCTGCATGCGCCCGAACACCTGGCGCTTGCGCGAACGTGAACGTCCCGGGCAGCGCTGCACACCGGTTGCCATGCCGTGCTGGAGGGAGGCCAGGTGCAGCAGCACCGGGCGCAGCGCCTGCGCGGGCTGGCCGCTGGCCAGCGCATCGCGCCAGAGCCGCAACGCCACCCGCACTTCGCTGCGGCTCATGCTGCCGCGACCGGCGTAGAGGCCGCAGTCGGCCAGCTCGCCGAGCGCGCGCAGCGCTTCCGGCGCCAGGCTCAGGCCGATGCACAGGCCATCGCGACCGGCCTGCACCATCGGCCGCGATTCCTTCTCGAAGGCGATCCACTCGCGCTGGCGCAGGCGGAAGCGCCCTTCCTTGGATTCGACCCAGGCGCTGCCGCGCAGCTGCATCCACACCGTGAAGGTATTGCCGGCGGTCTGCAGGCTGCCCAGCCGTGCGACGCCAAGGCAGGTCGGCAGCGGGCCGTCGTCGACGATCTTGTCCAGGGAGAGCGATTGACCGCGATCGGCCAAGGAGAGCTGACGCATGACTGCACCGGAGTTTGCCTTGATTGGCCAGCAGTTTTGCCAAGTCGGGCGGCGTTCTCAGGAAGTCCAGCCGAGATTCATCCGAATTCGCGACGACGTTGTCACGAAGAAATCACGAAGGGTCATTTCCCTTTAAAAACAGCAGCCTGGAGAACGCGGGGAACAGCGAGGTGGTCTGCTCCGGGAGCGCCATCACCCCGATATCGGCACCGTCGGCCACCGCCAGGGCGACAAAAACGGCCGTGCCGTCGGCCGTGGCGCTGAAGCCGTTGCCGGCACTCAGGCGCGCACCGTCCAGGCAGTGTTCCACGCCGGCATTGCCCGCACTCAGGCGCGCGAACAGCGTCGCGCAGCCGCGGCTGCTGGACAGGTAATCGATACTGCCGTTGCCGGCCACGCTCCAGGTCCGGTAGCGCCAGCGCGTGGGCCGGTCTTCGCTGACCTGCCGGATGCTGGCCGGCGTCAGCCGCGCATCGGCCGACCACAGCCCGCCCGCCGAGAGCCGGGTGAACAGCACGCGCCCGCCACTGCGGTCGTAACGGGCCTGCGAGACGCCCTCGATGCTGCCGAGCAGACGCCAATCCGCATCACTGCGGTCGTACAGCAGCAGGCGCATCCGCTCCTGGCCGTCGCGCTCGATCACCAGCACATGCTGGTCGTCCTCGCCGTACAGCGCCTGCAGCGGTTGGCCGACCGGCAACGACAGGCGCAGGGCCTGCTCATCGCGCGGGGTCACCTCGTAGACCGAGGGGTTGCCGTGATCGTCGCGACCCAGCACCAGCAGGCGCTGGCTGTCACCAGACCAGTCCGGCGCCTGGCGGGCCTCCGGCCGCAGGCCTTCGATCGGGCGCAGCGAATCGGGCCGTGCCATATCGGCCCACCAGAGTGCGAAGCTGCCGGAACGGTCCGAGGAAAACACCAGCTGGCGGCCATCCGGGGACACCATCGGTTGCCCATCGCGGCCACCGGAGGCGAACAGCCGCTCGGGCGTGCCCGGGCCAGCCGCGCCGACCGGCACGCGGAACACCCCGAACTGGGCACGCCGATGCACGAACGCCAGCATCTCGTTGTTGCGCGACAGCGCCGGCGTCTGCGCGTCGTCCAGGCCGACATCCTTCAGCTGCCGGCTGCGCGTATCCAGTTCGTACAGGCGCGACTCGCTGTCCACGCGACGGCCGAACACGATGTGGCGGCTGTCGCCACGCCAGCTCCAGCCGCGGATCTCGGCCGAGTCGTCGGTCAGCTGCTCGGGCGTACCGCCAGTGGCCGGCATCCGCCACAGGTCGCCGACCTGCGGGTTGCGCACGAACGCGATCCAGCGGCCGTCCGGCGAATACCGCGGCGCGTAGTCGAAGTCGTCTTCGCCGGTGTCGTAGGCCAGCGCGGTCCAGCGGCCGCTGGCGATATCCAGCACGCGGATGCCACGGTGCGCATGCGTGCCGGAGAACGCGCCGAAGATCAGGCCGCGGCCGTCGGGCGTCCAGTCGAAACTGAGCAGTTCGGTGCCATCGCAGCGGGTCACGTGGCGCACGGCGCCGCCGGTGGCGCTGGCGATGAGCACTTCGCAGCTGCCTTCCGCGCCGAAGCGTGCGAAGGCGATATCGCGCCCGTTGGGCGACCAGCTGGGAAAACGGTCCGACTGCCCCGCCGGCGTCTCGATCAACGCGCGCGCCGGGGCGTTGCCCGAGGTCTGCACTTTGATGGTGCTGCCCTCGCGCACCCCGGTGTCGGCCTCATACGCCACCTGGGAACCGTCAGGCGACAGCGTGGGATAGGTTTCGAAGCCTGCGGTGGCGGTGATCAGGCGATAGGGCCGCTGTGGGCTGCCGGTGATGCGCGTGCCGTCCTCGACGGCGGCATCCAGTGCCGACGTGGGCGGCTCGCGCTGCACCAGCAACGCCGCCATGACCAGCAGCGCCACCAGCATCGCGATGCCGACGGCCAGCAGCACGTAGCGGCGCACGCGGCGGCGGCGCGGTGCGCGCGGCGGGACGACCGGCGCAGCGCCCGTTCCAACCGCATCGGCAACGGCATCGGCATCGGCCGCGACGGTCGGCGGCGGCACGGCACCGCTGTCGTCCCCCTCCACTGAAGGGGGCAGCGACGGGGTGTCGGCCACGCTCACCGGCACGAGCAGGCGATAGCCGGTCTTGGCGATGGTTTCGATGTAGGCGGTGCCGGCGTCGTCGTCGCTGGCGAAGGCCTTGCGCAGCTGCGTCACCGCCTGGGTGAGCACATCGTTGGTCGGCAGCGTATCCGGCCAGACCTCGGCAAACAGTTCATCACGGGTGACCACCGCGCCCGGCGCGCGCATGAGCGCCTTGAGCACACCCAGTGCCTTGGGAGTGAGGCGTCGCGGCCGACGGGCGCCTGCCACCATGACTTCCCGCGAAGAGAGAATGACGGTGCAGTCGCCGATCTTCATCACGTCGGCGGAAGGTGGCTCACTTTCGTTGGTGATCATTCCAGGTGACACAGGTGAATGCCGGCTCGACGGCAGCGTTGCATTCATCTTCAACAGAAAAGATCGAACGAACCGCCAGATTCCGCACAAGGCATCAGCGCAAACAGCAAAAAAACCGAAGCGCGCGAATACTAGCCTATGCCGGTTAACCGCGCCTACGCGCGTGGCCGACAACAGGCTCTCTCTCGCCGATGAATTCACATAAATTGATTCACCATTCGCGCCTTCGGGCGCGATATTTTTAAGTGGGATTCAGTTTCGTGCATGCCTGAGCATGGTCAGTCCGACCAGCCGCGAGACCACCAGCGCAACGTACATAACCCCTGAAAACTGCTCCAGCATGACCAATGCGCGTGCCTGCGGGTGCACCGGCACGACGTCACTCAGGCCTACCCCGGACAGCAAACTGAAGCTGAGATAAAGCAGCTCCATCCATGTGCGCAGTTCGCTCTCGCTGGTGGCGAGAAAACTCCCGGGATACCACTGCTGGCATACCGCGAAGGCGAACGCGAACGCCCACGCCAACAGCGTGAAGGTGGCACCGGCGGCGAACAGCTCGTCGCGGGTCACCTTGTGATCCTGCAGCATGTAGGCGGTCAGGCTGCCGGCGGTATAGAAGTAGAGCAGGCATTCGAGCAGCTGCGCTGTCGTGATCAGCCCTGGACGCTCAAGCAGCGCGCCGGCGATGGAAAACACCACTGCGGGGATCGCCAGCACCAGGGCCAGCCATATGCCAAGCGGGCTGCGCCGGACCACCCACAGGCACAGGCCGAGCACCGCGATGCCAAAGGCGCCGAACAGCGCGCGGCTGGCCCCCGCCTCGTCCATCGCCGGGTACAGCAGCACCCCGAGCAGCTGCACGCCCAGCAGCCAGGCGGACGGATGCCGGCGTGCCATCGCCAGCCATTTGGTACTACGCGCAATCGCCATCCTGTTTCCCGCCCCTGGCCGTCCGGCGCCGAGCTTAGCGCGGTTGCCGGGGCGAACGCATGAGGATGCCGGGGTGGCACGGGCCACCCCGGCCGCCGCGTCATTGCGGGTGGTAGACCTCCGCCCCCTGGTCGCGGAACTGCAGCGACTTCTCGGCCATGCCGGCCCCCAGCGCGGCCTGGGCGTCCAGCCCCTGCCCGGCCGCGTAGTCGCGCACGTCCTGGGTGATCTTCATCGAACAGAAGTGCGGGCCGCACATGGAACAGAAGTGGGCCAGCTTGTGCGCATCCTTGGGCAGGGTCTCGTCATGGAACTCCTTGGCCTTCTCCGGATCCAGACCCAGGTGGAACTGGTCTTCCCAGCGGAACTCGAAGCGCGCCTTGCTCAGCGCGTTGTCGCGCACCTGCGCGCCGGGGTGGCCCTTGGCGAGGTCGGATGCGTGCGCGGCAATCCGGTAGGCCATGATGCCGTCGCGCACGTCCTGGCGGTTGGGCAGGCCCAGGTGCTCCTTGGGGGTGACGTAGCAGAGCATCGCGGTGCCGTACCAGCCGATCATCGCCGCGCCGATCGCGCTGGTGATGTGGTCGTAGCCGGGCGCGATGTCGGTGGTCAGCGGCCCCAGCGTGTAGAACGGCGCCTCGCCGCACTCGCGCAGCTGCTTGTCCATGTTCTCCTTGATCAACTGCATCGGCACATGGCCGGGACCTTCGATCATGGTCTGCACATCGTGCTTCCAGGCGATCTTCGTCAATTCGCCCAGCGTCTCCAGCTCACCGAACTGCGCCGCGTCGTTGGCATCGGCGATGCAGCCAGGACGCAGCCCGTCACCCAGCGAGAAGGTCACGTCGTAGGCCTTCATGATCTCGCAGATGTCCTCGAAATGCGTGTAGAGGAAGTTCTCCTTGTGGTGGGCCAGGCACCACTTGGCCAGGATCGAACCACCGCGCGAGACGATGCCGGTGACGCGCTTGGCGGTAAGCGGCACGTACCGCAGCAGCACGCCGGCATGGATGGTGAAATAGTCCACGCCCTGCTCGGCCTGTTCGATCAGCGTGTCGCGGAAAATCTCCCAGGTGAGCTCCTCGGCGCGCCCGTCCACCTTCTCCAGCGCCTGGTAGATCGGCACGGTGCCGATCGCCACCGGCGAGTTGCGGATGATCCACTCGCGGGTTTCATGGATGTGCCTGCCGGTGGACAGGTCCATCACGGTGTCGCCGCCCCAGCGGATCGCCCACACCAGCTTTTCCACTTCTTCGGCGATGCCCGAGGACACCGCGCTGTTGCCGATGTTGGCGTTGATCTTGGTCAGGAAGTTGCGGCCGATGATCATCGGTTCGCTTTCCGGATGGTTGATGTTGTTGGGCAGCACGGCCCGGCCACGCGCGATCTCGTCGCGCACGAACTCGGGAGTGATGACGGCGGGGATAGACGCGCCGAACGATTGGCCAGGATGCTGCCGCCGCAGCGTCGCATCGGCGATCGCCTCCAGACGCTGGTTCTCGCGGATCGCCACGAACTCCATCTCCGGGGTGATGATGCCGCGCCGCGCGTAGTGCATCTGGGTGACGTTGGCGCCGGCGACGGCGCGGCGCGGCAGCGTGCGCGACGGAAAGCGCACCGCATCCAGGCGCGCATCGGTGTCGCGCGACCGGCCGAACGCCGAACTCAGGGCTGCCAGCGTTTCGGTATCGCCCCGCTCGGCCACCCACGCCGCGCGCAGTGCCGGCAGGCCGGTCGACAGGTCGATGCTGGCGGCCGGATCGGTATACGGGCCGGAGGTGTCGTAGACGGTGACCGGCGCGTTCTCTTCGCCGCCGAACAACGTCGGCGTGCGGGTCAGCACGATCTCGCGCATGGGAACCTGCAGGTCGCTGCGCGAGCCCTGCACGTGGATCTTGCGCGAACCGGGGATCGGTCGCGTAACCGAACCGGAAAGCTGCTGGGCCTGCTGCTGCAGGGTGGAAAGCGGTGCGTTCATCGGGCATCGTCCTGTGTGGACCCCGGGCGCGGACCGGCGGTCCGTGACGGGAAATCCGTGTTGAAAGGGACGAAACGGCGGCGCACGACGGGCGCACTGCGGGCGGTCTGCGGGCGTGGGGACCCTACGGCGCAATGCATCAGCGGATGCGAAGCTTCCCTACGCCGGTATCAACCGGATCAGGTTCGAAGGGACTGTCTCAACCTCGGCCACATGGCCTCGGTACCCCCGCTTCGAGGCGAATTAGACCACAAAGACCCGTGCATCGACACCGCCGATGCCACCGCTGTGAACGGGTTCATTACGTCAGCGCGGTTAGTATCGCCCCGCGAGGATCTCCACCCCCGTGACGTGCTGCCTGGCGCCTGGCGCTGCGCCCACGCAGGGGACCATCGGGTTGAACCCGATGCCGTGGCATCCCGCCGACCGGCCTTCGTCCGGCTTCGCCCCAGTTGTCGCCGTCGTGCCGCTGGAGACTGCAAGCATCCGCTCGCGCCCTTTTCCTGGAGAAGCCCCTGCATGGTGTTTCGCATTTCCATCGCGCTGGTCGCGCTGCTCGTCCTGACGGCCGGCATCGCGCCCGGCCCGTTCAACGACGTGGTGCAGCTTGGCCTGTCCAACATCGTGCGCAGCACCGGCTGGCTGTACCTGCTGGTGGTGTTCATCACGCTGTCGTTCCTGATGTATCTGGCGTTCGGCCGCTTCGGGTCGCTGCGCATCGGCGGCGAAGATGCCGAGCCTGACTTCTCCAATGCAAGTTGGATGTCGATGCTGTTCGCGGCCGGCATGGGCATCGGGCTGGTGTTCTGGGGCGCGGCCGAGCCGATCTCGCACTTCGTCAAGCCACCGGAGGGGCTGGCGCCGCAGAGCATGGAAGCGGCGCGTGCGTCGATGCGCTATGCGTTCTTCCATTGGGGCCTGCATCCGTGGGCGATCTATGCGCTGATCGGCCTGGCGATGGCCTGGTTCCAGTTCAACCGCAATGGACGTGGCCAGATCAGCGACCTGCTGCAACCGCTGATCGGCGCACGCCACCGTGGCTGGATGGGGACCGTGGTGAACGTGGCCGCCGTGGTCGCCACCGCGATCGGCGTGGCCACCACGCTGGGCTTCGGCACCATCCAGATCGCCGCCGGAATAGAGCGCGTGTTCGGTCTGCGCGCCTCGATTCCGCTGCAGTTGACCATCATCGCGGTGGCCTTCGTGATGTACATGGCCTCCACCACCAGCGGCGTGCACCGTGGCATCAAGTGGCTGTCCAACATCAACCTCGCCCTTGCGGCGCTGCTGCTGGCGCTGGTGCTGGTGCTGGGGCCGACCGGCTTCATCTTCGACACCTTCACCACCACGATCGGCTCCTACCTCAACCAGCTGGTGACGATGAGCCTGCGCATGTCGCCGTTCTCGGGCAGCACCTGGGTGGCCGACTGGACGATCTTCTACTGGGCGTGGTGGATCGCCTGGGCGCCGTTCGTGGGCTCGTTCATCGCCCGCGTATCGCGCGGGCGCAGCATCCGCGAGTTCGTGCTGGGCGTGGTGATCGCGCCGAGCGTGCTGGGCTTCCTGTGGTTCTCGGTGTTCGGCGGCACCGCGCTGTGGTCGCAGATCTTCGGCCACGTCGATCTGGCGCAGGCGTTGGGCAACGGCTACGAGACCGTGCTGTTCACCATGTTCGACAGCCTGCCGCTGCCCACGGTGCTGTCGGTGATGGCACTGGTGCTGCTGATCATCTTCTTCGTGACCTCGGCCGATTCGGCAGTGCTGGTGCTGGCCAGCATGTCCACCGACGAGGCCGGCGACCCGCCGCTGTCGCGGCGCATGACCTGGGGCGTGGCCATCGCGCTGATTGCCGGCGTACTGCTGCTGGCCGGCGGCCTGGATGCGCTGCAGGGCATGATCACCATCGCCGCGTTGCCGTTCGCGGTGCTGATGCTGCTGGTGATGTGGTCGCTGTACCGCGTGCTCGACATGGAGTACGCGCTGCAGCGCCGCCGCGCGCAGCGGGCGCGGCGGATGATGGACGAATGGATCGAACGCGAGATCGCCGCGCAGGAAGAAACCCGCGACGAAGCCGCCCGCGCCCCGTAGAGCCGGGTTCTACCCGGCTGCGGCCCTCGTAGAGCCGGTTCTACCCGGCTGCAGCACCGCCCCCAAAAACAGCCGACCAACGGTCGGCTCTACCCAGGGCTGCTCAATACCCCGCCGCCTGCCCGTCCTTGCGGCTTTCCGAAGCGCCGTAGTACACGCCCGTCTCCGGATCGCGCAGGATCGCCTGGTATCCGCCATAGGGGCCATCGGCAAACACCACCCGGTGCCCCTTGCGCATCAGCGCGCGCACCGTTTCGTACGGGAAGCCCGTCTCCAGGTTGACCTCGCCGCCATCGCTCATCGCCGTCGCCTGCCCGGTCGGCTCGGTCGATCCTTCATGCTGTATGCGCGGCGCGTCGCCGGCTTCCTGCAGGTTCATGCCGAAATCAACCATGTTCATCACGATCTGCGCGTGGCCCTGCGGCTGCATCGCCCCGCCCATCACCCCGAAGCTCATCCACGGCTTGCCGTCCTTGGTGACGAACGCCGGAATGATGGTCTGGAACGGGCGCTTGCCCGGTGCGTAGCCATTGGGGTGGTCCTTCTGCAGCACGAACATCTCGCCACGGTCCTGCAGGATGAAGCCCAGCCCGGGCGGCGCCATGCCGCTGCCCATGCCGCGGTAGTTGGACTGGATCAACGACACCATCATGCCGTCGGCGTCGGCCACCGTCAGGTAGATGGTGTCGCCCTCCTGCAGCTGCTTCGGCGTGCCCGGCTGCACCTCGCGCAGGGCCTTGTCCATCGAGATCAGCCTGCGCCGCTCGGCCGCGTAGCCCTTGGAGATCAGCCTCTCCACCGGCGCCGGATGAAACGCCGGGTCGGTGTAGAAGCGCGCGCGGTCGGCGAATGCCAGCTTCTTGGCTTCCACGAACAGGTGCACATGCTCGGGTGAGCCGAAGGCGATCTTCGAGAAGTCATAGCCCTCCAGCACATTGAGAATCTGCAGCGCCGCAATGCCCTGGCTGTTGGGCGGCAGCTCCCACACGTCGTAGCCCCGGTAGTTGCTGCTGACCGGCTCCACCCACTCGCCGTGGTGGCGGGCCAGGTCGTCGTAGCTGAGGTAGCCGCCGTTGGCCTTGAAGTAGTCGCCGACGGTACGCGCGATGTCGCCTTTGTAGAACGCATCGCGGCCGCCCTGCGCGATCTTCTCCAGCGTGTTGGCCAGGTTCGGGTTCCGCCACATCTGGCCCTTGCGCGGTGCGTGGCCATCGATGGTGAACTGCTCACTGAAGCCCGGGTACTTCGACAGCCGCGGGACCGAGCGGTCCCAGTAATAGGCGATCACTTCGGCCACCGGGTGGCCCTCGCGCGCGTAGCGGATGGCCGGCGCCAGGTTCTCGGCCATCGGCTTGCGCCCGAAACGGTCGTGCAGCGCGAACCAGCCATCGACGGCGCCCGGCACGGACACCGGCAGCGGCCCGGTCGCCGGAATCTCCTTCAGGCCCCGGCGCTGGAACTCGGCCAGGGTCAGCGAAGCCGGCGACCGGCCCGAGCCGTTGTAGCCGTACAGCTTCTGCGTCTTCGGGTCCCAGACGATGGCGAAGAGGTCCCCGCCGATACCGTTGCCGGTCGGCTCCATCAGGCCCAGGGCGGCATTGGCGGCAATGGCGGCATCGACCGCCGAGCCGCCGGACTTCATCACATCCAGCGCCACCTGGGTGGCCAGCGGCTGCGAGGTGGCGGCCATCGCGTGCGGCGCAATCACCTCTGATCGGGTGGCGAAGGCGTGTCCGGTGACGCGATCGGCGGCCTGGGACAGCGCCGGCAGGGCGCACAGGAGGGCGGCGGTGAGCACACCGCGGGCAAGGGCTGAAGGCACGGGACGTCCTGGTGGTTGGTAGCCGCTCCGATACTCGCCGCAGAGGGCCGGTGCGGACATCCGACAATGGTCATGCACGACACCGGAAACGGCGTCCGATCCGCGCAGAAACGCCCCGCAAAATACTGAATTCCGGTTCACCAGAACGATTTCAGTCGCAACCATCCTTGCGTGGCGGGGCTTTGCACTGGATGCAGCCGAAACCGTTGGAAATGTTGCCGCAAAGGTTGACAGCGTCAAAACCGCTGTGGTTTTCTCGATCACATGTTGCAGCGCCACACGCCCATTCGCGAATCCATCCAGCACGCCGATCCCGGCGCGGCCTCGATCCGTTCGCTCCTTGTCCTCGTACTTATTACCCAACCAACAGGTGCGGGACGGACCGGCGTGTAAGCAAGACTGCCAGGTATCCATCAAAAACCCGCACCCGCCCAGGTGCGGGTTTTTTCGTTTCAGAGCCCCTCGATTCCCTCCCCCCCACCCCCTTCCGAGCCACCTTCCGCCATGACCCGCCATCCCGCCGCCGCCCGATTCACGCCCACCGCCTGCGCGGCGGGCACGTGCGGGCGGTGCGATGCGCGTGCCACCGCTTCCCCTGACCGGCCGGCGTGTCCCTGAGACCGCCGGCCGTCTTTTTTCTTACCTCCAAGGAACCTCTCCCATGAGCACCAACGACCTGCCCCAGATCAAGATCGCTGTTGTCGGCTACGGCAGCCAGGGCCGCGCGCACGCGCTGAACCTGCGCGAATCCGGTTTCGATGTCGTCATCGGACTGCGCCCGGGTGGCCCGACCGAGGTCAAGGCACAGGCCGACGGCTTTACCGTGAAGGCGCCCGCCGATGCAGTGAAGGACGCCGACCTGGTGGCGGTGCTGACCCCGGACATGGTGCAGAAGAAGCTCTACGAAGACGTGCTCGCGCCGAACATGAAACAGGGCGCGGTGCTGTTGTTCGCGCACGGCCTGAACGTGCACTTCAACATGATCACCCCGCGCGACGACCTGGATGTGGTGCTGGTCGCACCGAAGGGTCCTGGCGCGCTGGTACGGCGCGAGTATGAGATCGGCCGTGGCGTGCCCTGCATCTGGGCGGTGTACCAGGATCGCAGCGGCAAGGCCGCCGAGTACGCGCTCGCCTACGCGGCCGGCCTGGGCGGCGCACGCGCCAACCTGATCCAGACCACCTTCAAGGAAGAGACCGAAACCGATCTGTTCGGCGAGCAGGCGGTGCTGTGTGGCGGTGCCTCGGCGCTGGTGCAGGCCGGCTTCGAAACGCTGGTGGAAGCCGGCTACCAGCCGGAAATCGCCTATTACGAGGTGCTGCACGAACTGAAGCTGATCGTGGACCTGTTCTACGAAGGCGGCATCACCCGGATGCTGGAGTTCATCTCCGAGACCGCGCAGTACGGCGACTACGTCAGCGGCCCGCGGGTGATCGATGCCGGCACCAAGGCGCGCATGAAGGACGTACTGACCGACATCCAGAACGGCACGTTCACCAAGAACTGGGTCGCCGAATACGAAGCGGGCCTGCCGAACTACACCCGGTTCAAGCAGGCCGACCTGGAACACCCGATCGAGAAGGTAGGCAAGGAACTGCGCGCCAAGATGGTCTGGTTGCAAGGACAAGCCGCGTAACCGCGCGGCTCCCCCACCGCTTTCGCAAAGGTCACCGCATGAACACCTCCGCACACAGCACCGCGCCCCGCAACGGCGCACGCTGGTTGACGCAGGCCCTGGAAGCCGAGGGCGTGCACACGCTGTTCGGCTATCCGGGCGGCACCATCATGCCGTTCTACGACGCCCTGGTGGATTCCGGGCTGAAGCACATCCTGGTGCGTCACGAGCAGGGCGCCGCCCTGGCTGCCAACGGCTACGCGCGCGCCAGCGGCCAGGTCGGCGTATGCGTCGCCACGTCCGGCCCGGGCGCCTCCAACCTGGTCACCGGCATCGCCGATGCGATGCTGGACTCGGTACCGATGGTCTGCATCACCGGCCAGGTCGCCACGCCGCTGCTGGGCACCGACGCGTTCCAGGAACTGGACGTGTTCGGGCTGACCCTCCCGATCGTCAAACACAGCTGGCTGGTGCGCTCGGTCGATGACCTGCCGCACGTCGTCCGCGAGGCGTTCCGCATCGCGCGCGAAGGCCGCCCCGGGCCGGTACTGATCGACCTGCCCAAGGACGTGCAGGTGGCCGATGCCTCGCACCTGCCCGCCCACGTGCCGGCCACCGTGCCGGCGCTGCCTGCACCGCAGGACGAGGCGATCGCGCAGGCCATCGCCGCCATCGCCGCGGCCGAAAAGCCGGTGATCTATGCCGGCGGTGGCGTGGCACTGGGCGATGCCGTCGAGGACTTCCGCGCCTTTGTCGACGCCACCGCGATCCCCACCGTGCTGACCCTGCGCGGCCTGGGCGCGCTGCCACCGCAGCATCCGCACTACCTGGGCATGCTGGGCATGCACGGCACCCGCGCGGCCAACATGGCGGTGCAGGAAAGCGACCTGCTGGTGGTGGTGGGCGCGCGCTTCGATGACCGCGCCACCGGCAAATTGAACGAGTTCGCGCCGTTCGCGCGGGTCGTCCACATCGACGCCGACGCCTACGAGATCTCCAAGCTGCGCACCGCCGACATCGCCGTGCCCGGCAACGTCGGCACTGCCGTGCGTGCCCTGACCGCCGCGCTGCCTGCACCGGTGCCGGCACAGGACGCGTGGCGCCGGCGCTGTGCCGGCCATCGCGAACGCTTCGCCCCGCGCTATGACGCGCCCGGCAGGCACATCTACGCGCCGGCACTGCTGAAGCGGCTGAGCGAACTGGCGCCGGCGGACGCGATCATTGCCTGCGATGTCGGCCAGCACCAGATGTGGGTGGCCCAGCACTGCCGCTTCAACCACCCGCGCAATCACCTGACGAGCGGTGCACTGGGCACGATGGGCTTCGGCCTGCCCGCCGCGATGGGCGCGCAGTTCGCCTGCCCCGACCGCACCGTGGTGCTGGTCTCCGGCGACGGCAGCTTCATGATGAACGTGCAGGAGCTGGCCACCATCGCGCGTTGCCGCCTGCCGGTGAAGATCGTGCTGCTGGACAACAGTTCGCTGGGCATGGTGCGGCAATGGCAGGAACTGTTCTTCGCCGAGCGCTACAGCGAGATCGACCTGTCCGACAACCCCGATTTCGCCGCGCTGGCCCAGGTGTTCGGCATCCCGGCCACGCGTATCGAGGCCCGCGACGACGTGGAAGGGGGCCTGGCCGCGCTGCTGGCCCAGCCGGGCCCGGCACTGCTGCACGTGGCCATCGATGCACGCGCCAACGTGTGGCCGCTGGTGCCGCCCAACAACGCCAACAGCACGATGCTGGAAAGCAACCCCGCCCACCAGACCCAGGAGACCCCCAATGCAATACCGGCTTGACCTGGTGCTGACGCCCGCCGAAGGCGCGCTGCTGCGCGTGATCGGCATGGCCGAGCGCCGCGGCTTCGCGCCGCGTGCGATCGCCGGTGCGCCCAATGCCGCCGACGACGGCCGCTGGCACCTGCAGCTGGTGGTGGACAGCACCCGTCCGCCGGAAACGCTGCGCCGCCAGATCGAGAAGATCTACGACTGTGTTTCGGTGCGTATCAGCGCGCTGGAACCGGCGCCGGGAGTATCCGCATGAATGCCCGCACCGCCATCCCGGTGCCGGTACGGAGGGGTCTTCTCGCAGCGTGCCGGCGGAAGCGCGCGGCAGGCGCTGCGCGCCTGGCACTGCGGCAAGCGAACGGGCGCCCGCCTGTCATGGGGCGCAGCCGGGGCCGGCATGCCAGCTAGCCGCGTCCCGCAGGAGCCGGAGGTAGGCGATGTAAGCGTCGCCGACGTGCTGGCCGCGCAGGCGCGGCTGCGCCGCTTCCTGCCGCCCACCCCGCTGCATTACGCCGAACGCTTCGGTACCTGGCTGAAGCTGGAGAACCTGCAGCGCACCGGGTCCTACAAGGTGCGCGGCGCGTTGAACGCACTGCTGGCCGGGCGCGAGCGCGGCGACGAACGCCCGGTGATCTGCGCGTCGGCCGGCAACCACGCCCAGGGCGTGGCATGGTCCGCCTACCGCCTGAACATCCCGGCCATCACCGTGATGCCGCACGGTGCACCGGCCACCAAGATCGCCGGCGTCGCCCACTGGGGCGCCACCGTGCGCCAGCACGGCAACAGCTACGACGAGGCCTATGCCTTCGCCCGCGCACTGGCCGACCAGCATGGCTACCGGTTCCTGTCCGCGTTCGATGACCCGGATGTCATCGCCGGCCAGGGCACGCTGGGCATCGAACTGGCCGCGCATGCGCCCGACGTGGTGATCGTGCCGATCGGCGGTGGCGGCCTGGCCTCCGGCGTGGCGCTGGCGCTGAAGTCGCAGGGCGTGCGCATCGTGGGCGCGCAGGTGGAAGGCGTCGATTCGATGGCACGGGCCATCCGCGGCGATGTCCGCGAGATCGCGCCGGTTGCCACGCTGGCCGACGGCGTCAAGGTCAAGATTCCCGGCCTGCTGACCCGGCGCCTGTGCGCTGCACTGCTCGACGATGTGGTGATCGTGCGCGAGGCCGAGCTGCGCGAGACCCTGGTGCGCCTGGCGCTGGAAGAACACGTGATCGCCGAAGGCGCCGGCGCGCTGGCCCTGGCGGCCGGCCGCCGCGTGGCCGGCAAGCGCAAGTGCGCGGTGGTCTCCGGCGGCAACATCGACGCGCTGGTGCTGGCCCAGCTGCTCGCCGACATCCGCCCGCGCCCGCCGCGCAAACCCCGCCGCCGCGCCAGCGAGCGCACGCGCCCACCGCTACCGACCGTGCTCGCACCGCCCCCGATTTCCATTGCCTCCCCTTCCTTTGCCACCCCATCCGACCTTGCCGTCGAGGAGACCTCCTGGTGACCACGCCCAACTCCCCCCGCATCCGAATTTTCGACACCACCCTGCGCGACGGCGAACAGTCGCCCGGCTGCAGCATGAGCCCGCAGCAGAAGCTGGTGATGGCCCGCGCGCTCGATGAGCTGGGCGTGGACATCATCGAAACCGGCTTCCCGGCCAGCTCGCAGTCCGACCGCGACGCAATGGCGATGATCGCCCGCGAAGTGCGCCGCCCCACCCTGGCGGTGCTGTCGCGCTGCCTGGCCGCCGACATCGAAACCTCCGCCAAGGCGCTGGAAGCGGCCGCCAACGCGCGCCTGCACGTGTTCCTGTCGACCAGCCCGCTGCACCGCGAGCACAAGCTGCGCATGAGCCGCGAACAGGTGCTGGAATCGGTGCACAAGCATGTCAGCCTGGCCCGCAGCTACGTGGACGATGTGGAGTTCTCCGCCGAAGACGCCACGCGGACCGAGGAAGACTTCCTGATCGAGGTGGCGCGCGTGGCCGTGGCCGCCGGTGCCACCACCATCAACCTGCCCGATACGGTTGGCTTCACCACGCCCGAAGAAATCCGCGGCATGTTCCAGCGGGTCATCGCCGGCGTACCGGACAGCGACCGCATCGTCTTCAGCACGCATTGCCACAACGACCTGGGCCTGGCCGTGGCCAACTCGCTGGCGGCCATCGAGGGCGGCGCGCGCCAGGTGGAGTGCACCATCAACGGCATCGGCGAGCGCGCCGGCAACTGTTCGCTGGAAGAACTGGCGATGGTGCTGAAGGTACGCAACGCCTTCTACGAGGAAGACACCCGCATCAACACACCGCGCATCGTTGCCACCTCGCAGCTGCTGCAGCGCCTGGTCGGCATGCCGGTCAAGCGCAACAAGGCGATCGTGGGCGCCAACGCGTTCGCGCACGAGTCGGGCATCCATCAGCACGGCATGCTGCGCCATCGCGGCACCTACGAAATCATGCGCCCCGAGGATGTGGGCTGGGAAAACTCGCAGATGGTGCTGGGCCGCCACAGCGGCCGCGCCGCCGTCGAGGCCCGCCTGCGTGCGCTGGGCTTCTGGCTGGAGGAGGAAGAACTGAAGCTGGTGTTCGAGCAGTTCAAGGCGCTGTGCGAGCAGCAGCGCGTGGTCACCGATGCCGACCTGCAGGTGGTGATGCAGGGCAGCTCCACCCAGAACGGCTACCGACTGGCATCGATGACCATCAGCGACGTCGGCAGCCGCGCCAACGCGCTGGTCGAGCTGTCCGACCCGGACGGCAACCGCGTTGCCGAGACCGCCCAGGGCGACGGCCCCGTCGATGCGCTGTTCGGTGCACTGTCCTCGGCCACCGGCGTACAGCTGATGCTGGACAGCTACCACGTACACAGTGTGGGCATCGGTGCCGATGCGCGTGGCGAAGCCAACCTGAGCGTGCGCCACGACGGTGTCGAGTACGAAGGCACCGGCACCAGCCGCGACATCATCGAGGCCTCCGCACTGGCCTGGCTGGATGTCGCCAACCGCCTGCTGCGCCAGCGCAGCGCCGCCATCGAGCAACCTGCGGCCAGCGCCGCGGCATAAAGGAGTTCCCATGAGTGCCTTCGACAGCTACGACAGCCCCACCGCCGGCCAGCACTGGAATGCCCAGGACTACGCCATCGACGCCGGTTTCGTACCGGTTCTCGGTGGTGCGGTGGCGCGGCTGCTCGATCCGCAGCGCGGCGAGCAGATCCTCGACCTGGGCTGTGGCGATGGCGTGTTGAGCTTCGACCTGGCACTGAGCGGGGCGCACATCACCGGTGTGGATGCCTCGCCGGAGCTGGTTGAAGGCGCCCGGGCACGCGGCATTGCCGCGCACGTGATGGATGCGCACGCGCTGACCTTCGACCGCCGGTTCGATGCGGTGTTCAGCAATGCCGCATTGCACTGGATGCGCGAGCCGGACCGCGTCATCGAGGGTGTACGCCGCGCCCTGAAGCCCGGCGGCCGTTTCGTCGCCGAGATGGGCGGGCACGGCAACGTCGTGGCCATCACCAGCGCCCTGCAGGCCGCGCTGTGCAGCAACGGGCATGCGGTACCGGCCTTCCCCTGGTACTTCCCGACCGCCGATGCGTATGCCGATCGCCTGCGCGCGCACGGCTTCCGGGTGCGCTACATCGAGTGCCTGCCGCGGCCAACTTCCCTGCCGACCGGCATGCAGGGCTGGCTGCGCACGTTTGCTTCCCCTTTCCTGGTCGGCCTGGACGGCACCCAGCGCCAACGCGTTCTGGACGATGCCGTGGCACTGCTGGCACCCACCCAGCGCGATGCGCGCGGCCAGTGGAGCGCGGACTACGTCCGCCTGCGCTTCGATGCACGCCTGCCGATCCGATGAATTTCCGTATCACGAACCACAGCAAGGCCATTCCATGACCCCAGCTCCCCGCACCCTGTACGACAAACTGTGGGACGCCCACGTCGTCGTACCCGAATCGGACAGCGCGCCCGCCGTGCTGTACATCGATCTGCACCTGATCCACGAAGTGACCTCGCCGCAGGCGTTCACCGAGCTGCGCGAGCGCGGCCTGTCGCCGCGCCGGCCGGACCGGACCAAGGCGACGATGGACCACTCCACCCCCACCCTGCCGGCGGCGGCGGACGGCACGCTGCCCTATGCCAGCGCCGCCTCCGAGGCACAGGTGGCGATGCTCGCGCGCAACTGCGCCGAGCACGGCATCGAACTGTTCGACCTGCAGTCGGCCAGCCGCGGCATCGTGCATGTGATCGCGCCGGAGCAGGGCTTTACCCAGCCGGGCATGACCATCGTCTGCGGCGACAGCCACACCTCCACGCACGGTGCATTCGGCGCCCTGGCGTTTGGCATCGGCACCAGCGAAGTGGGCCATGTGCTGGCCACGCAGTGCCTGCTGCAGCGCAAGGCGAAGACGATGGCAATCACCGTCGATGGCACCCTGCCCCGTGGCGTGGGCGCCAAGGACGTGGTGCTGCACATCATCGGCGTGATCGGCGTGAACGGCGGCACCGGCCACGTGCTGGAGTTCCGTGGCACCGCGATCGAGGCGATGGACATGGAACAGCGCATGACCCTGTGCAACATGTCCATCGAAGCCGGTGCCCGCGCCGGTATGGTCGCCCCGGACCAGGTCACCTTCGACTGGGTGGCCAACACCCCGCGCGGCCCCAAGGGCGCCGCGTTCGATGCCGCCGTGGCCGCCTGGTCGCAGCTGCGCAGCGATCCGGGGGCACACTTCGATGCGGTGGTGCATATCGAGGCCGCCGATATCCGTCCCACCCTGACCTGGGGCACCCACCCCGGCACCGCGATCGCGGTGGACCAGCCCATCCCCGCCGCCAACGATGCCGCCGACCAGAAGGGACTGGACTACATGCAGTTCCACGCGGGCCAGACGCTGGCCGGCACGCCGGTGGACGTGGTGTTCATCGGCTCCTGCACCAACGGCCGGCTGAGCGACATGCGCGACGTGGCGCAGGTACTGCGCGGCCGTCGCATCGCGGCGAGCGTGCGCATGCTGGTGGTCCCCGGTTCGGAGATCGTCAAGCGCCAGGCGGAAGCCGAGGGCATCGACGCGATCGTGCGCGACGCCGGCGCCGAGTGGCGCGAGCCGGGCTGTTCGATGTGCATCGCCATGAATGGCGATCTGGTGGCCCCGGGTCAGCTGGCGGTGAGCACCAGCAACCGCAACTTCGAGGGACGCCAAGGGCCGGGCTCGCGCACGCTGCTGGCCTCGCCGATGACCGCCGCCTGGGCGGCCGTGAACGGCCGCGTGGCCGATCCGCGTGAACTGTACGCCCCGCTGGAGGTGGCCTGATGAGCGGCTTCCGTACCCTGACCTCGACCAGCGTGGTGCTGCGCGAGACCAACATCGACACCGACCAGATCATCCCGGCGCGGTTCCTGTCCACCACCGAACGCGCCGGCCTGGGCAAACATGCCTTCAACGACTGGCGCTGGCAGGCCGACGGCACGCCGAACCCGGGCTTCGCATTCAACCAGTCGCACAATGCCGGACGCAGCATCCTGCTGGCCGGCCGCAACTTCGGCTGTGGCTCGTCGCGCGAGCACGCGCCCTGGGCACTGACCGATCTGGGCCTGCGGGCGATCATCAGCAGCGAGATCGCCGATATCTTCCGTGGGAACGCACTGAAGAACGGCCTGTTGCCGATCGTGCTGGACGAGGCCGATGTACAGACGCTGATGCAGCGCCCGGATGATGTACTGACCATCGACATCGCCGCGCGCGAACTGCGCACGCCCGACGGGCGCGTGTATGTCTTCCCGCTGGACGGCTTCTCGCAGACCTGCCTGCTGGAAGGCGTGGACCAGTTGGGGTATCTGTTGGGCCGCACTTCTGAAATCGAACGTTACGAGAGTGAACATGCACGCTGAGATCGTCGTACTGCCGGGTGACGGCATTGGTCCGGAAGTCGCCGCCGCCGCCGTGGCGGTGCTGGATGCCGTCGCCGGGCGCTTTGGCCACACCTTCCGCTTCAGCGAACACGACATCGGCGGCATCGCCATCGACCGTCACGGCGAACCGCTGCCGGCCACCACGCTGGCCGCCTGCCGCGCGGCGCAGGCGATCCTGCTCGGCGCCGTGGGCGGACCGAAGTGGTCCGACCCGAACGCCACGGTCCGCCCCGAACAGGGCCTGCTGGCGATCCGCAAAGCGCTGGGGCTGTACGCCAACCTGCGCCCGGTACGCACCCATCCGGCGGCGCTCGGCGCCTCGCCGATCAAGGCCGAGCTGCTTGAGGGTGTGGACTTCGTGGTGGTCCGCGAACTGACGGGCGGCATCTACTTCGGCGAAAAGACCCGCACCGCCGACAGCGCCAGCGATCTGTGCAGCTACAGCGTCGGCGAGATCGAGCGCGTGCTGCGCACTGCCTTCCGCCTGGCGCAGACCCGGCGCGGCAAGGTCACCTCGGTGGACAAGGCCAATGTGCTGGAGACCTCGCGCCTGTGGCGCGACGTCGCCGCGCGGATCGGTCGCGAGGAGTTCCCGGACGTGGCGCTGGAGCACCAGCTGGTCGATTCGATGGCCATGCACCTGCTGGCCAAGCCGCGCGAGTACGACGTGATCGTGACCGAGAACATGTTCGGCGACATCCTCACCGACGAAGCCTCGATGCTGGCCGGCTCGCTGGGCCTGCTGCCTTCGGCATCGCTGGGCGAACCGGGCGCGGTGGGCATCTACGAACCGATCCACGGTTCGGCCCCGGACATCGCCGGCAAGGGCATCGCCAACCCGTACGCCACGATCTTCAGCGCGGCGATGCTGCTGCGCCATTCGTTGGGGCTGGAGGAGGAAGCGGCCGCGGTGGAAGCAGCGGTGCATGCCGTGCTGGACGCCGGCGTGTTCACCGCCGACCTGGCAGCCAAGGGAACGGCGGTAAGCACCACGCAGGCTACCGAGGCCGTGCTGGCACACCTGCGCACCTGAAGCTGCACACCCCTCACCGGTAGAGCCGACCGTTGGTCGGCTCGGCCGCGCACCGCGCGGCTGCTTCTGCTGTGCCGGAACGAAGAGCAGCCGACCAACGGTCGGCTCTACCACGGTGGGGCGCGGCCCTGTCTGGTGGAACGCGGCGATGTTTCCCGGTAGAGCCGACCGTTGGTCGGCTCGGCCGCGCACCGCGCGGCTGCTTCTGCTGTGCCGGAACGAAGAGCAGCCGACCAACGGTCGGCTCTACCGGTGCCGGTGAGGGCGTTGTGTGGCCCCCACCGGTTCGGCTGCGCGTGGCCTCCTGCCGTTATTCCCCGGTGGTCTTTGCTTCGTCCGGCTTGACCCGGAACCAGGCGGCGTACAACGCCGGCAGGAACACCAGGGTGAGCACGGTGCCGACGATCAGGCCGCCCATGATCGAGATCGCCATCGAGCCGTAGAACGCACTGCGCGACAGCGGGATCATCGCCAGCACCGCGGCCAGCGCGGTCAGGACGATCGGGCGGAAGCGGCGTACGGTGGCGTCGATGATCGCGTGCCAGCGATCGTGTCCAGCGTCGATGTCCTGCTGGATCTGGTCGATCAGGATCACCGAGTTGCGCATGATCATGCCAGCCAGCGCGATCGTGCCCAGCAGCGCCACGAAGCCGAACGGGGCCCGGAACAGCAGCAGGAACAGCGTGGCGCCGATGATGCCAAGGGGCGCTGTCACCAGCACCATCGCCGCGCGCGAGAAGCTGCGCAGCTGCAGCATCAGCAACGTGGCCACCACGATCAGGAACAGCGGCATGCCGGCCTTGATCGAGTCCTGCCCGCGTGCCGAATCCTCCACGGTGCCGCCGGTTTCCAGCAGATAGCCGCTGGGCAGGTCCGCACGGATGCCGTCCAGGGTGGGCAGGATCTGCTGCACCACGTCCAGCGCCTGCATGCCATCGCCGATATCGGCGCGCACGGTCACCGTCGGCAGACGGTTGCGGTGCCAGATGATGCCGTCCTCGAAGGCGTACTCCAGGCGCGCCACCTGCGACAGCGTCACCGGGGTGCCGCTGCTGGTCGGGATGGCCAGGCTGGCGAGCAGATCCAGCTGGGCGCGTTCGTTGTCCGGCCCACGCAGCAGCATCTCGATCTGGCGGTTGCCTTCGCGGTACGTGCTCACCCGCATGCCCGACAGCGAACTGCTCAGGAACTGACCCACCTGCGCGCTGCTGACGCCCAGCGCACGTGCGCGGTCCTGGTCGATCACCAGCCGCACCACCTTGCTCGGCTCGCTCCAGTCCAGGTTCACGTTGATCACATGCGGGTTCTCACGCACCTTGGCCTCGACCTGGCGTGCAATCGCCTGCACCTGCGCGATGTGCTCGCCGGACACGCGCATCTGCACCGGATAGCCGACCGGCGGTCCGTTCTCCAGGCGGGTCACGCGCATCTGCACGTCCGGGAACTGCTTGATCACGTCCCGGATCAACCAGTCGCGGGTCGCTTCACGGGCCTTCGCATCGGCGGTAAGCACCACGAACTGCGAGAAGTTGGTGGCCGGCAGCTGCTGGTCCAGCGGCAGGTAGAAGCGCGGCGAACCGGTGCCGACGTAGGCCACGTAGTTGGTGATGCCGTCGCGCCCCTTCAGCAGCTTCTCCAGCTTGGTCGCCTGCGCCTGGGTGGCGGCCAGCGACGCGCCTTCGGCCAGCTCGATGTCCACCATCAGCTCGGGCCGGGTCGAATCCGGGAAGAACTGCTGCGGCACGAAACGGAACAGCATCAGCGAGAACACGAACAGCGCGATGGTCGCCGCGATCACCCACCAGCGATGGCGCAGGCAGGTATCCAGGAAGCGGCGGAAACGCGTGTAGAACGGACGCTGGTAGGGATCGTGGTCGTGCGCGTGTTCCTTGGGCGCGATCCAGCGCGCGAACGCCGGATGGCGGTCGGCCCACTGCACGCGCCGCGCGCGCCAGCGCCCGGCCAGGCTGGTCGGCTTGGGCGGCTGCGGATTGAACAGCTCCGGCAGCATCTTGTCGCCGAGGTAGGGGATGAACAGCACGGCGGCAATCCACGACACCACCAGCGCGATGGTCACCACCTGGAACAGCGAGCGGGTGTACTCGCCGGTACTGGAGGCAGCCGTGGCGATCGGCAGGAAGCCGGCCGCGGTGATCAGCGTGCCGGTGAGCATCGGGAACGCGGTGGATTCCCAGGCGAAACTGGCCGCGCGCAGGCGGTCATAGCCCTGCTCCATCTTGGTGGCCATCATTTCCACCGCGATGATCGCATCGTCCACCAGCAGGCCCAGCGCCAGCACCAGCGCGCCCAGCGAGATCTTGTGCAGGCCGATGCCGAAGTAATGCATGACGAAGAACGTCATCGCCAGCACCAGCGGGATGGTCACACCCACCACCAGGCCGGTGCGCAGGCCCAGCGAGAAGAAGCTCACCAGCAGCACGATCACCACCGCCTCGGTGAGCACCTGCACGAACTCGCCGACCGATTCCTCCACCGCATGCGGCTGGTCGGACACCTTGCGCAGCTGCATGCCGGCCGGCAGGGTCTTCTGCAGGCGCTCGAACTCGGCATCCAGCGTGCCGCCGAGCTTGAGGATGTCGCCGCCATCCTTCATCGCCACCGCCAGGCCGATCGCGTCCTGGCCCATGAAGCGCATCTTCGGCGACGCCGGGTCGGCGAAACCGCGCTTGACCTCGGCGATATCGCCCAGGTGCAGGGTGCGGTCGCCGGCCTGGATCGGGAACCGGCGGATGTCCTCGATGCTGTTGAACTGCCCGGTCACGCGCAGCTGCACGCGGTCGGTGGGGGTTTCGAAGAAGCTGGTGCCCGTCACCGCGTTCTGGTCGGCGAGCGCCTGCTGCACCTGCTGCAGCGATACGCCCAGCGTGGCCAGCTTGGTGTTGGACAGTTCGATCCAGACCTTCTCGTCCTGCAGGCCGACCAGATCGATCTTGCCCACGTCCGGCACCCGCTGCAGTTCCAGCTGGATGCGGTCGGCGTAATCGCGCATCACCGCGTAGTCGAAGCCTTCGCCGGTCAACGCGTAGATGTTGCCGAAAGTGTCGCCGAACTCATCGTTGTAAAACGGCCCCACGATCTCCTGTGGCAACGTGGCGCGGATGTCGCCCACGCGCTTGCGCACCTGGTACCAGAGGTCCGGGATCTGCTTGGAACGCAGGCTGTCGCGCGCCATGAAGATCACCTGCGACTCGCCCGGGCGCGAGTACGAGCGGATGAACTCGTACTCGCCGGTGTTCATCAGCGCCTTCTCGATCGGCTCGGTGACCTGCCGCGAGACCTGCTCGGCGGTGGCACCGGGCCACATGGTGCGTACCACCATCGCCTTGAAGGTGAACGGCGGGTCTTCGGACTGGCCGAGGTGCTTGTACGACCAGGCGCCGATGACGGCGAAGGCGAGCATGGCAAACAGCACCAGTGGGCGGTTGCCCAGCGCCCATTCGGAAAGATTGAAGCGGCGCACGGGGTCAGTGCCCCTTGGCCGGAGCGGTCGGCGCGGCGGCCTTGGCCGGCGCCAGCACCGGACGGTTCTGGCGATCCACCGCCGTCACCGCCTGGCCTTCGCGCAGCAGATGGCCGCCGGCGGCGACCACCCAGTCGTTCGCGCTCACCCCGGACAGCACCGGCACCGCCTCGGCACCGTAGGCGCCGACGGTCACCGGCACCGCCTTCAGCGTGCCCTTGGCGGCATCCACCACCCACACGCTGCCCTTGCCGTCGGCACCGCGCTGCACGGCAGCCAGCGGCAACTGCAGGGTGCCGCTGCGGCCGGCGCTGGCGAACACGCGCGCGCTCTGCCCCAGCTCCACTTCGCTCAGCGCTTCGGGTGCCAGGCTGACGCGGGTGGCGTAGGTGCGCGCCTGGGCGTCGGCAGCCGGCGCGATTTCGCGGATCGTGCCCGGCAGCAGTTGGCCAGGGCGGTTCCACAGCTCGACCTGCACCGCCTGGCCGACCTTGTAGTCGCGGATGCTGCTTTCCGGCAACGCGATCAGCACTTCACGGCCACCGTCGGCGGCCAGGGTGAACACGGTCTGCCCGGCGCTGACCACCTGCCCGGCCTCGGCCTGGCGGCTGGCGATCACGCCATCGGCCGGCGCGCGCAGCTGCGCGTAGTCGGCCTGGTTGCGCGACACCGCGAGGTTGGCGCGGGCGGCATTGGCCTGGCCCTGCGCGGCCTTGAAGGCGGCGGTCTGCGCATCCAGCGCGGAGCGGCTGACCAGTTGTTCCTCGGCCAGTTTGGCGTAGCGCTTCTGGTCGTCACGGGCGCGCACCAGATCGGCTTCGGCAGCGGCCAGCTGGGCCTGCGAGGCGGCGGCCTGGGAGGCGTAGTCGGCCGCGTCCAGCTCGGCCAGCACCTCGCCCTTGCGGACCCGCTGGCCGGCATCGACATGGCGCTTGACCAGGTTGCCGCCGACGCGGAACGACAGCGGGCTTTCCTCGCGCGCATGCACCTCGCCCGGATAGGCGGCCACACCCTGGCCATCGACCGTGCCCGGATGCACCACCAGCACCGGAATCGGTGCCACCGGTTCGGCCGCCTGTTTGCCACATGCTGCCAGCGCCAACGCCAGCAGCCCACCGCCCATCCATCGCAAGTTGTTCATGAGGTCCTGGACCTTGAATACCGGGGAAGCCGCACGGAAGAGACACTCTATTCCATAACGGCCAATAGTGAACCAGTCGGTATAGTATAAATATCGAACCGATTGGTCTAGTATTGTTTGCATGATCGATCCGACGTCATCCGCCGCCCCGTCCAAGCCCGCTGCCAAGGCCGCCGGACCCGGCCGCCCGAAGGACCTGGGCAAGCGCGCGGCCATCCTCGAGGCCGCCAAGGCCCTGTTCGTGGAACAGGGGTACAGCGGCGTCAGCATGGACAGCATCGCCGGCCAGGCGGGCGTGTCCAAGCTGACCGTTTACAGCCATTTCGGCGATAAAGAGACGCTTTTCACCGAAGCTGTAAAGTCCACCTGCAACGAGATGCTGCCCGATGCGCTGTTCGTCACCGATGCCGACGGGGTACTGCGCGAGCAGCTCGTGGGCATTGGCCGGGCCTTCTTCAACATGATCACCTCGCCGGCGGCCGTGGCCGTGCAGCGGGTGATGATGGCGCCGGACACCGACGACCGGATCCGCGAGATGTTCTGGCTGGCCGGCCCGCAGCGCACCAGCGATGCGCTGGCCGAGTTCCTGCGCGCCCGCACCGGGCGGGGCGAACTGGAGATCACCGACTTCCAGACGGCCGCGCTGCAGTTCTTCACCCTCATCAAAGGGGAGCTGCATACGCATATGATGTGCGGGCTGCGGCCGACCCCGGCCGAGTGCGACGCAGACGCCCATGTGGATGCCAGCGTCGCCTTCTTCCTGAGGGCGTACGCCACCCGCCACGGGCGGTGACAACAACATGAATGGACCGGAGGTCGCGGTGACTTCCGGCACTGCGACCCCGGCGCGACGGCAGCGATGCTCTCAGCGCGCCGCCGGCTCCCGGCACCGGTAAAATGGCCGGCCCACTGCGCTGGATTAGAACCTCATGACGATCGATTACGCCCACGCCCGCGAACTGATGGTTGAACAACAGATCCGTCCCTGGGACGTACTGGAAATTCGCGTGCTCGATGTACTGGCACGTTTGCCGCGGGAGGCGTTTGTCGCTGAATCGCACAAAGCACTGGCCTACGCCGACATCGAACTGCCGCTGGGCTTCGGGCAGAAGATGATGAAGCCGGTGATCGAAGGCCGCACCCTGCAGGCCCTGGATCTGCAGCCGGGCGATGAAGTGCTGGAAATCGGTACCGGCAGCGGCTACCTGAGCGCCTGCATGGGCGAACTGGCCCGCGAAGTGCTGAGCCTGGAAATCGAACCGGAACTGGCCGCCACCGCACGTGCACGCCTGGATGCTGCCGGCCTGGGCAACAACGTCCGCATTGAAACCGCCGACGCCCTGGCGTGGGATACCGAGCGCCGTTTCGACGCGATCTGCGTCACCGCCGCGGTGGACACCGTGCCGGCACGCTTCACCCAGTGGCTGCGCCCCGGTGGTCGCCTGTTCGTGATCCGCGGCCAGTCGCCGGTCATGGAAGCGGTGCTGGTCAAGACCGATGGCAGCATTGATTCGCTGTTCGAAACCGATATCGACTACCTGCGCGGTGCCGCCCCGGCGCCCCAGTTCCAACTCTGAGTCCAAGGAAGCCGCAATGATCCGCCGATCCCTCGCTATTGCGCTGGCCGCCGCCCTGCTGCCGATGACCGCCTCTGCCGCCGACCTGCTGCAGGTCTACGAAATGGCGCGCAACGGCGATCCGCAGCTGTCCGCGGCTGAATCGACCCGTCTGTATGACAAGGAAGGCGCCGTGCAGGCGCGCGCGGCGCTGCTGCCGCAGGTCAATGGCGAGGCCGCGCTCAACCGCAGCCGCACCGACGACCAGGGCTTCAATACCGGCAGCACCACCAGCAAGCGCCGCACCTACACGGTCACCGGCAGCCAGACGCTGTTCAACTGGTCGCAGTTCGCCAACCTGCGTTCGCAGCGCGAGCTGAGCAAGGCCGCGGACTTCACCCTGGATTCGGCCAACGACGACCTGATCGTGCGCACCTCGGCGGCGTACTTCAACGTGCTGGTGGGCATCGAATCGCTGTCGGCCGCACAGACCAACGAAGCGGCGGCGAAGAAGCAGTTCGACTTCGCCGACAAGCGCCTGGAAGTGGGCCTGGCGCCGATCACCGACGTGCATGAAGCACGCGCCCAGTACGATCAGGCCCGTGCCAACACGATCATTGCGCAGAACACCCTGGCCGACGCCTACCAGGCGCTGACCGAACTGACCGGCCAGCCGGTCACCGACCTGCGCGCGCTGCCGGCGGACTTCCGTCCGGAGCTGCCGGCCAAGTACGCCACCGTGGACCAGCTGGTCGGCGAAGCCGTCGCACAGAACCCGGCCCTGAAGGCGCAGGAACTGAAGGTCAGCGCCGCCGAATCCGGCGTGTCGGCCGCACGCGGCGGTCACTACCCGACCCTGTCGCTCGGCGGCAGCTACGGCAAGAGCGCCACCTGGGGCGATGCCGGCGTTGGCAGCGGCAGCTCCTACAACCCGGATCTGCGCACCAACAGCGTCGGCCTGACCCTGAGCGTCCCGATCTTCTCCGGCGGCGCCACCCAGTCCGGCGTGCGCCAGGCACTGGCCCAGCGTGACATCGCCCAGGACGGCTACGAGCAGCAGAAGCGCGCCCTGGACCGCAACACGCGCAACGCCTACCAGACCCTGGTGGCCGGTATCAGCGAAGTGGAAGCGCGCCGCCTGGCCGTGGTCTCGGCCCAGAGCGCCTACGACGCGTCGCAGGTTGGCCTGGAAGTGGGTACGCGTACGGTGCTGGACGTGATCCAGAACCAGCGCATCCTGTTCTCGGCCCAGCTCGATTACGCCAACGCCCGCTACACCTTCCTGCAGAACCGCCTGCAGCTGGGCCAGGCGATCGGCACGCTGGACATCGCCGAACTGCAGGACATCAACCGCCTGCTGACCCTGAAGGCAGCCACGCCGAGCACCACCGTCAACTGATCGACGGCCAACGCGGCGCAACGAAAAAGCCACCCTCGCGGGTGGCTTTTTTCATGGTGGTGTCACCGGGCTGCGATCGAGGGCGGTCAGCCCAGTGGCGGCGGCAGCGCCGGCCCGATCAATGCCACGGTGCGCTTCAACGCCCCGCGGCCGTTGCTGACCAGCGCGCAGCCGGCGCGGGCCATGTCCTCGCGGGCGTCCGGATCGCGCAGCAGGGTCAGCAGCGCGTCGCCCACGCCCTGCGCATCTTCGGCAATCACCACCGCACCGGCTTCGCGCATGCGCCGGGAAATCTCGGCGAAGTTGTGCAGGTGCGGGCCGGTCACCGTGGCCGTGCCCATCGCGGCGGGCTCGAGCAGGTTGTGGCCACCGATCGCCTGCAGACTGCCGCCGACGAATGCCACCTGGGCGCAGCCGTAGAAGGACATCAGCTCGCCCAGGGTATCGATCACGAACACATCGGTATCGGCCTGCGGCCACTGCTGCTGGCGCCGCGTGGCGACCTTCCAGCCCTGCTCGCGCGCCAGCGCCTCCACCCGCGGAAAACGCTCGGGATGCCGCGGCGCCCACAACAGCAGCAGGCCCGGCACCGCCTCGCGCAGGCGGCGGTGCAGATCGACGGTGGCCTGCTCCTCACCCTCGTGGGTACTGGCCGCGATCCACACCGGACGGTCTGCCGGCACCAGATCGTGGAAGCGCGCGATGAAATCCTGCACGTTCGGCGTGGCGATATCGAACTTCAGGTTGCCCAGCGCCTGCACCTGCTCCGGCGTGGCGCCAAGCTGGAGGAAGCGCTCGGCATCGTCGGCCGACTGCGCGGCCACGCAGGTCACTGTGCGCAGCGCACGGCCGATCAACGGCCGCAGCAGGCGATAGCCGCGCAGCGAGCGTGCCGACAGGCGCGCATTGAGGATGTACACCGGAATGCGGCGGTCGCGGCAGCCGAACAGCAGGTTCGGCCACAGCTCGGTTTCCAGGATCAGCGCGAGGCTGGGTTTGAAGTGGCCCAGGAAGCGGCCGACGCTGCCCGGCACGTCGTACGGCAGGTACACGTGGTCCACCGCATCGCCCCACAGCGCGCGCACGCGCTCGGAGCCGGTCGGGGTGATGGTGGTGATGACCCAGCGGATATCCGGGCGCTGCGCACGCAGCGCATTGACCAGCGGCGCGGCGGCGTTGACCTCGCCCACCGAAACCGCGTGCAGCCACACCCGCGGCTGGCCACTGGAGTGCGGGTAGGACGCGTAGCGCTCGTCCCAGCGCTGGAAATATTCGCGCACCCGGAAGCCGCGCCAGACCAGGTGGTACACGGTGATCGGCAGCAGCAGGTACAGCACGACCGAGTACAGGCCGCGCAGGATCCATTCGACAGGGCTTTTACGCATGCGCAGAGGATACGGGAGCCCCCCGCGAAAGACACGCGCAGCGGCCACGTGGACGCACCCGCCAGGGCGTATCCATTAGAATCGGGGCATGTCCGATAACGCGTCCACCGCCACCCGCCCTTCCCTGCGCAATCCCCGCCACTGGCCGATGTTCGCCGTGATGCTGGGCGCCTTCGCCATCGCACGGCTGCCGTGGTGGCTGCAGCGCGCGCTGGGCCGCGGCGTCGGCACGGTGGCGTACCGAATGGCCGGCAGCCGCCGGCGGGCCGCCGAGGTCAACCTGAAGCTGTGCTTCCCCGAAAAAGACGACGCCTGGCGCCAGCGCCTGCTGCGCGACAGTTTCGACGCACTCGGCGTGGGCATCTTCGAGTTCGCCCGCGCCTGGTGGGGCAGCATCGACAGCATCCGGCCGAACGTACAGATCGAAGGCCTGGAGCACCTGCAGCGCATGCAGGCCGAGGGCCGTGGCGTGCTGCTGGTGTCCGGCCACTTCATGACCCTGGAGATGTGCGGGCGTCTGCTGTGCGACCACGTGGACCTCTCGGGCATGTACCGCAAGCACCGCAACCCGGTGTACGAATGGGCGGTGAAGTTCGGCCGCCTGCGCTATGCCAAGGCGATGTACGCCAACGAAGACATCCGCGCCACCGTGCGGCATCTGAAGAAGGGCGGCTTCCTGTGGTACGCGCCCGACCAGGACATGCGTGGCAAGGACACCGTGTTCGTGCCGTTCTTCGGCCACACCGCGTCCACCATCACCGCGACCCACCAGTTGGCGCGGATGACCGGCTGCGCCGTCATTCCGTATTTCCATCGCCGTGAAGGCGGGAAGTACTTCCTGAAGATCGGCGCACCGCTGGAGAACTTCCCCAGCGACGACGTGGAAGCCGATACCGCGCGCGTGAACCAGGCCATCGAGGCGATGGTGCGCGAGGCACCGGACCAGTACCTGTGGATCCACCGCCGCTTCAAGCGCCAGCCAGGCGGCCGCAGCGACTATTACCGGTAGAGCCCGACCGTTGGTCGGCTGTTCCTGCCAGGGGGCGCAACGGCAACGGCAGCCGACCAACGGTCGGCTCTACCCGTGTCGCGCTTCCGAACGGCTGGTTGCGGTGCTTCGGTCACCTGCAGACCGGTAGAGCCGACCGTTGGTCGGCTGCTCCTGCCAGGGGCCGCAACAACAACGGCAGCCGACCAACGGTCGGCTCTACCTGTGCCGCGCCTCCGAACGGCTGGTTGCGGTGCTTCGGTCACCTGCAGACCGGTAGTGCCGACCGCTGGTCGGCTGCTCCTGCCGAGGTCCGCGACAACAACGGCAGCCGACCAACGGTCGGCTCTACCCGTGTCGCGCGCCCGAGCGGCTGGTTGCGGTGCTTCGGTCACCTGCAGACCGGTAGAGCCGACCGTTGGTCGGCTGCTCCTGCCAGGGGGCCGCAACAACAACGGCAGCCGACCAACGGTCGGCTCTACCCGTGTCGCGCCCCGAACGGCTGGTTGCAGTGCTTCGGTCACCTGCCGACCGCTGGTCGGCTGCTCCTGCCAGGGGGCCGCAACGGCAACGGCAGCCGACCAACGGTCGGCTCTACCTGTGTCGGGCTTCCGAGCGGCTGGTTGCGGTGCTTCGGCCACCTGCAGACCGGTAGTGCCGACCGCTGGTCGGCTGCTCCTGCCAGGGTCCGCAACAACAACGGCAGCCGACCAACGGTCGGCTCTACCCGTGTCGGGCTTCCGAACGGCTGGTTGCGGTGCTTCGGTCACCTGCAGACCGGTAGAGCCGACCGCTGGTCGGCTGCTCCTGCCAGGGGGCCGCAACGGCAACGGCAGCCGACCAACGGTCGGCTCTACCGTGCTCCGTCCTCCGCATCATCCCGCGCCAGCAGGCTGCCGGCGTACAGCGCCGCCAGCAGCAGGGTCAGGCCGCCCCAGAAGGTGGAGTAGAACGCCAGGTGGGTGTTGAGCGGAAACACGGTGACCGCCAGCGCCAGCATGGCCGGGCGCGCGCGTTCGCGTGCGGCCTGCGGTGCGAAGCGCCAGGCACGCCATGCCTGGGCAACCGCGGCCAGCCACAGCAGCAGGCCCAGGACACCGGTTTCGGCGAGGATTTCCAGCACGATCTGGTGCGCATGCAGCGCCGGGCCGTCGCCCCACACTTCCGGTCGGTCCGGGGTCGGATTGCAGTCCGGGTAGGCCTCGCGGAATCCGCGTGCGCCCACGCCATTGAACGGATGCTGCTGGATCATGCAGCCGGCGGCGCTCCATATCTGCTCGCGGCCGGACAGCGCCTGGTTCACGCCATCGCCCTCGCCTTCCCACGCCATCGCGGTGCGCGCGACCCGCTCGCGCACCTGGGTCGATCCCAGGCCCAGCGCGACCGCCGCCACCAGCCCGACCGCCAGGCATGCCACCAGCGCGCGCGCGCCGAGCAGCCGCCAGCCGGAGAACACCAGCACCAGGCCGTAGGTCACCCACGCCGCGCGCGAACCGGCGAGCACCAGTACCGCGCCCACGGCGGCAGCGGCCAGTGCCCAGCCCCACACGCCCGCGCGCCGGGCAGCGGCGAACAGCAGGAACGGCGACAGGCTGGCCAGCACCTGGCCGAATTTCAGGTTGCAGGGGCCGAGCACGCCACTGAGCCGGTCCACCGCCGCCGTCTCCTGCGGCGAGCACAGACCGTGGCCGCTGATCGCCCACTTGAGCTGGTCCAGCGACCAGAACAGCGGGCTGGTGCCGAGCGCGGCCTGGGCCAGCGCATCGAGCGTCCACAGCCCCGTGATCGCGGCGATGCCACCCAGCGTCAGCGCACGGCGCTGCGGCGAGGCCACCGCGATCGCGACGAGCCACATGAAGGGGAGATAGCGCAGGCCGGCCGCCGTCTTGCGCCAGGCCGTGCCCGGGTCGATCGCATCGAACGCGGAAAACGCCTGCGGCAGCCAGTACCCCAGGAACAGGATGCTGGTCAGCGCCCACGCCGGGCTGCTGAGCAGGCGCTGCTTGCCAGCCAGGCGCAGCTGCACCATGCGCACGGCCGCATACAGCGCGCCGAGCACCAGCACGCCTTCGGCGATGCCGGGCAGTGGCCACATCGCCACGAACGCGATCACCCACCACGGCGCCCAACGGCCCGCGCGGGACGCCGGCGAACCGGGGATCAGGGCCGGCTCAACCGGCGAGGGAGGCATAGAGCTGGAGCGTGTCACGCTGCATCGCCTGCAAGGTAAACGGATTGCGCGACGGCAGCGTGGGCGGCTGCGCCAACAGGTGGCGGGCCTGCACCAGCAATGCGTCGCTGTCGTGCAAGGGTACCGCGCCGGACGGCTGCAGTTGCTGCAGCAGCTCGCCGACGCCGCCGTGGTTCCAACCCAGTACAGGTCGGCCCACCGACAACGCCTCGACCACGGTGCGGCCGAACGCCTCGGGTTTGTCGGAGAGCTGCAGCACCAGGTCGCTGGCCGCATAGGCCTGCGCGATCTTCGCGGTGGGCGCGGTGATCAGCACTGCATCGCCCACGCCAAGGCTGCGCGCCTGCTGTTCCAGCTCGGCCACGTACGCCTCGCGGCCCGGCTCGCGCGTGCCGGGCATCCACAGCCGGGCGGGTACGCCGGCAGCGTGCAGACCGGCCAGCAGTTGCAGGGCATGGCGGTGGCCCTTCAGACGGGTCCCGCGTCCGGGCAGCAGCAGCAGCGGCGCCTCGCCGGCCAGCGCCGGGTGCACCTGCGCCACGGCCAACCGCGCGCGGCGGTCCTGGCGCGCTACGCGCAGAAACTGCGCCACGTCCACGCCACGCGGAATCACCTGCAGGCGCTGCGGGTCCACGGCCGGGTAGTGCTGGCGGACGAAGTCGCGGACGCACTGCGACACGCAGATCACCCGCTCGCCGCTGGTCATCACCGCGCTGTAGCGGCCCGGCGAATTGAGCCCGTGCACGGTGGTGACCCAGTGCGGGCGGCGCGCGGCGGGCAGGTTGCGCACGGCATACAGGCCCAGCCACGCCGGCAGGCGCGAGCGCGCGTGCACGATGTCCGCGCCGACCTCGTTGAACAGGTTGCGCAGGGTCAGCACGTGACGCAGGGTCAGCAGCGATTTGCGGCCGATGTCCAGCGTGAGGTGCTCGGCCCCGCTGGCCAGCAGCGGCTCGACCAGGCGCCCACCGGCAGACACGACGATGGCCCGGTGGCCGGCGGCAACCAGGGCGGAGGCGATCTCAAGGGTGGAGCGTTCGACCCCGCCGGAGTGCAGCGCCGGCAGCAGCTGCACCACGGTCATTCGGCGCACGGACGCTGGCGCCGGTCAGTCGGCGAGCACGAACACCGAGCCGCAGTACGGGCACGCGGCCTCGCCATTGGGCTCGTCTTCGATCGGCAGGTACACGCGCGGATGCGAGTTCCACAGGGCCATTTCCGGCGTCGGGCAGCTCAGCGGCAGGTCGCTGCGGTGCACGGTGTAACGCTTCTCGGCGTTGGCGGGCGCGGTGGCGGTATGGCTCATGGCGTGGACACACAAAGGAATTGCGAGGCCCGCGATTCTAGCACCTGGAACGGCGGGAGGCCGCTGCCGGTGGCCGGAGGGCGGTGGCGGCGGGATCGATCCGACCGACCTTTTTAAATCGATCCAAATCCACTGTCAACCAAGTGGCGATGGGTGGCAAAAACCGGATTTAGATCGAACTAATTTCACTTGTCAGGGCGGGTCCGCCTGTTGCAGCATCGGACCGGTTCCGATCCATCACCCGATCGCATGGCCCGTCCCCCGCCGGACATGCATCGCTTCCTCGACTGCCCCGTGGCGGCCGGTGCGATGCTGTCTGCCGTGGTCGCCGATGCGGGCCCTGCCTGCCGCCTGCCCCTTCGGGAGACCCCTGCATGACCCTGTCCGACCCACGCCACGCCCTCCTCCCCCTGGCCCTCGCCGTGGCCTGTGCCGCCGTGGCCTTCCCCGCCGCCGGCCAGGGCCTGCAGACCTCGTTCGAAGCCGGGCAGCCGTCGCCGAAGGCCACTGCCGGTGCGGACGCGCTGCGGGTTGCGGTGGGCAACGGGCCGCGCGCGCCGTATGCGGCCAAGGCGGGGGTGGGTTACAGCGGCCTGCGGGCGCTGCACTACAGCAGCGCGGGCGGTACCGCACGCACGCGGCTGTTCGCCACCGATCTGACCATTGATGCCGACACCACGCTGTCGTGGCTGGTGCTGCCGGAAATCGTCGCCAAGGACACCGTCGCCTCCACGTATGTGTCGCTGGACCTGGTGCTGGACGATGGCCAACGCGTCTCGGCGAGCGCCGCGCGCGACCAGCATGGCGTGGCGCTGGGCGCCCGCGCGCAGGGCGACTCGAAGACCCTGTATCCGCAGCAGTGGGCGCGCAAGGCGGTCCGGCTGGGCGATGTGGCCGCATTGCGTGGGCGCCGCGTGGTGGCGCTGGAGCTGGAGGTGGCCGCCGCGGACGGCGCGCCGGTGTCGGGCTGGATCGATGACATCGTTCTGGACGCGCAGCCGCGCACGGTGCCGCAGCGCCCGTCGGACTGGGTGCTGACCACGCGCGGTACGCAGGCCAACGGCACGTTCTCGCGCGGCAACAATTTCCCGGCCACGGCGGTGCCGCACGGCTTCAACTTCTGGACCCCGGTGACCGACGCCGGTGCGCTGAACTGGCTGTACCGCTGGAACGAACAGAACGATGCCGCCAACCGTCCGCGCCTGCAGGCGCTGGCCCTGAGCCATCAGCCCAGCCCGTGGATGGGTGACCGCCAGACGTTCCAGGTGATGCCGTCCACCGCGGTCGGCGTGCCCGACGCCGACCGCGCCGCGCGCGCGCTGACGTTCTCGCATGACAACGAGCGCGCGCGCCCGTACCGCTACGACGTGCGTTTCGACAATGGCCTGTCTGCCGCGATCGCGCCGACCGACCATGCCGCGCTGTTCCGCTTCGTGTTCCCGGCCGAGGGCGATGCCAACCTGCTGTTCGACAACGTCGACGCACGCGGCGGCCTGACCCTGGATGCCGCCACCCAGACGCTGTCCGGCTACACCGACACGCGCAGCGGGCTGTCCAACGGCGCCACCCGCATGTACGTGGTGGCCGGCTTCGACCGGCCCTGGCGCAGCAGCGGGCGCATCGACACCGGCCGTCCCACCGGCTACATCAAGTTCGATGTCGCCCCGGACCGCCGCGTCACCATGCGCATCGCCACCTCGCTGATCTCGCTGGACCAGGCCCGCCACAATCTCGCGCTGGAACTGGCCGCCGATGACGACCTGGAGCGGGTGGCCGCGCGCGCACAGGATGCATGGGACGCGCGTCTGGCGCCGTTCGACATCGGCGATGCCAGCGATGACCAGAAAACCACGCTGTATTCCAGCCTCTATCGCCTGTATCTGTACCCCAACTCCGGGCATGAGAACGCGGGCACCACGGCCGCACCGGACTGGCGCTATGCCAGCCAGGCCAGCGCCGCCGACGACAACACCGATGGCAGCGCCGTGCGCAGCTTCGCCCCGGTGCGCGACGGCAAGGTGTACGTCAACAACGGCTTCTGGGACACCTTCCGCACCACCTGGCCGGCATACGCGCTGTTCACCCCCGACGATGCCGGTGCGCTGGTGCAGGGCTTCCTGGAGCAGTACCGCGCCGGCGGCTGGGTCGCCCGCTGGTCCTCGCCCGGCTATGCCGACCTGATGGTGGGCACCAGTTCGGATGTTGCCTTCGCCGATGCCTGGCTGAAGGGCATCGGCGGCTTCGATCCCGAAGAGGCCTACGCGGCCGCGCTGAAGAACGCCACCGTGGTGCCGCCGGACCGCCATGTCGGCCGCAAGGGCATGGACCGCTCCACCTTCCGCGGCTACGCCAGCGCCGACGTGCACGAAGGCATGTCGTGGACGATGGAAGGGGCGCTCAACGACTTCGGCATCGCCAACATGGCCGAGGCGCTGTCCCGTCGTGCGGGCAACGCTGCCGCGCGCGAGCGCTACGCCACCGAAGCCGACTACTTCCGCCACCGCGCCGGCACCTACGCCACCCTGTTCGATCCGGCGGCGGGCTTCTTCCAGGGCCGCACCGCCGATGGCGCATGGCGCGTGGACGCCAAGGACTACGACCCGCGTGTGTGGGGCCACGATTACACCGAATCCAACGGCTGGACCTTCGCCTTCACCGCCGCGCACGACGGCGAAGGCCTGGCCGCGCTGTACGGCGGGCGCGACCAGCTCGCCGCCAAGCTGGATGCATTCTTCGCCACCCCGGAAACCGCCGACCCGGCCTTTGCCGGTTCCTACGGCGGCACCATCCACGAGATGACCGAGGCCCGCGATGTGCGCATGGGCATGTATGCGCACAGCAACCAGCCGGCGCACCATATCCCGTGGATGTACCTGTACGCCGGGCAGCCGTGGAAGACCCAGCAGCACGTGCGCGAGATCCTGTCGCGGTTGTACGTGGGCAGCGAGATCGGCCAGGGCTACCCGGGCGACGAGGACAACGGCGAAACCTCGGCGTGGTACGTGCTGGCCTCGCTCGGCCTGTACCCGCTGCGCATGGGTGCACCGGAGTACGTGATCGGCTCGCCGCTGTTCCGCCACGCGAAGGTGACGCTGCAGGGCGGCGCGGTGCTGACCGTCAACGCGCCGGAGAACTCGCGCGAGAACGTCTACGTGCAGTCGCTGAAGATCAACGGCCGGCCGTGGACGAAGACCTGGGTGTCGCACGAGGTGATCGCCAAGGGCGCCACGCTGGACTTCGTGATGGGCCCGGCACCGTCGAGCTGGGGAACCGGCGCGGACGATGCGCCGCGCTCGCTGACCGCGCGTGGCCAGCGCCCTGCCCTGCTGCACGACCTGCTGGGCAGCGGCGCACGCGCGCAGGCCGCCGACGGCACGGCGTTGCCGGCGCTGGTCGACGACGACGCGGCCACCACGGTCCCGGTCGGCGCGGGCACGATCGCCTTCACCGGCGTGGCCGACGGTTCCGCCGCGATGTACACCCTGACCAGCGGCACCGCCCCGATCCGTGGTGGCGCGTGGACGCTGGAGGCACGCCACAGCGGTGGCCGCTGGACCACGCTGGACCAGCGCCGCGGCGAAGACTTCGCCTGGGCGCAGCAGACCCGGCCGTTCGCGATCGCCACTCCGGGCCGCTACGCCGAGTACCGGCTGCGCATCACCGCCCCGGGGCGCATGCAGCTGGCCGAAGTGGAGCTGCTGGCACCGATGGAGGCGCACTGATGGGCATGACCGGCTTTCTGAAGCAGGCGGCGGCCAGGATCGCGGGGAGCCGGCCAGTGGCCGGCACTGCCCTGCTGCTGGGGGCCTTGGTGGTTTTCGATGCGGCCGCATTCGAGGCGACCCAGCACCGTGACGGCATCACCCTGGTCTACAGCGACCCGTCCGAGGCGCTGGCCGCTCCGACGCGTTCGCGCATCATCGAGACGTTCTTCGCCGCCTACGTGCGCCAACGGGCGGACTTCCATCCCGATGCACCGGCGCAGGTGCGCATCGTGATCGATCCCGGCTACGACGGTATCGCCTATGTTGGCGAGAAGGAGAAAGCGGCCACCATCACCATCAATCCGGCCTGGCTGGCCAAACACCCGGACGACATCGATCTGGTCACCCATGAGGCGATGCACATCGTGCAGGGCTACCCGGAGTACGCCAACGAACGCGTGCCGGGTTGGCTGGTGGAGGGCATCGCCGACTACGCGCGTGACCGCTATGGCCGGGAAAATGCGGCGGCTGGCTGGGCGCTGCCGACGACGGTGAAGGACGGGCAGAACGTCGATACCGGCTACCGCGTGACCGGCGCGTTCCTGAAGTGGAGCGAGGCGCGTCACCCGGGTCTGGTGAAGACCCTGGACGGCGCATTGCGCGCGGGCCGGTATACGCCGGCGTTGTGGGAGCAGCACACCGGCGTGGCGCTGCCCGCGCTGTGGGCGCAGTACGCCCGGATCGACGGATGAGACACGGGTAGTAGTGACCGTTGGGCAACGGGGCGCATCCGCGCGCCAGGGTCTCGGTGGCGGTGTGGAGGGCAGCCGACCAACGGTCGGCTCTACCGGGTCAGCGCGCGCCGAGCAGGCCGGCGCGTTGGGCGATGGGGCGCACCGCGCGGCAGGGTATCGGTGGTGGTGCGGAGGGCAGCCGACCAACGGTCGGCTCTACCGGGTCAGCGCGCGCCGACCAGGCCGGCGCGTTGGGCGATGGGGCGCATCCGCGCGGCAGGGTATCGGTGGCGGTGGGGAGGGCAGCCGACCAACGGTCGGCTCTACCGGGTCAGCGCGCGCCGACCAGGCCGGCGTACAGCGCGAACAGCTGTTTGAAGTACCGCTTGGTCTCTCGATTGTGCATGACACCGCTCCGCAGGCTGGCCAATGATGATCTGGTCGGGCCCAGGGCGGCGGGAGCCAGTAGCCCACCGCCGCGGCCGGGCCGCGTGGGGGTATTGGGCACTTGGGAGGTTGCAGGGCGGTGACCGGGATGCGTACGCCTTGTGGCATATGGTCGCGAAGGTCACATGCAGAACGGGACCGGCGCTGTGCGTCGGTCCCGTTCTTCAATGCCTGCCGACCAACGGACGGTAGCTACCCGATCCGCGTTTCGCTGCGCGAAACCAGAACGCGCCCCGGAGGGCGCGTTCTGGTAACCGGAGGCCAAAAGACCGGCGCGTTATGCGCCGTTCTTCTCCGCCTCCAGCTGCTTGCGGATCTGCGCATCCACGGCCGCGATGGCGGTCATGTTGAGCACGCGGCGCGAGGTCGCGCTGGTGGTCAGGATGTGCACCGGCTTGGCCACGCCCATCAGGATCGGGCCGATCGCCACGCCATCGGTGAACACGCGCACCAGGTTGTAGGCGATGTTGGCCGCTTCCAGGTTGGGCAGCACGAACAGGTTGGCGCGGCCCTTCAGCGTGCTGTCCGGCAGCAGCTTGTGGCGCAGCGCTTCGTCCCACGCGGTATCGCCCTGCATTTCGCCGTCCACGTTCAGGCGCGGGTTGCGCTTGAGCAGCAGCGAACGCACGGTGCGCATCTTCAGTGCATCCCTGGAATCGTGGCTGCCGAAGTTGGAGTGCGACAGCAGCGCCACCTTCGGCTCGATCCCGAACAGCTTCATGCGGTAGGCCGCCTGGAGGGTCGCTTCGCAGATCTGCTCGGCGGTGGGGTCTTCCTGCACGTGAGTATCCACGAAGAAGAACACGCCCTGCTGGTTGATCACGCCGGTCATGGCCGAGGTGGAGGTCACCTTCGACTCCAGCGGCAGCACGCTGCGCACGTAGCCGAGCTTCTTGTGGAAGCGGCCGACCACACCGGTCAGCATCGCGTCGGCTTCGCCGCGCGCCACCATCACCGCCGCGATCAGCGTCGGGCGCGAACGCATCAGGTTCTTGGCCGCCGCCACGGTCACACCGCGACGGCCGGTGAGGTTGTGGTAGTACTGCCAGTAATCGTTGAAGCGCGGGTCGTCGTTGATGTTGGTGATGTCGAAGTCGACACCGGCCTTCATGCGCAGACCCAGGCGTTCGATGCGCGATTCGATCACGTCCGGGCGGCCGATCAGGATCGGCTGCGCCAAGCCTTCGTCGACCACGTTCTGCACCGCACGCAGCACCACTTCTTCCTCGCCCTCGGCATACACCACGCGCTGCTTGTCCGAACGCGCGCGGTCGTACACCGGCTTCATCATCAGGCTGGTGCGGTAGACGAACTGCGCCAGCTTCTCGCGGTAGGCGCCCATGTCGGCCACCGGGCGGGTCGCCACGCCGGAATCCATCGCGGCCTGCGCCACCGCAGCCGACAGCTCCACCAGCAGGCGGCGGTCGAACGGACGGGGGATCAGGTAGTCGCGGCCGAAGCTCGGGGTCTCATCGCCATAGGCCGAGCCCAGGTCGCTGGCCTCGCGGCGTGCCATCGCGGCGATCGCGTGCACGCAGGCGATCTTCATGTCTTCGTTGATCGCCGTGGCGCCCACGTCCAGCGCACCGCGGAACAGGTAAGGGAAGCACAGCACGTTGTTGATCTGGTTCGGATAGTCCGAACGGCCGGTGCCGATGATCGCGTCCGGGCGCACCGAACGGGCCATTTCCGGCATGATTTCCGGGGTCGGATTGGCCAGCGCGAAGATCACCGGGTCCTTGGCCATCGTCTTGACCATGTCTGCGGTCAGGATGCCCGGGGCCGACAGGCCCAGGAAGATATCCGCGCCGTCGACGATCTCGGCCAGCGTGCGCTTGTCGGTATCACGCGCGTAACGCGCCTTCTCCGGGTCCAGGTCGCTGCGGCCGGTGTGGATCACGCCGTCGCGGTCGAAGGCGAGGATGTTCTCCTTCTTCAGGCCCAGCGACACCAGCATGTTGACGCAGGAAATACCCGCCGCGCCCATGCCGGTGGTGGCCAGCTTCACGTCTTCGATCTTCTTGCCGGTGACGACCATCGCGTTGAGCACTGCGGCGCCGACGATGATCGCGGTGCCGTGCTGGTCGTCATGGAACACCGGGATGTTCATCCGCTCGCGCAGCTTGCGCTCGACGATGAAGCACTCCGGCGCCTTGATGTCTTCCAGATTGATGCCGCCGAAGGTCGGCTCCAGCGAGGCGATGATGTCGACCAGCTTGTCCGGGTCGTTTTCATCGATCTCGATGTCGAACACATCGATGCCGGCGAACTTCTGGAACAGCACACCCTTGCCTTCCATCACCGGCTTGCCGGCCAGCGGGCCGATGTTGCCCAGGCCCAGCACGGCGGTGCCGTTGGAGATCACGGCGACCAGGTTGCCGCGGGCGGTGAGCTCACTGGCCTGCTGCGGGTCGGCCATGATCGCCTCGCAGGCGTGTGCCACGCCCGGCGAGTACGCCAACGACAGATCACGCTGGGTCAGCATCGGCTTGGTCGCTGCGACGCGGATCTTGCCCGGCGGCGACATGCGGTGGTAATCGAGGGCAGCCTGTTTGAAATCTTCGTTGGACATCGCTTTCTGCAGATGAATGGGCGAGAGGAACAGGGGATCATACCCCCGTTGGCGTGGACGGACCTGTCGCTACGCTGTCGCGGTCATGCTGCAACCGCACATAATGCGGCGCCTCGCACGGGCCGTTCGCCGGCGTATGCAGGGCATCCTGCAATGCGCGGATGACAGCACGCATCGGGCCGTCAGAACAAAACATGGCCGCGCCGCCCCGGCAGGAACGGCACGGCCATGCACCACACAATCAGGCCGTCAGGCTCAGTGGGCCGGGGCCGGCAGCGTCGCCGGCAGGTCGTCGACGACCAGCGGCGGCAGCTCGGCCTCGCGGCCATCGAGCACCATCGCCAGACGGTCGCGGTCCAGGGCGTTCTCCCAGCGCGAGACCACCACGGTGGCCACCGCGTTGCCGATGAAGTTGGTCAGCGAGCGGCATTCGCTCATGAAACGGTCCACGCCGAGGATCAGCGCCATGCCGGCCACCGGTACCTCCGGCACCACCGCCAGCGTGGCGGCCAGGGTGATGAAGCCGGCGCCGGTGACGCCGGCAGCCCCCTTGGAGCTCAGCATCGCCACCAGCAGCAGGGCGATCTGGTGGCCCAGGGTCAGTTCGGTATTGGTGGCCTGGGCGATGAACAGCGCGGCCAGGGTCATGTAGATGTTGGTGCCGTCCAGGTTGAACGAGTAGCCGGTGGGAACCACCAGGCCCACCACGGACTTGCTGCAGCCGGCCTTTTCCATCTTCTCCATCAGCGACGGCAGGGCCGATTCCGACGAGGAGGTGCCCAGCACCAGCAGCAGTTCGGCCTTCAGGTAGCGGGCCAGCTTGAACACCGAGAACCCGCACAGGCGGCAGACCACGCCCAGGATCACCGCCACGAACAGGAAGGCGGTCAGGTAGAACGACCCGACCAGCCAGGCCAGGTTGACCAGCGAACCGACGCCGTACTTGCCGATCGTGAACGCGATCGCGCCGAACGCGCCGATCGGGGCGGCCTTCATCAGGATATGGACCAGGCGGAACACCGGGGCGGTCAGCGCCTCCAGGAAGGTCAGCACGGGGCGGCCCTTCTCGCCGGTCAGGGCCAGCGCGATGCCGAACAGCACCGCCACGAACAGCACCTGCAGGATGTTGCCTTCAACGAATGCGCTGACCAGGGTGGACGGGATGATGTCCATCGCAAAGCCGACCAGGGTCAGTTCGTGCGACTTCTCCACGTAGGTGTGGACCGCGGTCTGGTCCAGGTCGGCCGGGTTGATGTTCATGCCGGCGCCGGGCTGCACCACGTGCGCCACCACCATGCCCACCACCAGCGCCAGGGTGGAGAAGAACAGGAAGTAGGCCATCGACTTGGCGAACACCCGGCCCACGGTGCGCAGGTGGGTCATGCCCGCGATGCCGGTGACGATGGTGAGGAAGATCACCGGGGCGATGATCATCTTGACCAGCTTGATGAAGGCATCGCCCAGCGGCTTCAGCGATTCGGCGAAGGCCGGCTCGTAGTGGCCGAGGATCGCGCCCAGTACGATCGCCACCACCACCTGGAAGTACAGCTGGCGGTAGAACGGCAACGGCTTGGCCGCGAGCGGCGTGGAAGTGGGAACGTGCATGGGAAGCTCCGGCTGTGTCACGAAGGAGGCCGGCCGCAGCGGGCGGCATCGGGCGTGGCCTTTTTACGCCGCCGTCCGCGCCACGCAGATAACCTATTGGTACTAGCCCCCCGGTTCAGCTGCCGCTGCTGCCTACACTGCACCGGCACCGCGCCCCCACGGCGGCGGGTGGCCGTACCCCCCGGAGACCCCCTCCCCCACAGTTTTCCGGTCTGCGGCCGTTGTTGTTCTGCCCCATTCCCTCCAGATTGCCGATGCCCATGCGCCCGACTCCCCTGTTCCTTGCCCTGACCTGCCTGACCGCCGCGCCCGTGGCCGCCACCGCGGCGGACTGGGACAACTGGCCGACCAAGGTCGCCTTCAGCGACGGCACCGAGCTGGCCGCCACCGCCAACATCGCCTACGACCTCAACGACTTCTCCGGCGCCAGCGGCATCGAGGATGCCGACGCGGTACGGCGCAAGGAGTTCGGCGCGACCCTGAAAAAGAAGGGCGTCTACGACGCGATGGTCTATTACGACTTCCAGGCCGACACCTGGCTGGACGTGTTCGTGCGCGTTGAAAGCAAGGCGTTCATCGGCCGCGACATCGGCCGTTTCCGCTTCGGCTACATGAAGACCCCGGTTGGCCTGGATGCGGGCACCTCCTCGCGCGCCGGCAGCTTCCTGGAGACCGCCCTGCCCGTGCAGGCGTTCTACGAAGGCCGCCGCACCGGTGCCGAATGGGTGCTGGAGCGCCCGCAGTACCTGCTGCAGGCCGGCGCGTACGGCGGCAAGGACCTGCAGGGCGACAACCCGGGCACCACCCAGGCGGTGCGCGCGGTGTGGACCCCGGTCAAGGCAGCGGGTGATGTGATCCACCTGGGCCTGGCCTATTCGCAGGAAAACCCGCGCGGCTACCGTGACGGCCGCGATGTCCACCACGAGGCCAGCGCGCGCCTGCGCGCCCGCCCGGAAGCCGGCCTGACCGACATCCGCCTGGTCGATTCCGGTGCGCTGACCACCGCCGACCAGATCCGCCGCACCGGGCTGGAAGGCATCTGGATCCGCGGCCCGTTCTCGGTGCAGGCCGAAGCACTGCAGACCACGGTCACCCGCGACGGCAAGCCGGACTACACCGGCAATGGCCAGTACGCGATGGCCAGCTGGGTGCTCACCGGCGAATCGCGCCCGTACAGCGCCGGCGCCGTGGCCAACGTCAAGCCGGCCCACGATTACGGCGCGGTCGAACTGGTGGCGCGCTACAGCCGCCTGGACCTGGACGATGCCGATGTGTTCGGCGGCCGCCAGCACGACTGGACGCTGGGCGCCAACTGGTACCTCACCAGCCACTTCAAGTTCCAGGCCAACTACGTGAAGGCCGACGCCAGCCGTCGCGGCGTGCGCACCCAGCCGGAAATCTTCGAGCTGCGCGCACAGATGCACTTCTGATCGGCCTGCGCAGGCCGGGCGTGCACGCCGCGCCCGTCCTGCGACCGTAGACTGCCGCCATGTACTGGCTCGGCCGCCACCGCACCCTGCTGCTGACCCTGCTGCTGTTGATCGGCGGCACCGTGCTGTGCGCGGCCGCTGCCGGCCATTACGCCTGGCGGCGCGCGTTGAACGACGAGAGCGGCCAGGTGCAGCGCCAGCTCGCGCTGTACGGCCAGGGCCTGCAGCAGCGCGTCGACCGTTTCGGCACCCTGCCGCAGGTACTTGCGCTGGACCCGGACCTGCGCCGCGCGCTGCTGCAGCGTCCGGATGCCCCCGGTGCGCAGCGCCTCAACCTCAAGCTGCAGCGGGCCAACCAGGTCACCCGCGCGTCCACACTGACCCTGGTCGGGCACGACGGCGTCGCCGTGGCCGCCAGCAACTGGGACCAGGCCAGCAGCAACGTCGGCGAGGACTACAGCTACCGCCCCTACTACCGCCAGGCACTGGCCACCGGCCACGGCCGCTTCTACGGCATCGGCATGACCACCGGCGTGCCCGGCTACTACCTGTCGCAGGCGATCGAGGACAACGGCCGGCGCATCGGCGTGGTGGTGATCAAGATCGAACTGGCCGCGCTGGAGCAGGAATGGCTGTCCAGCCCCGACGTGGTGCTGGCCAGCGACGAACACGATGTGGTGTTCCTGGCCAACCGCGATGCGTGGCGCTATCGCCTGCTGCGCCCGCTGGGCGCGGCCGAACGCCGCGAGATGCTCGACAGCCGCCAGTACGCCGACCGCTCGCTGCAACCGCTGCGGGTGCGCACCGGCAGCGTGCTGGACGATGGTGGCCGCATGGTGCGCCTGCTCGATCCGGTGCTGCCGGGCGAGATGCTCTGGCAGACGCTTGCCCTGCCGGAGGAGCAGTGGAACCTGCACCTGCTGCATGATGCCGGCGCGGCCACCAGCGCCGGACGCAGCGCCGCCATCGGTGGCGGCGCGGCGTGGCTGGCACTGGGCTTCCTGGTGCTGTTCGTGCAGCAGCGGCGGCGCCTGGCCGCGCACCGCCAGCGCAGCCGGCGCGAGCTGGAAAGCGTGCTCAAGCAGCACGCACAGGAGCTGCGTACCGCCCAGGATGGCGTGCTGCAGGCCGCCCAGCAGGCCGACAGCGGGCTCAGCCGCAGCCTGGCGCACCTGCCGCAGGGCGTGGTGGTGATCGACAACGAACAGAAGCTGGTGGCGTGGAATGCCCGTTACCTGGAGCTGTTCCGGTTTCCGTCCGGCCTGATCCAGGTTGGCCGGCCGATCGAAGAGATCTTCCGCTTCAACGCGCGGCGCGGCCTGCTCGGCCCGGGGCCGATCGAAGACGCGATCGAGCGGCGTCTCAATCACCTGCGCAGCGGCCGCCCGCACATGCGCGAGAGCGAGAAGGACGACGGCACGGTATTGGAAATCCGCGGCAATCCGCTGCCCGATGGTGGCTTCGTCACCAGCTATGCGGACATCACCAGCTACAAGAACACCGCGCGCGAGCTGCGCTCGCTGGCCGATGCCCTGGAGCATCGCGTGGCCGAGCGCACCCGCGATCTCGACGAGGCGCGTCGTGAGGCCGAGCGCGCCAACCGCTACAAATCGCGTTTCGTGGCTTCGGCCGTGCACGACCTGCTGCAGCCGCTCAACGCGGCGCGCATGTTCGTGTCGGTACTGCGTGGCAAGCTGCAGGGCGATCCGCGCGCACTGAGCGAGCATGTCGATGCGGCACTGGCCGCGCAGGACGCCATCCTCAACAGCCTGCTGGACATCTCGCGGCTGGAATCGGGCACGCTGCAGACACGGGTGCAACCGTTCGCGCTGTCGCCGCTGCTGGAAACACTGGCCCGCGAGTTCGGCATCGCCGCCGACGCGCGCGGCCTGCGGTTGCGCTGGGTGGATACCCGTTCGGTGGTGGTGAGCGACGAGGCACTGCTGCGGCGCATCCTGCAGAACTTCCTGTCCAACGCGTTGCGCTATACCCCGCGCGGCCGGGTGCTGATCGGCTGTCGTCGGCACGGCGGGCAGTTGCGCATCGAGGTGCACGACCAAGGCCCGGGCATTCCGGAGAGCCTGCAGGGCGAGATCTTCGAGGAATTCCGCCGGTTGGATGACGGCGTGGACCAGGAGCGTGGCGCGGGACTCGGCCTGGCCATCGTGGAGCGCATCGGACGCCTGCTTGGCCATCGCATCGCGCTGCGCTCCACGCTGGGGCGCGGCAGCGTGTTCAGTGTGGAGGTCCCGCTCGGCGATGCCGCTGCCGTGGCGGACGCGATGCCCGCGCCGGCCCCGGTGGCCGCGCTCGACCCCGGTGACGACAGCCCGCTGCGCGGCTGCCGGGTGTGGAGCATCGACGACGACCCGCGCGTCTGCACGGCCACCCGCACCCTGCTGGAGCGCTGGGGCTGCCACGTGGACCTCGCCGATGGCCCACAGGCCGCGCTGGACGCGGCCACGCCCGACAGCGTGCCGCAGCTGGTGCTGCTGGACGTGCGCATGGGCGAGTTCGACGGCCCGACCCTGTACGAACGCCTCGCCGACGGCTGGAAGACCCGTCCCCCGGTGATTCTGGTGACCGCCGAACGCGATGAGACGCTCAGGGCCAGCGCCGCCGACAAGGGCTGGGGGTTCCTCGCCAAGCCGGTCCGCCCGCCAGCGCTGCGCGCGTTGATGACACAGCTGCTGGTGCGCCACCGCGGATAAAACCACCGCCCGTGTAGAGCCGACTTCTAGTCGGCTATGGCGCGCAGCGCGGGGGGTTTATCGGTGGCGGAGCGGAGAGCAGCCGGCCAGAGGCCGGCTCTACGAGGTCGGAAGCCGCTTGTGTAGAGCCGACTTCTAGTCGGCTATCGCGCGCAGCGCGGGGGGTTATCGGTGGCGGAGCGGAAAGCAGCCGGCCAGAGGCCGGCTCTACGGGTATAGGAAGCCGCCCGTGTAGAGCGGACTTCTAGTCGGCTATCGCGCGCAGCGCGGGGGTTCGGTGTGGCGGAGCGGAGAGCAGCCGGCCAGAGGCCGGCTCTACGGGTATAGGAAGCCGGCTACCGCGCGCAGAGCCGGATTTTCGGCTATCGGAAGCTGCCCTTGTAGAGCCGACTTCTAGTCGGCTATCGCGCGCAGCGCGGGGGGTCGCTGTTGCGGGGCGGAAAGCAGCCGGCCAGAGGCCGGCTCCACGAGGAAAGCAGCCGGCCAGAGGCCGGCTCTACAGGTCGGCGGCGTTGCCTTCCGGTTCCAGGGCCTTGACCAGCACGGCCGCCTGGGTGCGGCTGTGGCACTCGAGCTTCTTGAGGATGGCGGTGACGTGCACTTTGACGGTGTTTTCGGCCAGGCCGAGTTCGTACGCGATCTGCTTGTTGAGCAGGCCGTCGGCCAGGCTCAGCAGCACGCGGAACTGCTGCGGGGTGAGCTGGGCCAGGCGCGCGGCCAACAGGGCATCGGATTCAGAACGTTCGGCCGCCATTGCCGGGAACCACACGCCTCCGTCGAGCACCGCCGCCACGGCCTGGCCGATGGTTTCGGCCGGCGCCGATTTCGGAATGAACCCGGCGGCGCCGAACTGCTGCGCACGGCGGATCACACGCGGGTGGTCATTGGACGAGACGATCACCACCGGAATGTCCGGGTGCGCACCGCGTACATGCAGCAGCGAGGAAAACCCACGAGCCCCGGGCATGGTCAGGTCCAGCAGCACCAGTTCGATCTCCGGGTGCTGGTCCAGCGCGGCTTCGAGCGTGGCGGCGCTGGCCACTTCGATCACCTGTGCCTGCGGCAGCGACTGGCGCAGGGAATGGACGACCGCGGCGCGCAGCAGCGGGTGGTCGTCGGCAATCAGGACGGTCAATGCACTCATGCGGCCATTGTAGTGACCTTGGCGGTGCGCGGCGGTTGTCAGCGGTGCATGGCGGGCAGGTGGGAGTGCCGGGGACCGCCCGACGCTACGGGTCCTGCTGGAGCATGCTGCCACGCCAGGCGTCGAGGAACTGGCGGCGTTTGAGCCCGTCCAGGTACACCAGCAGCCCCGGGCCCAGCTGGATGGGCCGGTAGCTGCGTTCGGGCGAGCGCCCGCGCTGCTGCCCCTGCGCCGGCAGGATCGGCATCAACCGCGCCTCGCGCGAGAGCACCTGCTGCCCACGCGGCGAGAGCAGGTAGTCGAGGAAGCGGCGCGCCTCCTCGGCATGGCGGGCGCTGCGCGGAATCACCGCCGTGCGCAGCACCACCAGCGTGTAATCCTCCGGCTCGACGATGCCCAGGGGCGCGCCCGCATCGATGCGCGCCTGCGCATACGAGCCCAGCACGTTGTAGACCAGCGACAGCTCGCCCCGGCTGACCTTGTCCAGCAGCACGCCGGTGCGCTCCTCCAGCTGCACCTGGTTGTCGCCCAGTGCGCCCAGCAGCGCGCCAGCCATGCTGCCACGCTGGCCATCCTGGGTGGCCAGGAGGTAGCCGACGCTGCTGCGCTGCACGTCGTAGGTGCCGACCCGGCGCAGCAGCGGTGCGTCCGGGGCGCGCAGCAGCTCCAGCAGCTGGCGGCGTGTGCGCGGGACCCGGGCCGCCGGCAGCGCGCGGGTGTTGTAGACAATGGCAACCGGCTCGTAGCTGATGCCGAATGCCTCGTGCCGCCATTGCGCCCAGCCGGGCAGCGCATCGGTCTGCGGCGACCGGTGCGCCAGCGCGTAACCGTCGTTGACCAGCTTGGTCTGCAGGTCCATGCCCGAGCTGATCAGCATGTCCGGTGCGGCCGGGCCGGTGCGATCGCGCAGGTAGCGCGCGTACATGTCCTGGGTGATGACGTCCTCGTAGACGATCTCGGTACTCGGATGCAGCCGCTGGTAATCGGCGATCACCGTGGCGAACACTTCGATGTCGGTCGAGCCGTGGATGCGCAGCTGGGCCGTGGGCATGCCCTGCGCGGGGAAGCGCTGGACATCGCCCGGCGCGGCGTTGGCGACGCCGCAGTACAGGGCCAGCAGGAGCAACAGGCAACGCCGCATCATGGGTGCATCCTCGGCAGGCGGATGGTGGCGATGAGGCCACCGCCTCCCACGCGGTTGGACAGGTCGATGCGTCCGCCGTGGCTGTCCACGACGCGCTTGACGATTGCCAGGCCCAGCCCGGCACCGCCTGCAGGTGCGCCCTCGCCGCGGGCGAACCGCTCGAACACGCGCTCCGCATCGGCCGCAGCGATGCCCGGGCCGTGGTCGGCCACGGTCAGCACGCAGTGCTCGGCTGTTTCGGTGAGCGCGATCTGCAGGGCGCCATCGCCGCCGTATTTGAGCGCATTGTCGATCAGGTTCTTGATCGCCTCGCGCAGCAGCAGCGCATCGCCGTTGACCCAGGCCGGCGCCGGGCTCACTGCGAGCTGCACGCGCGGTGCAGGCAACGCCTGCGGCAGCGCTTCATGCAGGGCCTGGTGCACGGTCTCGGCCAGGTCCACCGCCGCGAAGCGCTGCAGGTTGGCGCGATGGATCACGCTGGCATCGCTGAGCAGCTGGTTGAGCAGCCGGCTCATGTGGGTGGCATTGCGCTCGATCGCCTGCAGGCTGCGCCGCATGTCTTCCGGGTCCTCGTCGTCCAGCGCCAGCTGCGCCTGCGCACGCAGCGCGGCCAAGGGCGTGCGCATCTGGTGCGCCGCCTCTGCCATGAAGGCGCGCAGGGTCTCGTTGCTGCTCGACAGGCGCCCCATGAAGTGGTTCAACGCGCCCACCATCCTGTCCATTTCGCGCGGCACCGCCGCATCCAAGGGTTTCAGGTCGGACGGCTCGCGGCGCGCCAGTTCGCGCTCCACCCGCACCAGCGGGCGCAGTGCGCGGTGCACCCCGATGCCGACCAGCGCCAGCGACAGCAGCGACAGCACCACGATCGCCACCAGCGCGCGGGTCACCATGTCCTGGGCCAGCACTTCGCGCGCGCGGCGGGTCTGCCCCACCTGCACACGCACCTCGCCCTGCGCCGACGGCGAGGACACCCGCCGCGACACCACCACAAAGCGCACCATCTCGCCGCTGTAAGGCGCATCGAACAGCTGCGCACGGTCACTGGGCGCGCGCGGCGGCGCCGGCAGGTCGCCGTAGCCGGTAACGGTATGATCGTGGGCGTCGGAGACGCGGTAGAACACGCGGTCTTCCGGGGCCATCGCAAGCAGGTCAAGCGCGGCGTAGGGCAGGTCCACCTGCCACTGCGCCTCCACCAGCGCCACCGAATCGATGATCGACAGCGCCGAGGACACCAGCAGGTGATCGTAGGAACGGTTGGCCGCACGCTGGCCGTAGTCGCGCGCGCCGAACAGCAGGGCCACCGCGAACAGCGCCATCAGGCCGCCCAGGTACAGCCACAGGGTGTGCCGGATCGAGGTTGGCGTGGCGACGGGCTCAGGGGCCATCGTCGGCCTCTGCCGGCCCCGCGTCGGCCACTTCCAGCAGGTAGCCGCTGCCGCGCACGGTGACGATGCGCAGCGGCGCGTCGGCGAGCTTGCGGCGCAGGCGCCCCACGTACAGTTCGATGGCATTGGGGCCGGCCTCGTCGTCGAAGCCGAACAGCCCGTTGCCGATCTCGTCCTTGCCCACCACCTGCCCGAGCCGGCCCATCAGGATCTCCAGCAGGCGGAACTCGCGGTTGGGCAGGTCGATGGGCTGTCCGTCCAGGCTGACCCGGTGCGCGGCGTTGTCGAACTGGAACCCGCCGATCTGCACGACCTCGCTGGCCTGGCCGCGCGCGCGCCGCAGCAGCACGCGGCAGCGCGCCTCGAACTCGCGGAAATCGAACGGTTTGCCCAGGTAGTCGTCGGCCCCCACGTCCAGCGCCTGCACGCGGTCTTCGATGCCATCGCGCGCGGTGAGCATGAGCACCGGGGTGCTGTCGCCGCGCTCGCGCATGCCGGCCAGCACGCGCAATCCATCGAGCTTGGGCAGGCCGATGTCGAGCACCACCAGGTCGAAACGCTGGTAGCGCAGCACGCTGGCCGCGGCCAGCCCGTCGCTCTGCCAGTCCACGGCATGGCCGCTGCGGCGCATGCGACGGACGATCGCATCGGCCAGGTCCGGGTTGTCTTCCACCAGCAGGATGCGCATCGGTCGGGATCGGGAACGGTGCGCGAATGCTAGCGCGTACGGCCGCCATCGTGCGACGCGCTGCAGCGCAGCAAACGCTGACAGGTGGATGACAGCTTCCCGGCACTAGGCTGCGCGCTCGCATCGCCGAGTGCCGGTGTGCCTGTCGTCACCTCTACGCAAACGTGTACCTGGGAGGGTCCGTGGAACTGAATTCGCTGCGCTGGCGCGCGCCTGTTGCCTGCACCCTGCTGTTGCTGGGCGCCCCCACCTGGGCCGCCGACGGCAGCGACGACGACCGCCCGGTCACCGCCAGCGTCGGCGGCCGCCTGCACCTGGACTTCGCCGACTTCAACAACGACGGCCGCGGGACACCGAACAAGGATGACACCGAGATCCGCCGGGCGTGGATGGACGTTTCCGGGCGCTTCTTCGCCGTGGACTACAAGCTGGAAGCCGACTTCTCCGGCGACCGCGTCGAGGCCAAGGACGTGTACGTCAGCCGCGACTTCAGCGGCGGCAAGCTGACCGTGGGGCAGTTCAAGCAGTTCTTCTCGCTCGACGACCGCACCAGCTCCAACTACGGCACGTTCCTGGAGCGCGGCAACGCCGGCACCACCCTGGCGCCGCTGTACCGGCTGGGTGCCTCCTGGCAGGCAGCCAAAGGCGACATGACCTGGGCCGCCAGCGCCTACAGCCTGGAAAGCATCGACGCCTGGCAGGTCAAGGGCCGCGCGGCTGGCGGCCGGGTCACCTGGGCACCCGGCGCCACCGCCGGCGACGTCCTGCACCTGGGCCTGTCGCTGGCCCACGAACGCTACGACAACCCCGGCGCCAACGGCGTGCCGGGGCTGAAGATCCGCCCGCGCCCGGCCGGCCATCTCTCCGACAACAGCCGCCTGACCCTGGTCGACTTCTCGGCCGGTCGCGACACCGACGTCAACAAGTGGTCGATGGAATACGCGCAGGTGCGCGGCCCGCTGTCGTGGCAGGGCGAGTTCAGCGGCGCCACCTTCGACGACGGCAGCCAGCGCGGCCGTGTGATGGCCGGCTACGGCCTGGTGAGCTGGTTCGTTACCGGCGAATCGCGCGCCTATGACCGCAAGACCGGTCGCTTCGCACGGGTCAAGGACCTGCGCCACAAGGCCGGCGCGTTCGAGCTGGCGCTGCGCTACGACCAGATGCGCGGCGACCAGCACCTGATCGGCCAGCCGGACCTGATCGATGCGCGCACCGAGGCCTGGACGCTCGGCGGCAACTGGTACATGCGCCCGAACCTGCGCTTCATGCTCAACCTGATCGAAAGCCGCAACCGTGACCGCCTCGCCGACGCCACCGTGGACCGCACCCGCGCGGTCACCGGCCGCCTGCAGTTCGATTTCTAACCCCACCCCCACGTTGCAAGGAGTCCGCAGATGATGCTGAGCATCCTCGGCTTTGGCATGGTCATTACGTTCATGTACTTGATCATGAGCAAACGACTGTCGCCGCTGGTCGCCCTGATCACCATCCCGATCGTGTTCGCCATCATCGGCGGCTTCGGCGCGGGCATCGACGAGATGATGCTGGAAGGCATCAAGAAGATCGCGCCCACCGGCGTGATGCTGATGTTCGCCATCCTGTACTTCGGGGTGATGATCGATGCGGGCCTGTTCGACCCGCTGGTGCGGGTGATCCTGCGCATGGTCAAGGGCGATCCGATGAAGATCGTGCTCGGCACCGCCGCGCTGGCGATGCTGATCTCGCTGGATGGCGATGGCTCCACCACCTACATGATCACCGTGTCGGCGATGCTGCCGCTGTACCAGCGGCTGGGCATGAACGCTTTGAACATGACCTGCGTGACCATCCTCGCCGGCGGCGTGATGAACCTGACCCCGTGGGGCGGCCCCACCGCGCGGGCGGCGACCGCGCTGCACGTGGACCCGGCCGACGTGTTCGTGCCGCTGATTCCGGCGATGGTGCTGGCGTGTGCGTCGGTGCTGCTGCTGGCCTGGTACCTGGGCCTGAAGGAGCGCCGCCGGCTCGGCGTGGTCAGCCTGCCCAAGGGCGGCTCGTGGATGGATGCCAGCGTCTCCGACGATGGCGCCCTGCCCACCCTGGACGATGCCGAAGACACCAAGCGTCCCAAGCTGCTGTGGGTGAACCTGGCGCTGACCCTGGCGCTGATGACCGCGCTGGTGCTGGGCGTGCTGCCGATGCCGGTGCTGTTCATGGTCGGCTTCGCCATCGCGCTGGTGATCAACTACCCGAACCTGGCCGAGCAGCGCCGCCGCGTGGTCAACCATGCCGGCAACGTGCTGTCGGTGGTGTCGCTGATCTTCGCCGCCGGCATCTTCACCGGCATCCTCAACAACACCGGCATGGTGGAGGCGATGTCGCACAGCTTCCTGGCGGTCATCCCGGATGCATGGGGCCCATACCTGGCGGTGATCACCGCGCTGGCATCGATGCCGTTCACCTTCTTCATGTCCAACGACGCGTTCTACTTCGGCGTGCTGCCGATCCTCTCCGAGGCCGCCGGCAACTACGGCATCACCCCGGTGGAAATGGCGCGCGCCTCGCTGGCCGGCCAGCCGGTGCACCTGCTCAGTCCGCTGGTGCCGTCCACCTATCTGCTGGTGGGCCTGGCCAAGGTCGAGTTCGCCGACCACCAGAAGTTCACGCTCAAGTGGGCGGTGATGGTCTCGCTGGTGCTGATGTTCGGCAGCCTGCTGTGCGCCCTGTACCCCTTCGCCGCCTGACCCTTATCCAGGAGATTCGCCATGACCCTTCGCATCGCGTACGTGACCAGTGGCATGGGCAGTGTCGGCACCGCCATCTGCCAGAAGCTGGCCCGCAACGGCCACACCGTGGTGGCTGGCTGCGCCCCGAACTCGCCGCGCAAGTCGGCCTGGCTGCGCGAGCAGCGTGAGCTGGGCTTCGATTTCATCGCCTCCGAGGGCGATGCCACCGACTGGGCATCGACCGTAGCCGCCTTCGCCAAGGTCAAGGCCGAAGTCGGCGAGATCGACGTGCTGGTCAACAATGCCGGCGGCAGCCGCGACGTGCTGTTCCGGCAGATGAGCCAGGACGACTGGAACGCGGTGATGGGCTCCAACCTGCATGCGCTGTTCAACATCACCAAGCAGGTGATCGACGGCATGAGCACGCGGGGCTGGGGACGCATCGTCAACATCGGCTCGGTGAGCGCGCACAAGGGCCAGATCGGCCAGGTCAACTTCGCCACCGCCAAGGCGGCGATGCATGGCTTCAGCCGTGCGCTGGCCAACGAAGTGGCCACCCGCGGCGTCACCGTCAACACCATCTCGCCGGGCTACATCGCCAGCCAGGCGATCAGCAGCTTCCCGCCGGACGTGCTCGACCGTCTCGCCGGCTCCGTGCCGATCCGCCGCCTGGGCAAGCCGGAGGAAGTGGCCAGCCTGTGCGCATGGCTGGCCTCGGATGACGCGGCCTACGTGACCGGCGCCGACTACGCGGTCAACGGCGGCCTGCACATGTTCTGAGTCCGCCGGAACGTCGCGGTGCGCTGCACCGTGGCGTTCCTGGGTCGTGCAGCAGTGCATCACGCGGGATGATGCGCATCGCTGACGGCCGTATTCGTGGTTCTCATCGGTGTTGATCGCACACATCTATCGGAATCTACGCCATCTTTTGAATCTCGCCTGCGTATCGACGCTATTGCCTCTGTCAGCGGCGGCGGAGCATTCATAGACTCGTTGCACGGCCTTCAATGGCGTAACAACGAGCACCCGATGACGCAATGGAACGCATCGTCCGAGCAGTGGACGTCCCTTCATCGTCTGATCGACCTGCACTGGGGCAGCGCAGGCGCACCGTTCGCCCTCCTCGCGCAGTGCATCGATTTCCGCGATGCGCTCAATACCGATTTCACCCTCACCGTGCACTGCCTTGTGCCCGGCACGGAGGGCGACATCAGCGCACTGCCGGGCCGGGTGGTCGGTGTCGGCATCACCACGGCGGGCGGCGGACGGCGCTGGCTCAATGGCATCATCCACGCCGTCCGCCGCACCGGCATGCACGCAGGCCAGACCCGCATCGTGCTGCAGGTCGGCTCGGCGCTGGCGCTGCTCGAGCAACGTCGCGCCTGCCGGGTATTCCAGGACCTGAGCGTGCCGGAGATCGTGACCACGCTGCTGGACGAGCATCGGCAGCACAACGCCTGCCTGGCCACCGCCTTCGACTGCACACAGCACCTGCTGCACGCGCATCCGGCGCGTTCCTACTGCGTGCAGTTCAACGAGAGCGACCGGGCGTTCATCGACCGGCTGCTGGCCGAGGAAGGCATCAGCTACCGCTTCGGGTTCAACATCGCACAGGGTCAGCCACGCCATGTGCTGTGCCTGACCGACACCCCCCTGTTCGACCCGGACCGCACCGTCGCCCTGCCCTACCGTGCCGAGCGCCACGACGACGACCGCGACACCCTGCAGCACTGGCAGGCCTGTCAGCGCCTGGCGCCCGCCGCCGTGGCGCTGTCCAGCTACGACTACGCCAGCGCACGACCGCTGCACGGCAGCGACGACAACGCGCAGCCGCTCGACGATCCGGCGCGCACCGCCACGGCCGGGCTGGAGGACCACCGTGCCGAGACGCTGTACTACGCCGGCAGCACGCAGGAACTGGTGCGCTACAGCCAACTGCGCATGCAGGCGCGCGAACTGCGCTCGCGCACCTGGCGTGGCGAAGGCGGACTGCGTGCGCTGGCCACCGGCGACACGGTGACCATCGAGGGCCATCCGGCGCACGCAACCCTGGACGTGAACGCACGCAGCTTCCTGGTCAGCGGCGTGCACCTGCAGGCCTGCAACAATCTGCCCGCACTGCTCGAGGTTGATCCAGATGCGCCGCCCGATGACCTTCTGCAGCCCGGCCAATGCCGCACCCGCTTCCGTGCGCTTCCGCACGACCAGCCGCTGGTGCCCGAGTACGCCGACCGCCTGCACCATCCCACCGCCACCGGGCCGCAGACCGCCACCGTGGTGGGCCCACCGGGCGAGACCGTGCACACCGATGCGCTCGGCCGCATCCGCATCCGTTTCCATTGGCAGCGTGCCCAGGATCGCGTTGATGGCGATGACGCCGATCAGGCGCATGCATCCACCTGGATACGGGTCGCCCTGCCCAGCGCGGGCGACGGGTTCGGCCACCAGTTCCTGCCGCGCATCGGCCAGGAAGTGCTGGTGGACTTCCTCCACGGCGACATGGACCGTCCGGTGGTCGTCGGCGTGCTGCACAACGGCCGGCATGCGCCGCCGCAGTTCACCGGCGCCGGACAGCTGCCCGGCAACCGTGCGCTGTCGGGCATCCAGTCGCGCGAGCATGGCGGCAACGCGCATGCCGAGCTGGTGTTCGACGACAGCCGCGGTGAGGTCGGTGCGCGTCTGCGCGCCAGCCCGCACGACAGCGCACTGCACCTGGGGCAGCTCACCACGCCGCGCCGGGACGGCCAGGCGCAGCCGCGCGGCAGCGGTGCCGAGCTGCGCACCGATGCCGCACTGGCCCTGCGCTCGGCGCACGGCCTGCTGCTGAGCAGCCACGGCCGCATGCAGGCGCAGGGCCATCAGCTGGACCAGCAGGAGCTGCTGGGGCTGCTCGACACCTGCCGGCAGGTGTTCGAGCAGCTCGCCACCCTGGCCACCGACCAGCAGGCCGGCACCGCCAGCGCGACATCGCAGCACACCCTCGCAGAGGCGCTGCAGGCGTGGACCGGCGATGGAGATGGCGGCCAGGCCCCGGTCATCGCCGTGTCCGCCGCTGCCGGGCTGGTTACCGCCACGCCGGCATCGCAGCTGCACGTCAGCCGTGGCCAGCACGACGTCGTCGCCGGCACCCACCTGCAGCACACCAGTGGCGAACGCATGCACCTGCAGGCCGGCCAGGGCCTGTCCCTGCACGCCCGCGACGGCGGCATCACCGCCGTTGCCAATGCCGGCCCTGTGCAGCTGCAGTCGCGCGGCGACCAGATCCAGGCGCACGCGCTGCAGGGCATGCAGCTCAGCGCCGAGAACGGCGAGATCGTCATTGCCGCGCCGGTGATCCGGCTGGTCGCCGCCGACGGCAGCTTCCTGCGCATCGGCGGCGGCGTCACCGGCGGCAGCGATGGGGCCATCCGCCTCCACGGCGCCCGCCATGACTGGGACGGCCCGCAGACCGAGCACTGGTCGCGTGCACTGCCCCAGGCAGCGGCCCCGGTCTGTCTGCCCTGCCTGGCCCAGGCCGCGCTGCTCGGCAGCTACCGCGTGAACCTGACGGAGGCCGCATGAACCCGTTGCCGCCGGCCTGCCACGCGCTGGTCGTGAATCCCTCCCTGCATGCGTACGTTCTGATCGACGGCGCGGCGCAGCGCCACATCGCCCGGCGGCTGGCCCGGCACGCGCCGCAGGCCATCGCCCTGTTCGCCGACCTGTCCACCGCCGCGCAGTCGATGGGCCCGTGGCTGTTGCCTGCCAACGACGCCGGCGCGCATGGGATCGACGGCAGTGCGCCGGGCGTGAACTGGCTGGCCAGCGAGGCATCCGCAGACGAGATCGCCGATCACCTGCGCGACTGGATGCGTGAGGGCGATCGCAACAGCCCGCACTACACCCGGCTGGGCGACGGCCGCGTGCTGCGCGCGGCGATGGACGTGTGGACGCCCGCCCAGCGCGCCGCGTTCTGCGCGCCGTGGCGCGGCTGGTGGCTGGCCGACCGCGACGGCCGTGCGATGGCGTTGGACCTGCCTGCGCCCTCGTCGCCCGCACCCGGCGATGCCGGCCGCCCCGGCTGGAGCGACGCGCAGCATCACGCGATGCGGCAGCACGGCCTGGCCGACGCGCTGATCCAGCCGCTGAAAGGCGTGATCCGCCTCGCCCCAAGCCTGCGCGGCCGGGAAGCCCGCCACGCGCTCGCCGCGCACACCCTGACGCTGGCCGTCGCGCAGGGCTATACCGACGCCACCGACCAGAGCAGCTGGATTGCCTGGGCGCTGCAGCGCGGCCACTGCTCTGACGGGATCAGCGCACACCCTGCTCACGCGCAGGGGCTGCGTGGAGAGGCGCTCTGGGTGGCATTGACCGGCGACGCGGAAGCCGCCGTCCCCCTACCGCCGGATGTTGCTGAAGGGGCAGCGGCAGCGACGCCAGCCGAGGAGGTTCGCGATGACGCATGACGCCGGGCCGGATAGGCCGGATGGAGCCGATGACGGCGATCTGCGCGCACTGCTGTGGTTCGTCGCGGACTGCGTGGTGACCGTGCTGTTCACTGCTGCGCTGTGGCAGGCAAGCGGCGCGAGAAGCGAAGAGCTACTGTTCCGAGAAGCCTTCATGCGCATCGTGCCACTGATGATGTTGCTGTTCGTCAACGGCGCCCGACGCCTCATCCGCAACTACCATCGCGGATGTTTCCAGCGCCTTCCGGCAGTGCAGTGTGTGGCTGCTCCCTGGATGGTGGCGATGTCCTACATACAGGTCTGGTGCGTTGCGTCTACCGGGTCGGATCTGCCGGACAATCCCGACGCCCTGTACTTCGTTGCCGCCCCGATGACCGTAGGCGCAGCCCTTGCGTACACCATGCTAGCCGGCAAGCTGCGCGGGGTTGCCAACCCGGACAAAGAGGGTGATGCGCAGCGGTCTATTTCCCAATCGTGGCAAACCACGCCTCAGGAACCAACTTCCAGAGAGCCGAATGACGTCACCGATGATCAGACCAGCATGACAGACGAAGATCTGCGGGGGAGATTGTGGTGGCTTCTGGATAGTGCGACCGCAGCGTTCATCGTCTACGCGATGGTCTCGATACTGCCTGCGTTCTCACCAAGAGCACGTCCAGGAGGCGTCTATCCACGTGGCGAAGATCCCGCAACGTTCGCAGTAATGATGTGGATCGCGATGTTCGTGGTTTCCAATGGGATGAGGCGCGTAATCCGCAGCGCATCCACGTTGACCACCGAACAGGCAGCGATAGCCCAGACGGCCTGCGGCGGATGGTTCGCCGCACTGATTCTCGTCGTCCAACATCTCTATTACGTACAGCCCTACGGGCGGTACCTGCTGCCGCTCACCACCACACTCATGATGATCCCCGTCACGCTGATCATCGGGGCGTTGTACTACAGCGCCCGCACCGAAGCAGAGGTAGAAACGCGGCCCCCCGGTCTGGAGGAGACTCCGGACGGCGTAGTGGCTGAGCAGGCACGGAAGCCCATCCAATGGAGCAACCTTGCGTGGACAGGCATCGTGCTTGGGTTCGTCGTACTGATCGCAATAGGTCAGGCAAGGACGAAGCCTCCCGAGGCAGCCTTGGATAGGCGGTTCAGCACCAGCCTGACATCGATGGATTACGAGCCCACAGACACCTTCGTGCATCCGGTGTATGTCGACGGGGGTGGGGGCGATAGCGCGGGCACCGGCGGCAGCACGGCACTGCGTGCAATCAGCTTGCCGGTTCGCTGGCACCCGGGGCTGACTGTGCGTGTCAAATGGCAGCGATGCAAGGCTTTTTACGCGGACAACCCTCAGACAGAGGAACAGGCGTGCCGTTGGGTGGAAAAGCACGTTCCCGTCCACCCCTATACCGACGTCGGCTCAACGACCGTCCACCTGTTTGCCGACGACCAGATACTTGTGATTCCGGCCATGCTCGGTCCGCGTCACGAGGACTACCCAGGGTCTCCCCCTCCTTACAAGAACTTCTACGAAAAACGGGGCATTGGCCACGATGAGTGAACCTTCGCCCCTGCAGGAGTCGCGTCATGACACATGAACCAATCCCAGACAAACCCGATGCACGCGGCACGCGCAGCGGCCATTTCACTGAACAGGATGCGGACACGGCCAATGGAGCCGATGACGGCGTTCCGCGCGCCTTAGCCTGGTTCGTCGCGGACTGCGTGGTGACGGCACTGCTCACGGCCGCGCTATGGCAAGCAAGCTATGCGAAGGGAGACGATGGCATAGGACCATCCAATTTCCCGCTGGTCATGCCCCCTATGCTGCTCCTCTTCGTCAATGGCCTCCGACGCGTCGTCCGCAACTACCATCGCATGACGTTCCAGGGCTTGCCATTGGTCCAGTGCGTCGTTGCCCTCTGGGTGGCTGTGATGTTCTACCTGTTTGCCTGGAGCGTTGACTCGACAGGCTGGGGCGTAATGATCGCCCCCATACTTGTCTATGTCGCCGCCTACCCGCTGGCAGTATGCGCGGGCCTTCTCTATGCACTTCTTGACGCGATGCTGCGGCGCGCCGTCAGAGCGACACCCGTCGTCGCTGTCGAATCAACGGACGAAGCACCTGCCACGGTAGCGGAGCGCGTAGCGACTGAAACGAAAGAGGCCTCCCCCTACAAGCGGTACTCACTGACCCGATGCACTAGACGTCAGGACGCCATCCGGCATGTTCCCGCAACGCTGGATACTGATCTGCACCCGCCCTCATCCGGGGAGCCAGGTCCTTCTGCGGACAAGGCAAGCAGTCCGACCCAGTCAACCAACCGTGGTCCATCCATTCAACGCTACTTCTGGATAGGTTTCGTACTGCTCTTCGCCGCGGCCGGTGTCTACCACCGCCTCCACTCCGAGCTCGTAGAGGATCCGCCAACCCAGGTCGGCGGCAGCCTGACGTCGATGGACTACGAGCCTTCTGACACCTTTGTGCGACCGGTTTATGTCAACGGTCGCGGCGGCGACAGCGCGGGCACGGGAGGCAGCACAGTACTCAGTGCAATCAGCCTGCCCGAACGGTGGCATCCGGGCCTGACCGTGCGCGTCAAGTGGAGACGCTGCAGGGCGTGGTATGCCGGCATGACGGAAGCGGAAGATGAGCTCTGTCGCTGGATGGAGAAGGACGTTCCCGTCCATCCGTACACCTATGTTGGCCGAACTTGGCTGCACATCTTCGCGGATGACCAGGTGCTGGTGATCCCCGCGATGATGTCCCCTCGCCACCCTGACTATGCAGGCGCCTCGCCGCCATACAAGAACTTCCACGAGAAACGGGGCATTGGTAACGATGAATGAATTTGCCTTTCTTCCGGAGGGCGCACCAGCAACACGCCCTTCCCCTCCATCCAGCACATTCAATATGAATACCGATGAATCGTGTTGTCTCAATATCCAGTTCTCGATCTTCTTTGATGGAACGCGGAATCATAAAGATGAGGACAAAGCCGCTGGCTCCCACAGCAATGTCGCGAGACTCTTCGATGCTTGCCGGGAGAAGGATGAGGTTGGCGAATTTCGCCTCTACGTACAGGGTGTAGGCACACCGTTCCCCGAGATTGGAGAACATGAGCCTCATGAAGACGGCGCTAAAGAAGGCAAGAATGGCGATCTGCGAATGCGGTACGCGTTCCTTTTCATGGCGAATGAAATCGCCCGGCTTCTTTACGGCGAGGTCCTTGTAAAAGATACCGTCCGAGAGATCGCCCGTACCGTCGAAGATGAAGAGATCATCAGGGTCTGGCGGCTACGGATCGAGAATATGCTGGCCACCCCAAAAACTGCAGCCCCCCGAATATCCACAATCACGCTTGACGTATTCGGGTTTTCGCGTGGCGCGACGGCGGCACGGGCATTCGTGAATCATCTTGTAGAGTGGGCAGGTGACGGATTGCCAGAGGTCTGCGGAATTCCACTGCGGGTGCGCTTCATGGGCTTGTTCGACACGGTAGCGTCGGTGGAGATCGCGGACTCCATGCCGCTGCCGGCCGACGGCCACTTAGATTGGGCTGAGCCCAGGTACATGGTGATCCCTGCGTTTGTGGAGCAGTGTGTGCACATGGTGGCCGGGCACGAGGCGCGCAACTCGTTTCCCTTGACAAGCATCTCGGCCTCCCGCGAGCAAGCACCCAAGCGACTGGAGATAATTTATCCCGGCGTCCATGCCGATGCCGGCGGCGGCTATGGCCCAGCTTCCCAAGGCAAGGGAACCGACAGGGGTAGCCACGGCATTCGTCAGCAACAGGGGGACCTCCTCTCGCAGATTCCCTTGAACGACATGTATGAGAGAGCCAGAGCTGCCGGGGTTCCCTTGATTTCCCGTGAGGAGCTGTCCCGCAGCACTTCCGGTCCATTCTTCACCATCTCTCCGGAGCTACGGCGCACGTACGACGCCTACCAGAAGACGTTGGAGCAGCACGGCGCTGGTGGCTCCCTCCTTCGGCTGCTGCATCTCCACTATCTCGATTACATCGGTTGGCGTAGGCAGGTGCTGCCCCGCCCCACGTTCATCACATTACCTTTCATGGGCCACTGCAAGCGAACGCAGGTGCAGGACCATATCAACCTCGACCAGTCCAATGTCGAGTTGATCGTCTATCTTGACGTGTTCAAGGATTCGGTGAAGCGCGCCCAGGTGCATGGCAGGCGTGCGATTGGCTTACCAGCATTTCTTCATCGCGAGCACGCCTGCATGGAGATGTACGATCGATACTGGAGTTCTTCTCCAAAGCCATGCGACGCCTTGCGAAGTTTGCTTGTGCAGTACGTCCATGACTCGCGCGCAGGCTTCGTGTTGACAGATCCTCAATGCGAGCGTGACTACAAGAACATGCATGACCATCTCGAAACTCTTGACGCGCAGTACCGAGAGGACCTGCGTGCGGTGAGTAAAGACCGGCAGGAGGCATATCAACGCGCCCTTGAGGCCCATACAGACTTTGTTCCGACTGGCTGGCAGCAAACACGACCACCCAAACCACGGCCCCTCCTCGAAGACCCGCTGAACGCGGAAGACCGGAAGGCACTCGCCATTTTTCGCGCCGGTGGGAGGCCAATTTTCACCGATGCCAAACCTGCGTCGGCAATGGATGGGAAGGCGGATGCTCTGGATCTGATAGCAAAGGTCTCTCGTCGTGAGGTCCGCTGGAGCTATCTACGTCGACGTCAGGTCTTTCGGCCGATACCTGAAGGCCGCGACAATGCCCGCGGCAAAGCTGCCTCAATTGGCCAGTCCCAGCGCCTCCGCTACGAGGACGGCCTCACATGATCCCGCACGCGCTCCTCCGACCGGCGTTCTTCCTGCTGTGGGCACTCTGGTCGCTGCTGATGGGCTGGTACGCCGTCGATGATGACCAACTCGCTTCGCCTGCACAGGCGCTGGGCCCGTGGCTGGCGGGCAGCATCGCGCTGGGTGCGCTGTTCCTGCTGGTGGCGGCGCTGATCAAGGTGCTTCAGGAGATGCGCGCCGGCGCGCGCGGCATCACACCGCTGCGCGCTGCGGGTTCGCCATCGCTGGCCTTGCCCGTCACGGGCCCGGCGGATGCACCCACCGCATCGGCGCCCACTGCCCCGGTGCTTCAGATCCGCGCGTGCTACGCGCGCCTTGCGCGGCAGACACCCGATGCCGTGGTGGCCCTGCTGGACGACTCGAGGGCCGCGCGCCCGGTACTGACCGCGCACGCCGAGGACCCGGCGGCGCGCCTGGCCGAGCGCGGCATGGCGATGCAGGTGCAGTTGGCGCAGGGAATGGAGATGCTGGACGCCGCCCTGCCCGATGCCGCGCCGGTGGCCATGTTCACGCTGGCCCCCACGCTCACCCGCCACAGCCGTTACGCCGCAATGGAGTGGCCGGGCTTGATGGCCAGCCAGTCCGACGCGCCCGGCGCGCTGCTGCTGCGCGAGCTGGACCTCAACGGCCCGTCGCTGGCGCCGGTGCTGCAGGCGCTGTTCGCCCGCTTCACGGCGTCGCCGCGGTTGTGCAGTGCCGTGCTGCTGAGCCTGGAGGGCCGGCTGATCCGAGGGCGGTACCAGCGCCCCCGGGATGACGAGCCCGAGGATCCGGTGGACGAGAGCATGGTGCTGATGTGGATCACCCGCACCGAGGTGCCCGACGCGATACGGCGCGACGCAGTGGAGCCGGACACCCCGGCGGCGCAGCATGCGCGGCAGCCGTACGCGTGGTTCCGCGAGGAACTGGCGGCTTACACGGCGCTGGCCCCGCACGAGCCCGAAGCGCAGGTGCACGCCGCGGCGTTCATCACATCGCTGTTGCCGGTGCTCCGCGAAGAGGGGACCGCGCAGGCCCAGCGACTGGGCAACGATCCGTGGTATCCGGTGCCGTGGACCCGGCAGCAGATCACCCTTCAGGAGGCCGCGCCCGTGCTGGGCACGCTGTATCCGCCCCGCTGTGTCGCCCTGCGCGGTGAGGATGGCGAGGCGTTGTCGCCGCGCGCGCAGGAGGCCGCCATTGCCGAGGCGTGGCAGGCCCTGCACGCCGCGCTGCCCGAGGCCGCCCGCCCGCGCTGCGTCTGGTACGACAGCCGTGCCGATGTCGATGCGGCCATCGCCCTGCGCATGGCATTGCGCGGGCTCGCGGACCCGCTCGACCTGGACGATCCACGCGTGGGCATCGACCTGGCCACGCGCGTGGGTGCGCTCGGCGGTGGCAGCGGCGCCGCCGCCCTGGCGTTGGCGCTGGCCAGCGGCAAGGCCGGCACGGCCGTCATCGTCGACGACGCCGGCAGCCTGCTGCTGCAGCCCATCGTGCCCGCACCGCAGCCCGATGCCACGGACACCGCGTCCGCCCTGTCCCGCCAGCCCGATCTGGAGCACCCATGACCGCTCGCCTCGCCCTGCCCCTCCTGCTGCTCTCGGTGGCCGCACTGACAGCCTGCCAGGAGCCCTACGAACTGACGAACAGGTGGGAGACCTGGCCCACCACGCCCGAACCCCCGCAACCGCTGCTGGGCACGGTGTGGAAGCTGCACGACCTGCCCGCCACTGCCGACAAGGCCGCAACCGTGGTACCGCCGGATTCGCACGTGGGCTTCATCATTCTCGAAGCCGACGGCCGGCACCTTATCGGCTATGCCGGCTGCCAGCCGATGACCGCGCTGTACCGCCAGCAGGGCATGCAGTTGACGGTGGACGGGCTGGCACGCACCGGCTCGCGCTGCCACAAGGAGCGGTTCGATGACGTGGGCGACCGCTTCGCCGCTGCGCTGAGCGGGGCCACCGGCTACCGGATGGCCGAGGACGACGCCCTGCTGCACATCCTGCACGGGGACACCGTGACCGCGACGCTGATCTATCGCACGCCGCCCAAGGACTCATGGTGACGCGGGCGGGCCGCAGGCGGCGGCGAGCATGAAGCACCCTGTGTGCCTGGGCGATCCCACCAGCGGCGGTGGCGAGGTGGTGCAGTGCCAGGGCAGCGGGCGCATCGACGGCGCGACGATCGCGGTGGTGGGCGACCTGGCCACCTGCGCGCTGCACCCGGGCCGGCATGCCTTCGTGGAAGGCTGCGCGCGGGTGCGGATGAACGGCGCACCGGTGGTGCGCGACGGTGACCGGCTGGCCTGCGGCTGCCGCGGTGTGGCCCGCCATGCGCGGCGCGTGCGCGTCTGAACGCAGCAGGGCCGCGCGGCGGGATTCCGTGCGGCCTTGGCGGGGCCGCCGACCGGGGTCGGCGGCTACCGGTGTGGCGCGGCGGTCAGAACTCGGCGCCGAGGGTCAGGAACACCTGGCGCGGGGCGCTGGCGTGGATCGCGTAGCGGGTGCCGGTGGGGTCGGTCGGAGCGAACGAACTGAGCTGGCCGGCGTAGCGCTTGTTGGTCAGGTTGGTGGCGTTGAGCGATACCTTGACGTCACGCAGGCCCATGCCCGGACCGAACGAATAGCCCATGCCGGCATCGAAGGTGGTCACACCCGGCACCGACTGGTCGTTGGTGTAGGTGTAGTAGCGCTTGCCGGTGTACTTGGCGCGCAGGCTGGCGAAGAAGCCGTCGCGGTTCCAGCTGATCTCGCTGGAGGCCATGCGCTGCGGGGTATCGACGGTGATCTTGCCGGCCACCGGCACGATCGCGCCACCGGAGGTGTAGTTGTCTTCGTAGGTGGTCTTGTTCCAGGAGAGCGCGTTGTACCACTGCAGGCCGTCAATCGGCTTGAGGATGAAGGTCAGCTCGGCGCCGCGGCTCTTGACCGACCCGACGTTGATGAAGCGCGTGATGCACTCCGGACGCGTGCCCACTTCGATGCTGGTGCACGGGTTGAGCGACAGCAGACGGTTGTCGAACATCACGTGGTAGGCGGCGATGGAGGCCTGGTACTTCTCGCCGAAGGTGCGGAAGCCTGCTTCCAGGGTCTTGGACTTCTCCGGATCCAGCCCGGCGCTGGCCGCGAAGGATTCCGGCGACACCTGCAGCGGGCCGCCGCTGCCGCCGCCGACGAAGGCGGCGATGTTCTCCGAGTAGGACGCGAACAGCTCCTGGTTCGGGGTGAGCTTGAAGCCGATACCGGCCTGCGGCAGCACCGATTCCTTGGCGGTCAGCGTACCGGAGGCATAGCTGGCCTCGGTGCCGGGCTTGGCATTGGCGGTCATGCGCGTGTTCGGGCTCTTGACGCCCACGTCCACGGTCAGGCGGTTGTCCAGGAAGCGCATGCGGTCCTGCACGTAGAACTGGCGCGTGCGGATGTCGAAGTCCTGGTCGAACAGGCGACGGTCGGGGTGGTTGAGGTAGCCGTCATCCAGGAACGGGCCGGTGATGTAGTAGAAGTTGCGCTCGACATTGTGGTCGTTGCGCTCGTACCACAGGCCAGCTTCGAGTTCGTGCAGGCCCCACTGCCAGCTCAGCGCGGCGGTGATGCCCTGGCGGTTGATGGTGTAGTTGGTGCTGCGGATGGAGATCGGCAGCGCCTGCGGCGTGCCCGGGTTGGACGGCTGGCCCGGTGCCCACCAGTGGCCCTGGCCACGGTTTTCATGGTGGTAGCCGAGCAGCTTCAGGCGGGCGGTATCGCCCAGCGCGAGGTCGGCATCGAGCGAATAGAGATTGTCATCGCGCAGCGCGCGGCTCTGGTAGTACGCGTCGTCGATGCTGTTGACGTCGCCGCTGAAGGCGCACTTCTGCGCGTTGTAGGTGCCCGGCGCACAGTACGCCGCGGCCACGGCGCGGTCCCAGTCCGGCGCGTAGATGTTCCAGTCCCAGCCCAGCCCACGCGCGAGCATGCTCTTGGACAGGTAGGCGTAGTTGGCCTGGCTCGCCCGCGACGTGGCGACGAAGGCGCCGAAGCGGTTGTCGCCGACATTCCACACCGCCTTGGCATTGAACTGGCGGGTGGTCTGGTTCTGGTTCGGCTCGGCCCACATGTCCGCATCCTGGTGGACGCCGGAGACGTAGGCGGAGAAGCCGTTGATGTCGCCGGTATCCACGCGCAGGTAGCCGCGCCGCTGGTTGTCGTCGCCCACGGTCACGCTGGCACGGCCACCGAACTCGGTGGACGGGTCCTGCGAGAAGTACTGGATGGTGCCGCCGAGGTTGCTGGTGGAGGCCACACCCAGTGAACCGATGCCCTGCGACAGCTCGGCACCGGCCAGGTTCTCGGCGATCAACGCGCGGGCGATGCTCAGGCCGTTGTAGTTGCCGTAGCTGTTGTCGCCGAGCGGGATGCCATCCAGCGTGTAACCCAGGCGGCTCTTGTCGAAGCCGCGCAGGCTGATCGTCTGCGATTCCTCGTTGGCGCCGAAGGCATCGTTGGACTGCACCGACACGCCGGGCAGGCGGTCGAGGATCTTCTGGCCGCTGGTGCCCGGCGGCAGCACTTCCTTGTCCACGGCGGTGATGCGCTGCACCTGGCGGGTTTCGCCCTGGCCGATCACCGATACGGTGTCGAGGGTCTGCGCGCTGAGCGCAACGTTGGCGTCGGTGTTGGCGTCTACATCGGCGGCGTGGGCATTGGCAGCGCACAGCGCGATCGCAACGGCGATCGTCAGGGGTCGGGTAAGCATGTTGATCCGTTACATGTGGGGTGGTCACCGGCGTGATGCAGGTGCGTGACCATCATGCGAGCGGAACATGAAAGCATTCTTACGCCACGCGCCGCTTCCGATGAAGTGCGACGCAGTTTGGAAAATCTGGCGTGCGTTACTCGGTGGCCAGCTGGTCCATGCGGATGCGGTTGGCGAACAGCGAGAACGCGAGCATGCCGGCAAGGCCGTTGGCCCGGCTGACCCAGTGCGGCAGCCAGCGCGGCGGGCGCAGGATGCCCTCTTCGAACAGCGGCGCGAACGCGATGGCATCGGTGAGCGACATCTTGCCGGCGAACAGCCAGCGGCACACCTGCAGGCGGTCTTCGGCCAGCATGTGGCGGAAGAAGGTATGCACCGACACGAGGCCGCGCAGGTACACGGTGTCCTTGGTGAACGCCGCGCCGCCGCTGGGCGGTACCCCGCGGAACACGCGCTGGGCCGATGCGAAGCTTTCTTCGTTGTTCTGGCCGGCGTCGCAGAAGTAGCGGAACACCTGGATGAAGTCGGCGCCCTCGCGCGCCATCGCGATCGCCTCGGTGCGCAGGCTGATGCGCTTGAGCCGTTCGATGTCGATGCTGCCGGTGATCTGCTCGGCGAACGTGGCCAGCCCTTCCTGGGTGGCGGTGACGCGCGGCGACGACAGCGCCAGGCTGGGCAGGTGCGGCTGTTCGCGGCCGTTGAGCGCGGTGAGCGAGTGCACCAGGGCTTCGTGGTGGAACAGCTGCGCGCGATCATAGGCGCTGAAGCGCGCGCTGGTGCGCAGGCGGATGCGGGTGGGGCCGGCGGCGGCCTTGGAGATCAGCTCCGGGTCGAGCTGCACGGTGATGATGCGCGATTCGAAGAACGCATCCAGATCGCTCTGCAGCTGCAGTTGCAGCGCGGTGGCGGAGACCGGCACCTGTTCTTCCGGGGCGAGCAGTTCGTGGTCCAGTTCCTGGGCGATCTGGATGAAGTGGCGGGCCGCATCGCGGGTGCTGGGGCCGTGGCCGGGCAGCGGTTGCTCGGGCGCGCCGAACAGTTCCACGGAGTAACGGTCGACGGCGGCGGTGCCCAACGATTCGAGCAGGCCGGCGGCCTGGTCCCAGCTGTGCGCCGAGCGCTGCACGTACAGCCCGATGGGATGGGAGGGATCGCACTGGGCGCTGATCGCGGCAAGCGCGCGCCGGGTGTCGCCGAAATCCAGGCGGGGGTAGTCCACCTGCGGCAGCACCGGCTGCCCGCGCGCCACGCTGGCCAGAAACGGCGCCTGCAGCGCCGCAGGCCAACTGGTCAGGCCCAGCAGCTTGATGCCGGCCACGGCCTCCACCAGCTGCGCGTCGAGCGCCGTGTGGTGGGCCACATCACGATCCACGGTCATGGGTGTGTCCATGAGGCGGACATTAGCAGGGTCCGGGCATGGGCTGCGGCATCACCGGGCCGGGTAGCGCATTGTAGAGCCGGCTTCTAGCCGGCTGGCGCGCGGGGCGTGGGGGTATCGGTGGCCGGAGTAGAGCAGCCGACTAGAAGTCGGCTCTACGGGGCGCAGCGCGGGCTGCCTTGTAGAGCCGGCTTCTAGCCGGCTGTCGCGCGGAGCGCGGGGGTTGTCGGTGGCCGGAGCAGAGCAGCCGACTAGAAGTCGGCTCTACGGGGCGTAGCGCGCGCTGCCCTGTAGAGCCGGCTTCTAGCCGGCTGGCGCGCGGAGCGCGGGGTTGTCGGTGGCCGCAGGAGAGCAGCCGACTAGAAGTCGGCTCTACGGGGCGCAGCGAGCGGTGGCTGCTTTGTAGAGCCGGCTTCTAGCCGGCTGTCGCGCGGGGCGTGGGGTTGGTCGGTGGCCGTATGGAGAGCAGCCGACTAGAAGTCGGCTCTACGGGGCGCAGCGCGCGCTGCCTTGTAGAGCCGGCTTCCAGCCGGCTGGCGCGCGGAGCGCAGGGGGTGTCGGTGGCCGGAGGAGAGCAGCCGACTGGAAGTCGGCTCTACGGGGCGCAGCGTGCGGTGGCTGGTAGAGCCGGCTTCTAGCCGGCTGTCGCGCGGAGCGCGGGGTTGTCGGTGGCCGTAGGAGAGCAGCCGACTAGAAGTCGGCTCTACCGGTGCGAGCGGTGGCTGCTTTGTAGAGCCGGCTTCTAGCCGGCTGCCGCGCGGAGCGCGGGGGGTGTCGGTGGCCGTATGGAGAGCAGCCGACTAACAGTCGGCTCTACCGAGCGCGGGGCACGGGGGGCGGTGGCTGCGCGGAGCGCAGCCGACCAACGGTCGGCTCTACCGCTTCTTGCCGGGGGGGCGCCACTGCGCGCCCTTGCCGACGTGCTTGCGCTCGATGGCCTGCTGGGCCTGGCGGACGGCGAGCTTGGCGGCGGCGGCGGCGACTTCGTCCTTCAGTTTGAAGTAGTTGAGCAGGCGTTCTTCGTCGAGGTCGCCGGCCTCGATGGCGGCGCGCACGGCACAGCCCGGTTCGCGCTGGTGCGCGCAGTCGCGGAAGCGGCACTGGGCGGCCAGCGCTTCCACGTCGGCGAAGCCGCCTTCACTGAGCGCTTCCTCGCCGGTCGGCTTGAGTTCGCGCATGCCGGGGGTGTCGATCAGGCAGGCACCCGCCGGCAGCGGGATGAGCGCGCGGTGGGTGGTGGTGTGGCGGCCGCGCGAGTCGTTCACGCGCACATCGGCGGTCTTCATCCGCTCCTCGCCCAGCAGCGTGTTGGTCAGCGTGGACTTGCCCGCGCCCGACGAACCGACCAGCACCACGGTGCGGCCCGCGCCCAGCCACGGCAGCAGCGCTGCGGCACTGGCCGGGTCCTTGCCGTTGATCGCCAGCAGCGGGATGTTCTGTGCCGCCAGTTCCTCCAGCACGGCCAGGGCATCCTCGCTGTACTCGGTCTGGTCGGCCTTGGTCAGCACCACCACCGGCTGCGCGCCGCCACCGCCGACCAGCAGCAGATAGCGCTCGATCCGGCGCGGATTGAAGTCCGCATCCAGCCCGCAGACGATGAACACCGTATCGATGTTGGCCGCGATCACCTGCTGGTGGTAGTGCTCGCCCGCCGCACCGCGCTTGATCGCAGTGCGCCGCGGCAGCAGGGCCACGATCTTGATGCCGTCCAGCAGCACCCAGTCGCCAACGGCGGCACGTTCGTGGCTGGGGAAGCGCGGACGCTGCCACTCGGCCGGGGATTCGGTGCGGATCGCGGCGTCGGGCACATCGGCAACGATGTAGCCGGTGCGGTGCTGCTCGATCACCCGGCCCGGGCGGGCCTGCGGGTGCTCGTCGAACAGGGCCTGCCAGGCGGGCAGCTCGGGGGCGCCGGCCCAGGGCCAGCCCATCGTCTGCAGGGCGCGGTAATCGGTGGTGTGGGTCATCGGGGCCATTCTAGAGGGTGCAGCGCGTCGGCGTCGCCAGCGCAGGTAGCCCCCTGCCCCCGCAGCGGCCGGCAACTGCCTGCCAGCATTGGGAAACAGGTCCCGAAACGCTTGCCCTGCAACGCAGCATTTCCGCTACCATGCGATTTCCAAGCCCGAACCACGGCCCAGTCATGTCCACACCCCCGCTGAAGCCGCTCGCCACCCGCGAGCGCCTGTCCGAAGTCCGCTACGAGATCCGGGGCGAACTGGCGCGGCGAGCGCGGGAGCTGGAGGCGCAGGGCCGCAAGCTGATCAAGCTCAACATCGGCAACCCCGGCAACTTCGGTTTCCGCGCCCCCGAGCACCTGCAGCGGGCCATTGCCGACGACATGGGCCGGACCGACCCGTACACCCACCAGCAGGGGCTGCCCGAAGCCCGCGAGGCCATCGCCGCCGCGTACGCCCGGCGTGGCGCGCCCGACGCGCATCCGGACCGGGTATTCATCGGCAACGGCGTCAGCGAGCTGATCGACCTGTCGCTGCGCGCCCTGCTCAATCCCGGCGATGAAGTACTGGTGCCCTCGCCCGACTACCCGCTGTGGTCGGCTGCCACCATCCTCAATGACGGCCGGCCGGTGTACTACCGCTGCGCGCCGGAGAACGGCTTCCAGCCGGACCCGGTGGAAATCGAATCGCTGGTGTCCTCGCGCACCCGCGCGATCGTGCTGATCAATCCGAACAATCCCAGCGGTGCCAGTTACTCCAAGGCGCTGCTGGAACGCATCGTGGCCATCGCGGCAAAGCACAACCTGCTGCTGATGGTCGATGAGATCTACGACCAGATCCTGTACGACGGCGCCGAGTTCCACGCGGTGGCCCCGCTGGCCGGCGATCATCCGTGCATCACCTTCAGCGGCCTGAGCAAGGTGCACCGCGCCTGTGGCTGGCGGGTGGGCTGGGCGATGCTGTCCGGCGCATCCGAGCGCCTGGGCGAGTTCCGCGCGGCGATGGACCTGCTCAGTGCGCTGCGCCTGTGCGCCAACGTGCCGGGCCAGTATGCGATCGACGCGGCGGTCAACGGGCCGGACACCATCTCGGCGCTGTGCGCGCCCGGCGGCCGCCTGTACGAAACCCGCCGCGCGGTGATCGAGGCCTGTAACGCCAGCGAGCACCTGTCGCTGGTGGCCCCGGCCGGTGCGCTGTACGCCTTCCCGGCCGTGGTCGGGCCGGCCGCGCGCAGCTTCGACGACCATGACTTCGCGCTGGAACTGATGAACGAGGAAGGCGTGCTGGTGGTGCCGGGCTCCAGCTTCAACGTGCCGTACCGCCACCATTTCCGCGTCACCCTGCTGCCCGAGCCCGAGGTCATGCGCGACGTCTTCGGCCGCATCGACCGGGCCTTGGCGCGCCGCGCCGAGGCCAACACCAAAGTGGTGCCGCTGAAGCCGCGCAGCGCGGTGGCCTGAGGCATGGCGCTGCGCTACCTGGCATTGGGCGATTCCTACACGATCGGCGAAGACGTCGCGGCCAGCGGCCGTTGGCCGGTGCAGCTGGCCGTCGCACTGCGCGACAGCGGCATCGCGCTGGACGATCCGCACATCATTGCCACCACCGGCTGGACCACCGACGAGCTCGATGCCGGCATCGATGCCGATGCCCCGCAGGGACCGTTCGATCTGGTCAGCCTGCTGATCGGCGTCAACGACCAGTACCGCGGGCGCAGCGTGGACGACTATCGCGGGCGCTTCACCGCGCTGCTGCAGCGCGCGCTGGGCTTCGCCGGCGACCGCGCGCCACGGGTGCTGGTGTTGTCGATCCCGGACTGGGGCGTCACCCCGTACGCCATCGCCTCCGGTCGCGACCGCGTGCAGATCGGGCAGGAACTGGATGCCTACAACGCGGCGGCCGCCGCGATCTGCGCCGAGCACGGCGTGGTCTTCATCGACATCACCGACCTCAGCCGCGACTACGGTGGCGAAGCGGTGATGCTCGCCGCCGATGGGCTGCACCCGTCGGCGGCGATGTACACGCTCTGGCACCAGCGCGCCTACGCGGTCGCGCGGGTGCACCTGGGCGACGAGGGCGCGCACTGAGCACGGATGCCGCACCACTGGCCAGGGAACAGGCCCGCCGCATCGCCGCCGCGTTCATGCCGGCCCGGCGCTTCGGCAACCGACGCGATTACTACTACAGCCGCGGCAAGCTCGGCAGCGATCCGCTGTATCCGGGTGTGCTGGCCGCACTTGCGCCCGCGCAGGGCCCGCTGCTGGACATCGGCTGCGGGCTTGGGCTGCTGGCGCATGTGCTGCGTCAGCACGGCCAGCTGCAGTCCTATCGTGGCGTGGACATCGATGCGGACAAGATCGCGCGCGCGCAGCGTGCCGGCGCGCGTGCGGCACTGGCCGATGCCGCCTTTGCGTGCCTGGATGCCAGTGCCCGCCTGCCCGACCACCACGGCAGCGTGGCCCTGCTCGATGTGCTGCAGTACCTGCCGGCAGACGCGCAGGGCGCTCTGCTGCGCGAGGCGGCGGCGCGTGTGGCGCCCGAGGGCCGGCTGGTGATCCGCACCACACTGGCCGACCGCAGCGGCCGCGACCGCGCCACCCGCCTCACCGACATGCTCGCCCATCTGGTTGGCTGGATGGGCACGCGCCCGCGCCACTATCCCGATGCGGCCAGTGTGCGCGCGCCGCTGGAAGCGGCGGGGCTGCAGCTGACGATGGCACCGCTGTACGGCAATACGCCCTTCAACAACTGGCTGATCGTGGCCGCGCCCGTCCCGTCTGCGCCCGGCCAATGAGCTCCGTTCCGTCTGCAGGCTGGCCGCTGCGGCCGCGCGCGCGCATACTCGCGCCCCTGACCTGTCCCGGCACGGAGCCGCCATGACCTCGCCTTCCCGGCATTCCGCGCTGGGCATCGTGGCGTTCATCACCAGCCTCTGCGGCGTGGCGTTGTTCTCCATCGCGCTTGGCCTGGGCTATCTGTTCGTGCAGCGCCATGCCGAAGTCGAAGGGCTCGCGCTGGCGCCCACGCTGGGCGTGCTCGGGTTGATCAGCATCGGCCTCAATGGCCTGGCCGGTCTGCTCGGGGTGGGCAGCGTGCTGCAGCACCGGCGCCGGCGGCTGTTCGGCGTGCTGGCGCTGATCCTCTCGCTGGCCGTTCTGTGCGTCTACCTCGCGCTGGGCACCTGGACCCACCAGCAGTGGCAGCGCAGCCACCCACCGGCCGCCCCGGCCACGCATGTCCCGGCGCTGCCGACCTGATTGTCACCCACCACTGAAAAGGACCTCATGGAACTCAAGCACTCCGGCCTCGGCATCGCCGCCTTCTGTCTCGCCCTGGGCTGCGCCCTGATCATGCTGCTGAGCGTGATTGGCGCCACCGTGGCGTCGATGCAGGGCATCGAGATGAACGAAGAATCGCCGCTGTCGATGATGATCGGCCTGGTGATCATCTGCGCCGGCTTCGGCGAGCTGATCGCGTTGGCGCTGGGCATCGCAGCGGCGTTCGTGCCCGCCACCAAGAAGGTGTTCGGCATCCTGGCGATCGTGATCTCGATCGGCAGCGTGATCGGCATGGGCCTGCTGGTGATCGCCGGCCTGATGATGGGCTGAGCCGGTCAGCCCGGCAGCGCCGCCCGCAGCCCGCGTGCGGCGACCGCCTCCAGGACGCGGTCGAGAATCACCAGGGTGTGCCCGTGCGCGGCCCCCTCGTGCAGCAGCACGATGCTGCCGGCGGCCAGGTCCGGTACGATCCGCGCCACCACCGTATCGGGCTGGCAGTCCACGCCGTCGTAACCGCGCGCGCTCCAGCCCACCCGGGTCAGGCCCCACTGCATCAGCGCAGGGGCCACGAACGGATTGGTCATGCCCACCACCGAGCGGTACCAGCGCGGGGCCTGGCCGGTGATGGCGGTCAGCGCCTGCTGGCACTCGGCGATTTCAGCCGCCATCGTCGCCGGCCCCAGCCGCCAGAAGCGGCCCTGCGGATGACGGTGGCTGTGGTTGCCCAGGCTGTGCCCGCGGCGGACGATCTCATGCACCAGGTCCGGGCGCGCCAAGGCGCGTTCACCGACCAGGAAGAAGGTGGCCTTGGCCTGGTGGCGGTCGAGCAGGTCCAGCACCTCCGGGGTCTGCGCCGAGGGGCCGTCGTCGATGGTCAGCCAGACCTGCGCCGGGGACCCCGGCAGGCGGCTGAGCACCGGCGCGTAGAAGCGGCTGTTGGGCAGGAACACCGGCACCATGAACAGGGCATGGGAGGCCAGCATCAGCGGCAGGCCCACGTGCCAGCCCCAGGCCACCCACGCGGCGACCACCGCCAGCTGCGACAGCACCAGCCAGGGCAGCCAACGCCAGGGCCTGCGGGGAATGCGATGCAACGTTTCCGGTACGGTCATGCCCCATGATGCCATGCCGCGTAGAATAGGCGGTTCGCATATCCGGACCCGAACCCCATGTCCCTCGATCCCGCCCTGCGCTCGCGCATCGAATCCATTCTCAACGCCAACCGCGTCGTGCTGTTCATGAAGGGCCAGCCGACCATGCCGCAGTGCGGTTTCTCGGCCAAGGCCGTGGGCGCGCTGCAGGACCTGGGCGTGGAGTTCGCCCACGTCAACGTGCTGGCCGACGCGGAGATCCGTGAAGGCATCAAGGCCTACGGCGACTGGCCGACCATCCCGCAGCTGTACATCGACGGCGAGCTGGTCGGTGGCAGCGACATCATCCTGCAGATGGCCGGCAGCGGCGAGCTGAGCAGCGTGCTCGGCCTGGCCGCCCCGGACCGCACCCCGCCGCGCATCACCGTCACCCCGGCGGCGGTGGAAATGCTGCGCGGTGCACTGGCCGACGCCCCGGGCGCGTCCCTGCAGCTGGGCATCGATGCGCGCTTCCAGCCGAACTTCCAGCTGGCCCCGCACGATGACAACGCGATCGCCGCCGAGTCCAACGGCCTGCGCGTGCAGTTCGACCTGGCCAGCGCGCGCCGCGCCGACGGCATCACCATCGACTGGGTCGACGACATCCGCGGCCAGGGCCTGGCCATCGACAACCCGAACGCACCCAAGCCGGTGCAGGAGCTGGGCGTGCGCGACGCCGACGACCAGCTGCGTGCCGGCAGCGTGACCGTGGTGGACGTGCGCCCGGCCGACGAGCGCGCGATCGCCGCGATCAACGCGCCGTTCGAGACCTTCGACGGTGACAACCGCGCCCGTCTGGAAGCCCTGCCCAAGGACACCGCGCTGGCCTTCCTGTGCCACCACGGTGGCCGCAGCGCGCAGGCCGCCGAGCAGTTCCGCGCCCTGGGCTTCACCAAGGTGTTCAACATCACCGGCGGCATCGACGCCTGGTCGAAGGACGTGGACAACAGCGTGCCGACGTACTGATCGGGTACGGATCAACGCAGAAAAAACGCCGGCATTGCCGGCGTTTTTTTTGTCCGCAGCAGGTGCAGCCGACCGCGGGCCGGCTCGTGCGCCTCAGCCGGCGAAGCCGCCTTCGGCGAGGTAGTCCAGTTCCGCGGCGGTGGGCATGCGGCCCAGCACGGCATTGCGGTGCGGGAAACGGCCGAAGCGGCGGATGATGTCGCGGTGCAGCTCGGCGTACTGCAGGTATTCCTTGTCGCCCAGCGCGTCGAACATGGCCACCGAGCGCTCCTGGTCCTGCGGGTCCTCGGAGTGCTCGAACGGCAGGTAGATGAAGGCGCGCAGCTTGGGCACCAGCTGCAGGTCCAGCCCCTCCTCCACCGCACGCATGGCGTAATGCCGCGCCAGGCCGTCGGTGGCGTAGGAGTGGGCGGTGTCGCGGAAGCAGTTGCGGGGGAACTGGTCGAGCAGGATCATCAGCGCCAGCGCGCCCTCGGCCGTGCCCAGCCAGTGTTCGCGGGCGCGGCGTGCGGCGGCGAAGTGCTCGTCCAGGAACGCCTGGCGGAAACGCGCGTCGAACGCGTCATCGCGCGCGAACCACTGCTGCGGCCCCGCGTCGCGCCAAAATTCCACCACTTGTGCCGCCACGTCCATTTACTGCCCCTGTAGGCGGCGCGCCCGCTGGACGCCCGCCTGTGCCATTGCCGTCACTCGTCAAAGCGCAGGTGGCGGACCGACTTGCCGTTGCGCCGTATAAGCTTAAGCGCCTCGATACCGATCTGGATATGGTTTTCGACGAACTGGGAGCTGACCTTGGCGTCGGAGGCCTCGGTCTTGACCCCATCGGGGATCATCGGCTGGTCGGATACCAGCAGCAGGGCCCCGATCGGAATGTGGTTGGCGAAGCCGGCCGCGAACAGGGTGGCGGTCTCCATGTCGATGGCCATGCAGCGCATCAGGCGCAGCTTTTCCTTGAACGCCTCGTCGTGTTCCCAGACCCGGCGGTTGGTGGTGTAGACCGTTCCGGTCCAGTAGTCGTGGCCAAGGTCGCGGATCATGGTGGACACCGCCCGCTGCAGGGCGAAGGCCGGCAACGCCGGCACTTCCGGCGGCAGGTAATCGCTGGAGGTGCCCTCGCCCCGGATCGCGGCGATCGGCAGGACCAGGTCGCCGAGCTGGTTCTTGCGCTTGAGCCCGCCGCATTTGCCCAGGAACAGCACCGCCTTGGGCATCACCGCCGACAGCAGGTCCATGATGATGGCAGCGTTGGGGCTGCCCATGCCGAAGTTGATCAGGGTGATGTCGTCGCTGGTGACGCTGGCCATCGGCCGGTCCAGGCCCTGCACCGGTGCCCCGGTGAGCTGGGAGAAGGTATGCAGGTAACCGGCGAAGTTGGTCAGCAGCACATGCTGGCCGAACTGCTCCAGCGGAACGCCGGTGTAGCGCGGCAGCCAGTTTTCCACGATTTCCTGCTTGTTCTTCATCGAGCGCGTCCGGTCCGGCATGGGGTGCAATCGGGTAATTTTCGGTGAGATCGACGAATAAGCAAGCAACATGCGTCTGGTCACTTGGCAACGCCCCCGCCCAACCGCTAGCGTCGCCCATTCGTTCACGCCGCATCGGGGATCACATGCGCACTCGATTGACCGCCGGGCTGGGCCTGGCGCTGTTCTCACTGGCTGCGCCCGCGGCGCCGGCCGCCTCGCGCTTCGTGCAGGACCCGTATCCGAGCACCTACGCCCCGATCGCCTCGGCACCGGTGCTGATCCACAACGCCACGGTGCTCACCGGCACCGGCACGCGCCTGGACAACGCCGACGTGCTGCTGCGCGACGGCCGTATCGCCGCCGTGGGCACCGGGCTGCAGGTGCCTGCCGATGCGGTGCGCGTGGATGGCCAGGGCAAGTGGGTCACCCCCGGCATCATCGACGTGCATTCGCACCTGGGCGTGTATCCCAGCCCGGGCGTGAGCGCGCACAGCGACGGCAACGAGATGACCGCGCCGGTCACCGCCAATGTCTGGGCCGAGCACTCGGTCTGGCCGCAGGACCCCGGGTTCGCCGCGGCACTGGCCGGTGGCGTCACCGCGATGCAGGTCCTGCCCGGCTCGGCCAACCTGGTGGGCGGGCGCGGCGTGACCCTGAAGAACGTGCCGGCCACCACCTACCAGGCGATGAAATTCCCGGGCGCGCCGTGGGGCCTGAAGATGGCCTGCGGCGAGAATCCCAAGCGGGTGTACGGCGGCGGCAAGGGCGTGGCCCCGGGCACACGCATGGGCAACGTGGCCGGCTACCGCGCCGCGTTCATCGATGCCAGCGAGTACATCGCCAAGAACACGCCGAAGAAGCCGAAGAACAAGCGCTGGTTCAGCGGCGGGGACAAGGGCGACAGCGCCGGCGATGCCGGCGGCAAGCGCGACCTGAAACTGGACACGCTGGCCGGCGCGATCCAGGGCGACATCCGCGTGCACATCCACTGCTACCGCGCCGATGAAATGGCGACGATGCTGGATCTGTCGCGCGAGTTCGGCTTCAAGATCGCCGCGTTCCACCATGCGGTGGAGGCCTACAAGCTGTCCGACCGGCTCGCCGCCGAAGGCGTGTGCGGCGCGCTCTGGGCCGACTGGTGGGGCTTCAAGATGGAGGCCTTCGACGGCATCCAGGACAACATCGCGCTGGTCGACCGCCCGGCCAACAGCTGCGCGATCGTGCACTCCGATTCCCCCGAGGGCATCCAGCGCCTCAACCAGGAAGCGGCCAAGGCAATCGCCAATGCACGTCGCGCGGGCATCCAGATCGCCCCCGAGCGCGCCATGATGTGGCTCACGCTCAACGCCGCGCGCTCGCTGGGCGTGGAGAAACAGACCGGCAGCCTGGAGCCCGGCAAGATGGGCGATGTGGTGGTCTGGAACGGCAGTCCCTTCAGTTCCTACGCGCTGGCCGAGAAGGTGTACATCGACGGCCACGCCGTCTACGACCGCCAGGACACCCGCCGGCAGCCGCTGTCGGACTTCATGCTCGGCCAGGAGGCGCGCCCATGAGCGGGATGACGTTGTTGGGGATGCGTTCCCGGGCGTGGCTCGGCACGACCGCGCTGCTGATGCTGGCGGTGCTGCCGGTGCACGCGCAGGACCTGCTGGTGCGCAACGCCACGGTGCATACCGCGGGCGTGCGCGGCAGCCTGGCCAACACCGACGTGCTGGTCCAGAGCGGCGTGATCCGCGCGGTCGGTACCGGCCTGTCGGCACCGGCCGGGGTGACGGTGGTCGAGGCCGGTGGCAGGCCGCTGACGCCGGCACTGTTCGGCGGCATCACCGACATCGGCATCGACGAGGTCTCCGGCGAATCGACCACCGTCGACAGCACGCTGAAGCTGCCCGACCAGCCGCTGCGGCCGGAGTTCGATGTGAGCCTGGCCTACAACCCGGCCTCGGTGCTGGTCCCGGTGGCGCGCCTGGAAGGCATCGGTTTCACTGCGCTCGGCGCCAACAGCGGTGGCGGCTTCATCGCGGGCCAGGGCGGCGTTGTGCGCCTGGACGGCAGCGCCGATCCGATCGGCCCGCTGGCGCTGTATGTCCGGTTGGGCGCTCCCGGCGCGGAACTCACCGGCAGCTCGCGCGCCGCGCAGTGGATGCTGCTCGAACAGATGGTCAGCGAAGCCCGGGGCCGGGTGCCGGCCGACTCGCCGCATGCGCTGCTGACGCCGGCGGGACGGGCCACGCTGGCCCGCTACCTGGCGGGCCAGGGCCGGATCGTGGTGGCGGTGGACCGCGCCGCCGACATCCGCCAGCTGCTGCGCTGGGCGGCCCGCGAGAAGGTCAGGATCGCCATCGCCGGCGGCGCCGAAGCCTGGCGCCTGGCGCCGCAGCTCGCCCAGGCCCAGGTGCCGGTCTTCGTTGACGCCCTGGGCAACCTGCCAACCAGCTTCGACCAGCTCGGGGCCACGCTGGACAACGCCGCCCGCCTGCACGCAGCCGGCGTGCCGGTGAGCTTCGCGCAGCGCGACGACGCCTCGCACAATGCCCGCAAGATGCGCCAGCTGGCCGGCAACGCCGTGGCCAACGGCCTGCCCTGGGCCGACGGACTGGCCGGGCTGACCCGGGTGCCGGCGCAGGTGCTGGGCGTGGGCGACCGCATCGGCACCATCGAGCCGGGCAAGCTGGCCGACCTGGTGCTGTGGGAAGGCGACCCGCTGGATGTGGGCCATTACGCCGAACAGGTCTGGCTGGGCGGGCGCGCGGTGCCGATGCGCTCGCGGCAGACCGAGCTGCGCGACCGCTACCTGGCCCCGCCAACCACCGAACCGCGCGCATACTCGCGCTGACCCCTGCAAGGATCTCCCGATGGCCCTGCGCTGGTACTTCGATTTCGTCTCGCCGTTCTCCTACCTGCACTGGCAGAAGCTCAAGGGTCTGCCGCAGTTCGAGAAGATCACCCCGGTGCCGATCGCCTTCGGCGCCGTCCTGCACCACCTGGGCAACCTTGGCCCGGCGGAGATCCCGGCCAAGCGCCGCGCCATGTACCGGCACCTGCTCTGGCAGGCCCGCCGCGACGGCGTGACGCTGCGCTTCCCGCCCGGCCATCCGTTCAACCCGCTGGCCGCGCTGCGCCTGTGCCTGGCGGCCGGCGCCACCCCGGCGGCGATCGACATCCTGTTCAACTGGATCTGGCGCGATGGGCATGCCGGCGACAGCGCCGCCGCGCTGGCCCTGCCCGGAGCGATGCTGGACGTGGCCAACGTGGCCGAGGCGATCGGCGCGCCGGACGTCAAGGAGCAGTTGCGGCGCAACACCGACGCGGCCATCGCGGCCGGGGTGTTCGGCGTGCCCACCCTGTCCATCGACGGCGAGCTTTACTGGGGCAATGACGCCCATGACCTGATGCAGGCCGTCCTGGCCGATCCGGACACGGTCCGCGGGGGCGAATGGGACCGGCTGGCCACGCTGCCGGTGGCGGTGGAACGCAGCCGCTGAGCGGGGCACGACCGATGGACCGGGCAAACGGACGAGAATTGCGATAGCTTTCACACTTCCGAACCAATACCGGCCTTGAGGGGGGCACAGGATGCGCATCGGAATCGTGGTCGACTCGGCGTGCGACCTGCCACCAGACTTCATCCAGCAGCACAACATCGTGCTGCTGCCCATCACCGTGCGGATCGGCGAGGCGGTGCTGGCCGACCACCGCGACGAACAGGCAACCCTGAGTTTCCTGCACGCCCACGTGGCCGAAAACGGCGCGGAAGCGGAGACCATCCCCTTCAGCGTCAACCAGATCCGCGATCTGTTCCTGGGCAAGCTGGTGATCGACTACGACCATGTGTTCTGCATGACGATCACCAAGACGCGCAGTCCGATCCACGACAACGCGATGCAGGCCAGCTTCGCGATCCTCAATGACTACAAACCGGTCCGCCAGGCCGCCGGCTACAACTCGCCGTTCGCGCTGCGCGTGCTGGACACGCAGAACCTGTTCGCCGCCCAGGGCGTGACCGCGGTGGAAGCGGTGCGCCTGCGCGACAGCGGTGCCGGCGTGCAGCAGATCCGCGAGCGTCTGGAACTGCTCGCCCACAACGTGCATGGCTACATGGTCACCCGCGACCTGTACTACATGCGCGCCCGCGCACGCCACAAGGGCGACCGCAGCGTGGGCCTGCTCAGCGCGGCCCTGGGCAGCGCACTGGACATCAAGCCGGTGCTGCACGGGTATCGCGGCGAAACCGGCCCGGTGGCCAAGATCAAGGGGTTCGACAACGCCGTGCAGAAACTGTTCGACTTCGTCGGCCAGCGGGTCAAGGCGGGGCTGATGACGCCCACCGTGTGCGTCAGCTATGGCGGCGAACTGGCCGACCTGCAGGCCCTGCCCGGCTACGCCACGCTGCGCCAGACCTGCGAGGCGCACGGGGTACAGCTGTTCGAGGCGGTGATGAGCCTGACCGGCATGGTCAACGTCGGCAAGGGCGCGGTCACGGTCGGCTTTGCCGATGAACCGCACACCTTCAGCGCCTGAGTCCTGCACACCGAATCCACCGGCGTTCTGCCAGCCTTGGACCATTCAACGGAGGCAACCATGTCAGCGCAGTACCACATCAGCCTGCCGGACCCGTCCAAGGCCCGCGGCAACGATTCCGACCTTTCCTTCCACTCGCAGAGCGCGGCCGGCTTCGCCGAAGAGCTGCAGGATGCCCTGCGCAGCACCGCCCTGTTCGAGAAGTGGCGCGCCAAGCAGCCCGACCCCGATGCGGTCGAGTCGCAGTGGGGCGCCACCGATCCGACCGCCACCGTGACCGGTTCGCAGGACGATCTGCGCATCAATCTGGTGGCCACCACCCGCATCGACAGCGATGTCTTCAAGCAGCGCCTGCGCCTGCTTGCCGGGCACCATTGGGAACTGCGCGACGTGCGTTGATCCCCGCTGCGGTGGTACCGTGCCGACCGCACGCTGCCACCGCGCCCCGCGCGGCCCCTGACGCATGGAATGCCGTATGGACCCCAAACTCAAAGCACTGGTCGAACAGACCAACCTGGACGAACTGCTGCAACCGACCTCGCGTGAGATGGATCTCCATCAACCGGTCGCCCCGCCTGCCCCGGCCACGCCTGCACCCGCCCGCTCCACCGCCGACCCGCTGCAGATCCATTTCGCCAGCGCCGACATCGTTGGCGGGCTGACCAGCGGCAGGCAGACCAGCAAGCGCATGAAGGGATTCGCGCTGGCCTTCCTGGGCGGCCCGATGATCCTGTCGGGTCTGTTGCTGCTGGACCTGGTCTGGAACGTCCCGGGCGCCGGCGTGGTCCGCCTGGTGATCGGCACGGCTTTGTCGCTGGGCCTGATCGGCTTCTGGCCGTACGTGATCTTCGCCAACCACCGCAAACGCCGCCGCGACGGCTGACGCGGCGTTACGGCGGCGGCCAGCCACCACCCAGCGCCCGGTACAGATCCACCCGCGCGATTGCTGCGGCCGCTTGGCTGTTGGCCAGCGCCGCCTGGTTGTCCAGCGCGATGCGCTGGGTGGTCAGCACGTCCAGCATGTCCACCACCCCCGCCTCGTACTGACGCCGCGCCGCACCCAGCGCGCGCTCGCTTTCGCCCACCGCCACCTGCAGCAGGGCCGTGCGCTGCTGCTCGGCGGTGTACCCGTCGATCGCATCGTCCACGTCGTGCCAGGCCTGCAGCACCGTGCGCTGGAACTGCAGCGCGGCCTGCTGCTCCTGCAGCCGGCTCAGCGCCAGGTTGGCGGTGAGTCTGCCGCCCTGGAAGATCGGCAGGCTGATCGACGGGCCAATGCTGAAACGGTGCGCGTTCCAGCCATCAAGATCGTCCAGCTGCCGGGATTGGAAGCCGGCGTCGCCATTGAGGGTGATGCGCGGGAAGAAGCTGGCCTTGGCCACCCCGATCGAGGCCGTGGCCGCGTGCAGGGCCGCCTCGGCACGACGGATGTCCGGGCGGCGTTCGGCCAGATCGCTGGGCAGCCCCGTTGCCACTGCCGGCAGTGCCGGCCAGTCGCGGCGAATGCCGGCCAGGGTCGCGTCGAGCGCCTGCGGCGGCTGTGCCAGCAGCAGCGCCAGTGCATTGCGCAGTTGTGCATCGCGATGGCGCAGGGGGGCCAGCCGTGCCTCCAGGGCCGCCACCTGCGTGGCCGCGCTGGCAACCTGCAGCGCGCTGGCCACGCCCTGGCGCTGGCGCGCTACCGTCAGCCGCTGGATGTCGCGCGCGATACGCAGGTTGTCCTCGGTGATCGCCAGCAGCTGGCGGGTTGCGCGCAGCTGCAGGTAGTCGCGTGCGGTCTCGGCCAGCACGGCGGTCTGCACCGCATGCACGTCTTCCTCGGCGATCCGCACGCGCGCGTCGGCCGCTTCGGTCTGCCGCCGCACGCGGCCCCACAGGTCCAGTTCCCAGCCCAGCCCAAGCCCGGCCTGGAACAGGCTGTAGTCCTCGCGCCCGGCATTGCCGGACGGGTCGTTGAGGCCAACTTCGCTGTTGCGCGCGCGCGCCCCGCTGACGCTGGCGCCAACGGTGGGCAGGCGCTCGGCGGCCACGATGCCGCGTGCCGCACGGCTCTGCTGCACGCGGTTGGCAGCGAGCTGCACATCCAGGTTGGCATGCAGCGCATCGGCGGCCAGGCGGCCGAGGATCGGATCCTCGAAACCGGCCCACCACTGCGCGTCATCCACCCGCGCCGGGTCCCCCGTTGTGCCCGGCCACTGCGCCGGCAGCACGGCGGCCGGGCGCACGAAGTCCGGCCCCAGCGTGCAGGCCGACAGGACCACGCACAGCACGCCACCCACCAGCGCCCGCCACTGCATGGCCATCAAACGCCCTCCCCGCCGTTGCCGCGGCGGGTGCTGTCCAGATCCACGCTGGCCTCCACCGACATGCCCGCACGCAGCTGGCCGAGCAGCGGCTGATCGGTATCGAGCACGATCTTGACCGGAATGCGCTGCACCACCTTGGTGAAGTTGCCGGTGGCGTTCTCCGGCGCCACCGCCGCGAAGGTCACCCCGGTGGCCGGTGCGATGCTGTCGATGCGGCCGCGCAGCGGCTGGCCGGGGAACACATCCACCTGCAGGTCGACCCGCTGCCCGGCCTGCATGCGCGTGACCTGGGTCTCCTGGAAGTTGGCCACCACGAACGCCTGCTGCAGCGGCACCACCGCCAGCACCGGCGTGCCCGGGCTGAGATACGCCCCGACCCGGATCGCGCGGCGGCCCACCATGCCATCGATGGGCGCCCGCAGTTCGGTATGCGACAGGTCCAGTTCGGCCCGCGCCTGCGCGGCCTCGGCGCGCTGCACGGCCGCCTGTGCGGACTGCACGCCCGCCTGCAGGATGGCGATGCGCTGGCGGGCGGCGAGCAGGGCCGCACGGCCCTGCTGCAGGTGTGCACCGGCCACGGCCTGACGCGACTGCGCCTGCTGGGCGTTCTGCACGGTACCGGCGCCATCGCTGGCCAACGCGCGATAGCGCTTCTGGTCGGCTTGGGCCAGGCCCAGCTCCGACTGGCCGACATCGACCGCGGCCCGGGCCTGGTCGATCAGTGCATCCTGCTGGGTCAACGCGGCCTGCGCGTTGGCCAGCTGTGCGCGGGCGCTGGCCAGATCGGCGCGGGCGGCGGCCAGCGCCACCTGGTAATCGCGGTCATCGATGCGGGCCAGCACATCGCCCGCGGTGACGCGCTGGTTGTCGACCACGCGTACCTCGCTGACGAAACCGGCGACCTTGGGCGCCACCACGGTGAAATCGGCAGTGACGTAGGCGTTGTTGGTGCGCTGGTGGCGGCCGTCGCGCAGCAGCAGCCAGCCACCGGTGGCGAGAACGACCACGCCCAGGGCGATGATCAGCGGAACGTGTTTTCGGGGTGTGGACATGGGGAGTTTCCAGGAGCTCAGGCCACGGCACGTGGCGGGTAGATACGGGTCGGCAGCCACGGGATCAGCGCGATCAATGCAATCGCGATCACGGCCACCATCAGGTACAGATCGGCAGAGGTAAGGGCCACCACCTGCGCATGCAGGCGTGCGTACAGGGACGGCAGCAGTGCGCCGTCGTCCAGCCACGGCGCGTTGCCGAGCCGCTCCACCAGCGCGGTGGAATGGAGGTGGCCGCGCACGGTGGTCGCCGCCTCGAGCAGCCCGCCGGCAAGCACCGCCGCGAAGCCTTTGACGGTGTTGAACCAGGCCGAGGCGAACGGACCGTCGGCCGGCGCGAGGCTGCCGGTGGCCAGCATCAGCAGCGGCAGGACCACCATCGGCTGGGCGAAGATCTGCAGCAGCTGCAGGGGGATGAAGGTGTCGCGGTTCCAGTCGGTGGTCAGCTGCGCACCCAGCCAGCACGCCAGCCCCAGCATGCCCAGGCCGATCGCCTGTACCCAGCGCGCATCCACCCGGCGCTGGTTGAGCAGCGCCGCCACCAGCGGCAGCGCCAGCAGCTGCGGCAGGGCCACCCACAGCAGCAGCGGCGCGGTCTGCAGCGGCCGGTAGCCCTGCACCTTGGCCAGGAACGTGGAGGGAATCATCACCACCGCCAGCAGCACGAACAGCACCCCGCCCAGGGTGATGAGCGAGTACAGCAGGTTGCGGTTGGCCAGCAGCTGCAGCTTGAAGAACGGCAGCGGGTGCGACCACTCGTTGAAGGCGAACAGGGCCAGCAGGCCGCTGCCCCCGCCCAGCAGCACGCAGATCAGCGGCGAGGCGAACCAGTCCAGGCGCGGCCCCTGCACCAGGCCGATCACCAGCATCACCAGCGCCGGGAAGCCAAGCGCCAGGCCCAGCCCGTTGAACTGGGCGAAGCGTTCCAGCCGCAGCGGGTCCTGTGGCAGGCCCCAGCCGACCATCGCGATGGCCGCCATGCACCACGGCACGATCTGCCAGAACGCCCACTGCCAGCCCACGTACTCCACCCACAGCGCGGCCATCGGCGTGCCGAGGCTGGGCCCGAAGGTGGCGGTGAGCGCGTAGCCGGCCAGGCCGTACAGCTTGATGCCCGGCGGCAGGAAACGCAGCGCCACGCTCATCAGCAGCGGCGGCAGCGCACCGCCGGCCAGGCCCTGCAGCGCGCGCAGGATCAGCAGCGACGGCAGGTCCGGGGCCAGCGGGCAGAGCACACCGAGCAGCATGAACGCGGCGATCATCGTCATCGCGAAGCGGCGCAGCGAAAAGGTCACCGCACACCACGGCGCGAACGCCATCGCGCTGACCGACATGGCGGTGTACAGCGCCACGATCCAGCTGCCGTCATCGACGCTGATGCCCATCGCCCCGCGGATGTCGGCCAGCGCCACCTTGGTGACGTTCTCGTTGATGCCCGAAATCAACACCGCCAGCAGCACGCCGCACAGCCCGACCGCCAGGCGCGGACCGAACGCGGCCTGCGAGGCGGCGGCAGGTGCGGCCACCGGGCGCGGCACCGCACTCATCGCACACCACCGGCAACGGTGCGGCACACGGAAAACAGCAGGAACATCGCAACCACTCCACGACAGGGAGCGGCAGTCTAGGCAGCGCCGGCACTGCGAAAAATGGCGTACCGGCGACGGCTGGCGTGCGTCCAGCGCACGCCCGGTTCCTCCCCGGGCCGCGCCCGCGACCGGCTGCGGCTCAGGCCAGACCGGACGCCGCGTCGCACATCGCCTTGATGCTGCGGCGCAGCCAGCGGTGCGCCAGATCGCTGTCCAGGCGGGGGTGCCATGCCTGCACGATCACGGCCGTGCGCACCGGGATCGGCAGTTCGAACAGCCGCAACGGCACGCCCAGGCGCTCCAGCCGGCCAAGCATGACGCTCGGCATCTGCGCCATGAGCAGATCCGAATCGGCGGCCGCGAAGATCGCCGAATGAAAGGTCGGCATGATCAGCGCGACACGGCGGCGCAGCCCGACCGCCGCCAGTTCGTCGTCGATGGGCCCGCGCGGGCGGCCGCGCCGCGACACCGCGATGTGGTCGTAGGCGGCAAAGCGTTCAACGGTGATGTCACCGTCGAACAGCGGATGGTCCTCACGCGCCGCACCGAAGAACGAGGTGCTGAACAGGTTCTGCACCTTGGTGTCGTTGCCGAATTTGCCGGCAGCGCTGATGGTCAGGTCGATACGCCCCTGCTCCATCGCGTCGTCGTCGCCGTCGCCTTCCGGAACGAAGCGCAGCACCGCGCACGGCGCCTCGCGCTTGAACAGCTCGCGCATGCGCCCGCCGTAGGTGCCCACGAACACATCGTTGGCGCGGATGCTGAAGGTGCGCTCCAGGGTCAGCATGTCGACCTCGCGGCCGGCATTGAACACCAGGTGCGCCTGCTCGATCACCCCGCGCACCTGCTCGCGCAGCTCCAGCGCGCGCGGCGTCGGCGCCAGCCCACGCCCGGCGCGGACCAGGACCGGATCGCCGACGGCGTCGCGGATGCGCCCCAGCGTGCGGCTCATCGCCGGCGCACTCAGGTTCATGCGGCGGGCCGCGCCCACCACGCTGCCCTCTTCGATCAGGACATCCAGCGCAAGCAACAGGTTCAGATCGGGCATGGCACGCGCAGCATCGGACGGGTGGCGCTCACTTTACGGCATGCCCGCGCCCCCAGGCGTGCGTTTGGCGCACGCCTCGGCTGCGGCCTCCGGCATGGGTCCGCGCCGCGCGTTGGGCGACGATTCCGCTCCCCACCCGGAGGTTCACCGATGTTCAACCATGTTCTTGTTGCGCTGGATGGCGGCAGCCAGCACGCGCAGGTGCTGGCCCTGGCCGCATCGCTGGCCACGCCGCGCACCCGTGTGCACCTGCTGTGCGTGCTGGACCCGGCCTACGCGCTGGCCGACGACGCCCCGCGCAGCGACCGGACCGAGTACCTGGCCGCCGATGCGGAGCGCCGGCAGGCGACCCACCTGCTGGATGCGGCGCTGGCCGATCTGCGCGAACGCGGCATCGATGCCGTGGCCAGCCATCCGGCCGGCGATCCCGGCGACGTGCTCTGCGACTACGCCCGCCAGCATGGCTGCGATCTGATCGTGGTCGGGCATCGCCATCTGTCGCGGATGGCGCGCCTGTTCGAGCGCTCGGTCGGCCAGTGGACCATCGACCACGCGCCCTGCCCGGTACTGGTGGAAGTGCGCGACGCCGGCGCCTGACCGCGCCGCTAGCGCTGCAGCTCGCGTTCGGCGATCTGGTTGCGGCCGTGGTGCTTGGCGTCGTACAGCGCGGCATCGCTGGTGGCGACCAACGCCCCGGCATCGCCGCCGTCCACCCGCAGCACCCAGCCCACGCCGACGCTCACCGTTACCGGCAGGACCGGGTCCGCCGACGGCAACTGCAGGTGTTCCACCGCCAGGCGCATGCGCTCGGCCAGCGCCACCGCACCGTCGCGCGGCATCGCCACCACCACCGCGAACTCTTCTCCGCCGTAGCGCGTGACCAGATCGCTGCCGCGGGTGGCGCACTCGGCCAGCGCGCTGGCCACTGCCTGCAGACAGCGGTCACCGACCGGATGCCCGAAGCGGTCGTTGAGCGCCTTGAAGTGATCGATGTCCACCATCAGCAGGGCCATGCCCTGGCCGTCGCGTCGCGAGCGGTTCCACTCGCGCTGCAGCGCCTGGTCGAACTGGCGCCGGTTGGCCAGCCCGGTCAGGCCATCAAGCCGTGCCAGCACGTCCAGCCGGTCCTGCTGTTCCAGCGAGCGCACCTGCATCAGCACGCTGCGCAGCCCCGACCCCAATGTGGCAAAGGCGAACCCGGCGACGGCCAGGGCCGGATGCGCGCGCACCAGCAGGGCCGACACCACCAGCAGCGAGATCGCCAGGATCAGCGGGCTGCCGGCGCGCACCCCCAGCGCCAGCCGGCGCGATACCCCGCGCGGCGCGGCCGGTGCGCGGCGCCACGTCAGTGCCGCCAGCAGCAGGAACGGCACGTCGATCAGCAGGTCTCCCAGTCCGCCAAAGCTGGCGTCGGTGGCGACGTGGTTGATGTAGGCCGCCATCACCAGGTACACCCCGGCAAACAGCGCCAGCGCCCGGAAGAACCCCCGGCGCGAGGTGTCATCGCTGGCCAGGTAGCGCAGCAGCGCGAAGCCGGCAATGAACAGGTTCTCGATGTCGAACATCAGCCGCAGGCTGTCCACACCGGCCTCGGAGGCGTCGGTGGCCGTGGCGAAGGAGAAGGTGTAGACGAAGAACAGATAGCCCAGCAGCAGGGCCATCGCCCCGTCGATCACGCTGAGGAACCACGGGGCGTGGCGCGGATGGGCCATCGCGAAGGTCAGCGGCACGCCATACAGCACGTACAGCAGCATGCTGATGCCGGGCGTGGCGTCGGCGTTGCCCAGCCCGACTTCCTGGTACATGTTCACCGCCATGCCACCGGCCCACAGCAGCATGCCCACGGCGAGGGCGGCCCAGCCGACCACCGCCGCGCTGCCGCGGCTGCGGTGCAGGCAGGCGGCCGCGGCGAGCAGCGGCGCCCCGATCAAGAAGCAGAACGAGAGGGTCTGGGCATGGGCAGGCAGCAGCACCAGCGCCAATCCGTGGCACAGCAGATAGAGCACGGACAGCAGCCAAACCATGCGTCCCCCGTTCACTCGCCGGCGTGCTGCCACGATACCGCGTTCCAAGGCCGTTGCCGCTACGCAGCGTGATCTACCTCACAGTCCTGCGCGGCCGAGCGAACGGCCGCGCAGTATTCACTGCCGGGCGTTCTCCAGGACCGCCGCGCCACGCTTGATGACGCCCTCCGGTGCCCCGCTCAGGTACAGCTCGACGGCCTTCTGCGCGGACTGCTCCGCAATCCGGATCAGCTCCATCACCGTTTCCTTGTCCACTTCCTTGTACTCCTCGGTCTTCTCGATCATCACGTGCGGCTGGAACGCCGGGATGCCGTTGACCAGCAACTGGTACTGGTAGCCGACATAGGACTTGTGCTCGTCCCAGATCAGCCCCTTGTCCTTCTGCACCTTCACATAGGGCGAAATGGCGACGCTGAACAGCTTGGTCTGCGCCGATACTTCGGCACGCAGCACCACCCGCGCCTCTTCCGCCGCCGCTTCCTTGGCAAGGGCGATCTCATCGCGGAAATCGCCCCGCATCTGCGTCACCGCGATCAGATGGTCTTTTTCCGACTCCACCCGCCCCAGCGCCAGGCCCTCGCGGAAGCTCGCCTCGCGGACCTCGTTGAGCTCGCTGCGGCCGCGCACCTCGGCGGCGTTGCGCGCCTCCAGATGCCCGGTTTCGTTGGTATGGATGACCTTTTCAAGCTCCCGCGCGCGGCGGGTTTCGGCCTCCAGCTGCAGGTGGGCGCTGCGCACCGCCTGCCGGCACAGCACATACACCAGGATGCCGGCGGCAGCGGCGGCCGCCAGACAATAGACAAGCACTTCCATGAATCCCCCTGTTCAACCTGCCGGTGGCCGGCCCCGCCCCCCCGCAGGCTGCTGATCTGAACGTCCCTGGGCCGTGGACGATGGTATGCCGCGCCTCCGGCGGCAACAAGCGAGGACGGGCCCGGCCATCCTGAACACCCCACCGGCCCTGGCCGATGGCCCAGCCGCCCGGGAAGTGAGAAGATTCGCTCCCCTTCAAGGCCGGCCCGCCCGTGCCCGCCACTTCCACGAGATACCGTTGAGAACCCCCCAAGGCTTGCAGGCGCTGATCGACGACGGCGTGATCGATGAAGTGCTGCGTCCGCTCAAGAGCGGCAAGGAAGCGGCCGTGTACGTGGTCCGCAGTGGCGACGATGTGCGCTGCGCGAAGGTCTACAAGGACATGGCGCAACGCAGCTTCCAGCAGCGCGTGCAGTACCAGGAAGGCCGCAAGGTGCGCGGCAGCCGCGAGGCGCGTGCGGTTGGCAAGGCCAGCAAGTACGGCCGCAAGCAGCAGGAAACCGCCTGGAAGAATACCGAGGTGGACGCGCTGTACCAGCTGCGCGATGCCGGCGTGCGCGTGCCCGAGCCGCACGGTTACTACCACGGCGTGCTGGTGATGGAACTGGTCACCGATGCCGAGGGCTTCTCCGCCGCCCGCCTGGGCGAGGTCGAGCTGGAGGCGGACCAGGCCCGCGATTTCCACCGCGTGCTGGTGCGCCAGGTGGTGCGGATGCTCTGCTGCGGCCTGATCCACGGTGATCTGTCGCCGTACAACGTGCTGGTCGGCCCGGATGGCCCGGTGGTGATCGACTTCCCGCAGGTGGTCAATGCCGGTGGCAACAACGCCGCGCGCAGCATGCTGCTGCGCGACGTCAACAACCTCACCGCCTACCTGGGCCGGTTCGCCCCGGAACTGCTCGATACCTGGTACGGCGAGGAGATGTGGGCGCTGTTCGAGGCCGGCGACCTGCTGCCGGACAGCGAACTGACCGGCACCTTCGTCCATGATGAATCCACCATCGACCTGGACAGCGTCCGCCACGCGATCAATGACGCGCGCGAGGAAGCACTGATCCGCCAGCAGGGACGCGAAGCGGCGGAAGAGGACGATCTGTAGTCCTCCCCCCCGCTGATCCTCAGGCGTGCAGCGCCGTGGCGTGATGCGCGATGTGCTCGCCGATGAAGCTGGCGATGAAGTAGTAGCTGTGGTCGTAGCCGGGCTGCAGGCGCAGCTGCAGCGGATGGCCCGCCGCCGTGCAGGCCGCCTGCAGCCACTGCGGCTGCAGCTGGGTGTCGAGGAACTCGTCGCCGCCGCCCTGGTCGATCAGCAGCGGCAGGCGTTCGCTGGCCGTGGCCACCAGTTCGCTGGCATCCCAAGCCGACCATGCAGCACGGTCTTCGCCCAGGTACGCGGCGAAGGCCTTCTGCCCCCACGGCACCCGCGTCGGCGCGACGATCGGCGAGAAGGCCGACACGCTGCGGTAGCGCCCGGGATTGCGCAGCGCGATCACCAGCGCGCCGTGCCCCCCCATCGAATGCCCGCTGATACCGCGCGCCGCCGTCGCCGGCAGGTGCGCTTCAACCAGCGCCGGCAACTCGTCCACGATGTAGTCGTACATCCGGTAGTGCGCGGCCCACGGCTCCTCGGTGGCGTTGAGGTAGAACCCCGCGCCCTTGCCCAGGTCGTAGCCGTCCGCGTCGGCGACATCATCGCCGCGCGGACTGGTGTCCGGCGCCACCAGGATCACGCCGTGCTCGGCGGCATACCGCTGCGCACCGGCCTTGGTGATGAAATTCTGCTCGGTGCAGGTCAGCCCACTCAGCCAGTACAGCACCGGCAGCCTGCGCGAGGCCGCCTGCGGCGGCAGGTAGACCGCGAATGTCATCTCGCAGCCCAGCACCTGCGAGCGGTGCCGGTACACGTCCTGCCAGCCGCCGGATGCGGCGCGATGTTCGATGCGTTCCATGAGGTCTCCTCAGTAATGGACCACCGAGCGGATCGACTTGCCTTCATGCATCAGGTCGAATGCCTCGTTGATCTGCTCCAGGCCCATCGTGTGGGTGACGAACGGTGCCAGTTCGATATCGCCCTTCATGGCGTCTTCGACCATGCCCGGCAGCTGGCTGCGGCCCTTGACGCCGCCGAAGGCGGTGCCCTTCCAGGACCGGCCGGTGACGAGCTGGAACGGACGGGTGGAGATTTCCTGGCCCGAACCGGCCACGCCGATGATCACCGACTGGCCCCAGCCACGGTGCGCGCATTCCAGCGCGGCACGCATCACGTTGACGTTGCCGATGCACTCGAAGGTATGGTCCACGCCCCAGGTGGTCATCTCCACGATGACCTGCTGGATCGGCTTGTCGTGATCCTTCGGGTTGACGCAGTCGGTGGCACCGAACTGCTGTGCCAGTGCGAACTTGGACGGGTTGGTGTCGATCGCGAAGATGCGGCCGGCCTTGGCCTGGCGCGCACCCTGGATCACCGCCAGGCCGATGCCACCGAGGCCGAACACGGCCACACTGTCGCCTTCCTGCACCTTGGCGGTGTTGTGCACCGCGCCGATGCCGGTGGTGACGCCGCAGCCGAGCAGGCACACATGTTCCGGATTGGCGTCCGGGTTGATCTTGGCCAGCGACACCTCGGCCACCACGGTGTATTCGCTGAACGTCGAGCAGCCCATATAGTGGTAGATCGGCTCGCCGTTGTACGAGAAACGGGTGGTGCCGTCGGGCATCACGCCCTTGCCCTGGGTGGCGCGCACGGCCACGCACAGGTTGGTCTTGCCCGACGTGCAGAACAGGCACTGGCCGCACTCGGCGGTGTACAGCGGAATCACGTGGTCGCCCGGCTTGACGCTGGTGACGCCCTCGCCCACTTCCACCACGATGCCCGCGCCTTCATGGCCAAGCACGGCCGGGAACAGGCCTTCCGGATCATCGCCGGACAGCGTGAACGCATCGGTGTGGCAGACGCCGGTGTGGGTGATGCGCACCAGCACTTCGCCCTTCTGCGGCGGAGCGACATCGATCTCGACGATCTTCAACGGTTCGCCAGCGGCGAAGGCAACGGCAGCACGGGATTTCATCGGGAACTCTCCAGGACGGGAAACGGGTCGGGACAGCGCGCGGTCGCCCGCGGGCTTACTTCAGGTAGGAACGGATCAGCATGCTCATTTCGCGCACGCGCGCCTCGCGCTGCGCATCGGACTGCGCCGGCTGACCAAACTCTTCACGCAGGTGCGCTTCCATCACTTCGGACATCAGCCCGTTGACGGCACCCCGGATCGACGCGATCTGCTGCAGCACCGGGCTGCAGTCCGCGCCACCTTCCAGCGCGCGCTCCAGCGCATCGCACTGGCCGCGGATGCGGCGCACGCGGGCCAGGACGCGCTTCTTCTCCTGTGGCGAATGCGGCATGGACGCGACCTCGGAACTATAGTGGGGGTGAGTATACACGAGCGATCTCCTCAGGTTTCGTCCGGGGCCGTTCCGTGCCGGCTGAAGGGGGCTGTCCGGCCATCCCTGCCCAGCAGTTCCACCGTGTAGCCGGGCACCGGCATGCCGGGCACCTCCATCCCGGGCGATCCGGCCGGCATGCCCGGCAGCAGCAGGCCACGCGCGAGCGGGCGTTCGCGCAGCAGGCGCTGGATATCGGTGGCGGGGATATGCCCCTCGACGATGTAGGGCCCTACTTCGGCGGTGTGGCAGGCGGCCTTGTCCAGCGGCACCCCCAGGCGCTGCTTGACCGGCATCAGGTCGTCGGTATCGCGCACCTCCACGCTGAAGCCGGCGCGCCGCACATGGTCGACCCAGATGCCGCAGCACCCGCAACTGGCACTCTTGTGCACCACCATGTGCCCCGCCGGGGATACCGGCGCCGCAGCGGACTGCGCATCGGCAGCGGCGGGTGCTGCGGTGGCCGGCGCGGGCGGCTGCGCGCATGCGGCCAGGGCCAGGCTGGCGCCAGCGAAGGCAACAAGACGAAGAAGGCGGAGGTGCTGCATGCGAAGAGTCCTTGCGGTATCCGTGAGCCACGGCGGTTCCGCAATCTAGGAAGCGGCGCCCGTCGCAGCGATGACGCGCGCATTACATCCTCGTAATGCGCGGGTCATCCTGCCGTGCGGTCGCTGTCATACAGTAGCCGGCGCAGGTGTACACGACGCGGTCGTGCCCAGGAAGGATGCAGGCGGGCCAACGAATGAAACTGCTGGTGGTCGAGGACGAACCCAAGACCGGCGAGTACCTGCGCCAGGGGCTGAGCGAAGCGGGCTTCGTGGTGGACCACGCGCGCAACGGGCTGGATGGACATCATCTGGCGATGACCGGTGCGTACGATCTGATCGTGCTGGATGTGATGCTGCCGGACGTGAGCGGCTGGCACATCGTGCAGGCCCTGCGTGCGGCCGGGCGCACCACGCCGGTGCTGTTCCTGACCGCACGCGACAGCGTCGGCGACCGGGTCAAGGGCCTGGAGCTGGGCGCGGACGACTACCTGGTCAAACCGTTCGCCTTCGTCGAACTGCTGGCGCGGCTGCGCACGCTGCTGCGCCGTGGCCACCTGCACCCGCAGCAGGACCGCCTGCAGGTGGCCGATCTGGTGCTCGACCTGCCGCGCCGCCGCGCCACCCGCGCCGGCCAGCGGCTGGTGCTCACCCACAAGGAATTCACCCTGCTGGAACTGCTGGTGCGCCGGCGCAACGAGGTGCTGCCGCGCTCGCTGATCGCCTCGCAGGTATGGGACATGAATTTCGACAGCGACACCAACGTCATCGACGTGGCCATCCGCCGGTTGCGCGCCAAGATGGATGACGGTTTCGAACGCAAGCTGATCGTCACCGTGCGCGGCATGGGGTATGTGCTCGATGCCGGCGACGCCGACCCGGCCGCATGAGGCCACTGTCGCTTACCGCGCGCCTGACCGTGCTGTTCGCCGCGGTCTCCACCGTGGTGCTGGCCGGCCTGGGCGCGCTGATCCTCTCCACCGTGCAGCAGCATTTCGTGCAGCAGGACGACCGTTACCTGGACAACAAGGTGCGGCTGATCGCGTCCATCGTCGCCGATGCCCCGCCCGACCAGGCCGGGGTGCGCCTGGCCGAGGCGCTGGACCACCAGGCCGGCTTCAGCGCCGAGGTGCTGCGCGGCGATGGCAGCCTGCTGTACCGCTCGGCCGGCGCCGCACTGCCGGCTCCCACCACCGTCGCGCGGGCGTGGCACCGCGATGCGCAGGGACGCGACCACCGGCTGCGCCATGTGCGCACCACCGCCGATCCCGCACACGGCCCGCTGCAGATCACCGTGCTGCTGGACACCGCACCGCACACCCGCTTCCTGCAGGACTTCACCGGCCGCCTGGCGCTGTACGTGGCGGCCTCGGCGCTGCTGATCGGCCTGCTCGGCTGGCTTGCGGCACGGCGTGGCCTGGCGCCCCTGCGCGCGATGGCCGCACGTGCCCGCGAAGTCACCGCCGAACGCCTGGACCAGCGCATGCCGCTGCAGCCGGCGCCGCCGGAGATCGCCGAACTGGCTGCCCATCTCGATGCGATGCTGGCGCGTCTGCAGGCCGACTTCCAGCGGCTGAGCGAGCTGTCCTCGGACATCGCGCACGAACTGCGCACGCCGATCACCAACCTGCTCACCCAGACCGAAGTGGCGCTGGCGCGGCCACGCAGCGCGGCCGAGTACCAGGATGTGCTGCTGTCCAACGCGGAAGAACTGCAGCGCCTGAGCCGGATGATCGGCGACATGCTGTTCCTGGCGCGCACCGAGCACGGCGGCGGGCTGCCCGAGGCCGGCACGGTGGTGCTGGAGCGGGAGGTGACCGAACTGTTCGATTTCTACGACGCGCTCGCCGAGGAACGCGGCATCACGCTGGCGCTGCACGGCCAGGGCCAGGTGCGCGGCGACCGGCTGATGCTGCGCCGCGCGCTCGGCAACCTGCTGTCCAATGCACTGCGCCATACCCCGCGCGGCGCCACCATCGCGGTGACGGTGGCAGACACGGCGGGGGCCACCGAGGTGACCGTGCGCAATCCCGGCCCGCCCATTCCGGCCGATGCCCTGCCCCATCTGTTCGAGCGCTTCTTCCGTGCCGAGCGTTCGCGCACCCGCGGCGACGCCGATGGCGCCGGGCTAGGGCTGGCGATCACACGCGCGATCATGCTGGCCCACGGCGGCACCCTGTGCGTGGCCTCCGGGCCGGCGGTGACCTGTTTCACGCTGCGCTTTGGCGCGTGACACAATCGATCCGGACCACCTCCGTCCAGGCCGGGCGCATCGCCCGCACTCGCCGCCAAGGACACCGCATGCGCTTCCTGGTCAACATCGACGTGGACAACCTCGACCACGGCATCGCCTTCTACACCCGCGCCTTCGACCTGCACCCGGGGCGCCGCTTCGGTGCCGATGGCGCGGAGCTGCTGGGCGGTCCCGCGCCGATCCATCTGCTGGCCAAGCCCGCCGGCAGCGCCTCCACCCCGCAGGTGCGCGACCGCCGCGACTACCGCCGGCACTGGACGCCGCTGCACCTGGACTGGGTTGTGGATGACCTCGACGCTGCCCTCGCACGCGCAATACAGGCGGGCGCGCGCGTCGAGCAGGCACCGGCCACGCACGCATGGGGCCGGATCGCGCTGCTGGCCGATCCCTTCGGGCACGGCTTCTGTCTGCTGCAGTTCCTGGGCGATGGCTACGACGCCATCACCACCGGCTGACAGCACGCGCCCAGGGGCCACCTGCGGCCCCTGGAACGCCTCCCGCGATCAGCCCAGCATGCGTTCGCTGACCATGCCAGAGCGTGCATCCGACAGCGGATGACCGAACGGGGTTTCCCACACGCGGCCCTGGTCGCGCGTCCAGTCACTCGCCGCCGGTGCGCCGAAGGTGGCCAATGCATCCACCAGGCGGCGCACTTCCGCCGAGACCGGCAGGTCGGCCGGTTCGCGCGCGATCGAGGGGGCTGCAGCACGCGCCGCCCCCATCGGGGTGAGCAGGCTGGCGACGCTCGCGGCCGGAATCGCATTGCCACCGTCGCCCGGCTGCACATAGGCGATGGCGAACTCGCCGCCTAGGAAGTGCTTGAGCACCCGCATCTGCTGGCCCGCGTTGCCGTCCACGCGCACCACCAGGTCGTCGCCGTCGCGGTGGTAGCTCAGGCGGGTGCGGGCGATGCCGTCGAAGTACAGCCAGTCGGTGCCGCCGCCGGTGTTGTCCACCGTGTCCACCCCCGTGCCGGCGCGGTAGAAGTAGGTGTCGTTGCCGGTCCCGCCGATCAGCAGGTCATCGCCGTCCTCACCCACCAGCTGGTCGTCACCCGCGCCGCCGATCAGGATGTCCTTGCCCGACCCGCTGAAACTGCCGTTCCCGCCGGACAGGTAGTCGTTGCCGTCACCGCCTTCCAGCTTGTCGTCGCCACCCATGCCGAACAGCGTGTCGTTGCCGCCCAGCCCCTGGATGCGATCGCGCCCACTGGTGCCCACCAGCTGCTCGCCCGCCGCGGTGCCGCTGATCTGCGACGGGTAGTCCGCATCGTTGCCACCGCCCGGAGTGCCGCCGCCGGGCGTGGTCACCAGGGCATTGATGGCCGCGGTGTTCAGCGCTGCGCCACTGGCCGGCTGCAGGTAGTCCAGGGCCATGTCGCCGCCAAGGAAGTGCCCGGTCACGGTGACGCGCTGGCTGGCGCTGCCGTTGATGGTGATGACGAGGTTGTCCCCGTCGCGGGTGAAGGCGAGCTTGGACAGACCGATGTCGTTCTGGAAGATCAGCCAGTCGGTCCCGCCGCCGGTGTTGTCGATCACATCGATGCCGCCGCCGTAGACGTACTGGTCATCGCCACCGCCGCCGAGCAGGACGTTGCTGCCGTCCTCGCCGCGCAGCGTGTCGTTGCCGAGGCCGCCTTCCAGGCGGTCGTCGCCGGAACCGCTGCCACTGCCGCTGCCGCCGGACAGGTAGTCGTTGCCGTCGCCGCCACGCAGGGTGTCGTTGCCGCCCATGCCGAACAGGGTGTCGGCGCCGCCGAGCCCTTCGATGAGATCCTTGCCGGCGCTGCCGACCAGCTGTTCGCCGGCCGCAGTGCCCTGGATGACCTGGTCGAACTGCCCGCCGGTACTGCCACCGGCGACGATCTGGTTGATCTGCGCGGTGGTCAGGTACGACCCGCCATCGGGCTGCACGTAGTCGATGGCCGCATCGCCGCCCAGGAAGTGGTTGGTCACGCGCACGGCCGGCGTGGTGGCATTGTCCAGGGTGATCAGCAGGTCGTCGCCATCGCGGCGGAAGCCGATCCGCTCGCGGGTGATGCCGCCGGTGAAGAACACGCCGTCGAAGCCGCCGCCGGTGTTGTCCACGCGGTCGCTGCCGCTGCTGATGTCGAACACGTACTTGTCGTCGCCGGTGCCGCCGATCAGCAGGTCATCGCCGCCGCCACCGACAATCGTGTCGCTGCCGCCCATGCCGTGGATGACGTTGGCCTGCGCATTGCCGGCCAGGTAGTTGTCCAGGCCGTTGCCGCTGCCGTCGATGGCGGCGCTGCCGGTCAGGAACAGGTTCTCGATGTTGTCGGACAATGTGTACGACGCGCTCGACTGCACCTGGTCCTTGCCGGCACCGGCCACCTCCACCACCACATCGCCGCTGTCGTCGGTGATGTAGATGTCATCGCCGGCGCCGCCTTCCATGCGGTCGATCCCCTCGCCGCCGTCGTGATAGTCATTGCCGGCGCCGCCGTACAGCGTGTCGCTGCCGGTACCGCCGAACAGCGCATCGTCGCCGTCCAGGCCATACAGCCGGTCATCGCCATCCCAGCCCCCCAGCGTGTTGGCGCCGGCATTGCCGGTGATCGTGTTGTCCAGGCCATTGCCGTTGCCGGTCTGGATGCCGGCCGCCAGGATCAGGTTTTCCACCTCGTCGGACAGGACCAGGTTGGTTTCGTAGCGGCGCTCGACCGTATCGATGCCTTCGCCGGCGTACTCGCGGATCCAGTCGTCGCTGCTGTCGTTGATGTAGTAGTCATCGCCCAGCCCGCCGGACATCAGGTCGCCGCCCAGCCCACCGTCGAGACGGTTGTTGCCGGCGTTGCCGATCAGCACGTTGTCGCCCGCGTTGCCGGTACCGTTGAGGTTGCCCTCGCCGAGCAGGGTCAGGTCTTCCAGCGTGTCGCCAAGCTGGTAGTCGATCGACGCCTCCACGGTGTCGCGGCCTTCGCCGGCCAGCTCGACCACCACGTCACCGGCATGGTCGACCACATAGGTGTCGTCGCCCAGCCCACCCACCATGCGGTCGGCGCCACCGGCACCGTCCAGCCGGTTGCTGCTGCTGTTGCCGATCAGTTCGTTGTCGCCCTGGTTGCCGGTGGCCGACCACGCGCTGCTGCCCTCCACCTGGACCAGGCGCTCGATGTTGGCCGACAGGGTGTAGTCGCTGGTCGCGTAGACCACGTCCAGACCCTCGCCGGCCAGCTCGACGATGACGTCCTGCGCGCTGTCCACGCGGTAGGTGTCGTTGCCGGTCCCGCCGATCAGAAGATCCTCGCCGCTGCCACCGTCAAGGTCGTCGTTGCCGTCGCCACCGGCCAGCGTGTCGTTGCCGGCGCGTCCGTCGAGGATGTCATCGCCGCCCAGGCCCTCCAGGCGGTTGGCGCCGCCATTGCCGAGCAGGGTGTTGGCCGCCTGGTTGCCGGTGGCGGCGACGTCGACCGACCCCACCAGTTCCAGCACTTCCACGTGGTCGGGCAGCGCGAAGTCCACCGACGATTCGATCCGGTCGGTGCCACTGTTGGCGGCCTCGCTGACCACGTCGAGCACATCGTCCACGCGGTACACGTCATCGCCGCCACCGCCGGCGAGGTGATCGGCGCCGGCCCCGCCATCGAGCAGGTCCTGCCCCTCGCCGCCGGACAGCGTGTCGTTGCCCTCGCCACCGTACAGCGCGTCGTTGCCCGCACCGCCAAACAGGTGATCGTCGCCCTGCTCGCCCCAGAGCTGGTCGGCGCCCTCGCCGCCGCTGACGGTGTCGTCACCCGCCCCCGCGTGCACCGTATCGTCCCCGGCCAGGGCGTCGATGGTATTGCCGGCCGCATTGCCGAGAATGGCATCGGCGGCCGCCGTGCCCTTGAGCACCTCCAGGTCCAGCGCCGCCGCCGGCAGCACCCACGCCGGCTCATCACCGACGTGCACGGTCAGGCCGCGCAGGGCCAGCCCGGTGTCCGCCGCAAACACATCTTCCCAGCGGACTTCGTCGCCCGCTGCCGTACCGAAGCGGATGACCAGCGCGTTCCCTTCGCGGCGCATGACGGTCTCGGCGCGGGTCAGCCTGGCCAGCCGCAGCACGGTGGCGCCGACCGTATCGATAAGGGTGTCGCGGCCGTCGCCACGCGCGAAGTGGAACGTGTCGTCACCGTCGTTGCCTTCCAGCACATCGTTGCCGGCACCGCCGTGCAGCTGGTCGTTGCCGTCACCACCGAGCAGACGATCGTCGCCTTCGTCGCCGAACAGCGTGTCGTCGCCCTGTGCACCGGCAAGCCAGTCGCCGTCGAGCCCGCCCCGCAGCACGTCGTCACCGAAGCCGCCATGCAGCGCGTCGATGCCGGCGCCGCCGACCAGCAGGTCATTGCCGTCGTCGCCAAACAGCGTATCGCTGCCGTCGCCACCGTCGAGCGCATCATCGCCGTCCTCACCGTGCAGCATGTCGTCGCCGCCACCGCCGGCGAGGATGTCGTTGCCGGCGGCGCCCCGGATCGTGTCGTTGCCCAGGCCGCCGTCGATCTCGTCGCTGCCCGCATAGCCCTGCAGCAGGTCGTCGCCCGCGGTGGCAGCCTGTACACGGGCCTTGATATCGGCCACGCTCCACTGCGTACCGTCGGCGAAGCGGATCGCATCGAGGCGGTACGCGCCATCGCCATCGTCCATGAAGTAGTTCTGCACGCGCACGTCGTCGCCACCGAGCACCGTCAGCACCAGGTCGCTGCCCTGACGGGACGCGGTGACGGCCGACACCGCGATGCCGGCGCCGAACTCCAGCACGTCCAGGCGCCCGGCGCCGATATCGTAGTTGCGGATGACATCGTGCCCACCGCCGGCGTTGAACACATAGGTGTCGTTGCCGCGACCGCCATCGAGCACGTCGTTGCCCAGCCCGCCGTCAAGACGGTCATCGCCATCGCCGCCATCCAGGCGGTCATCGTCGGCACCACCGTCAAGCAGATCGTTGCCCTGCCCGCCGTGCAGGCTGTCCGCACCGGCATCGCCGGACAGGCTGTCGTTGCCCTCGTCGCCGTTGAGCGTATCGGCCCCGGCGCCACCACTGAGGGTGTCGTTGCCGCCGCGCCCGGACAGCCAGTCGTTGCTGGTGCCACCGGTGATGACATCGTCGGTCTCGTAGCCGTAGATGTCGTCGTCGCCATCGGTGGCCGTCAGCACCCGGGTCTTCACGTCGGCGATGGACCACTCGGTCCCGTTGGCGAAGCGGAACCCGTCGATGCGGTACGCGCTGGCACCATCGGCCTCGAAGAACTCCTGGATGTCGATGCGGTCGTTGGTGCCGATGATGGTGATGCAGAGGTAGTCGCCGCTGCGCCACATGCGGATGTCGGCGGCGGTGATGCCGGCACCGAACTGCACGATGTCGCGGCGGCCGGCGGTGTCGTCCCAGTTGTTGATGCGGTCGTAGCCGCTACCCCGGCCGAACAGGTAGACATCGTTGCCGGCGCCACCGGACAGGTAGTCGTTGCCGGTGCCGCCGTCGAGGCGGTCGTTGCCGCTGCCGCCCTGCAGCTGGTCGTTGCCCTCCCCGCCCAGCAGCACATCATTGCCCGCGTCGCCGTACAGCACGTCGTTGCCGGTGCCGCCGGTCAGGGTGTCGTTGCCGTCGCCGCCGCTGAGCTGGTCGTCGTCCGCGCCGCCGAACAACTGGTCGTCGCCGGCATCGCCCTGCAGGCTGTCACTGCCGCCATCGCCGACCAGCACATCGTTGCCCGCCCCGCCACGCAGCGTTTCCCACCCGCTGGGCTGGTTGCGCCCGATCAGGATGTCACCGTCCGCGCTGCCGTTGAGCGTGCCGCCGTCGGTGGACGAAAGACGGATGTCCAGGCGCGCCAGCGCGTCCACCACGGCCGCGTTGCCGCCGTGCGTGTCCAGCCAGGTGCGCAGCGTGCCCGTGCCTGCGAGCAGGCCCTGCCCGCCCAGGTTGCCCAGTTGCGCACGCAGCAGCTCGGCCAGGTCGATCACCGTATCCACCGGCTCGCTGGCATAACGCGTGCCCAGCAGCGCATACATCGCGGTGAAATCGTAGGAGAACTGATTGAGACCGGTCCAGTCGATCGCGATGGCGTCCAGGTACGGACGCAGACGGGTCTGCGCGACCAGGCTCTGGTAGGCCAGTTCAAAGTAGTTGTCGTAGATCGCCTGATACTGCTGGATGGTTTCCGAGCCCCACCACAGGCCGGTGATCGGCACCTCGTTGCCCAGCAGCGCTTCCACCACCCGCACCATTTCCCACTGCGGCTCGGACAGCCAGGTCGGATCGGCCCACGCCAGCACCTCGCCCGGGCGCAGGTTGATCACGTTGGGCGAATTGGGGTCCTCCACGCCACCGCCGGCAAACAGTTCGATGCCGGCGGCGCTGAACGTGGGATTGGTCCGCGCCCATTCCAGCAGCACATCGGCCACGCGGCCCTTCAGTTCAGCGCGGCTGCTGGTGGCCACCAGCGCCTGCAGCGCCTGCGCCAGTGCGGGGGACAGACTGGCGGCCTGGTGCATCTCGCGCAGCCGGCCGACGGCACCGAGCGTGGGCAGGTCCGCCACCGCCGGATCGACGGCGACCGGGTCGATGTACTCGCTGTAGACGCCGTCCTGGTCGAACAGGAAGTCCTGCATCACGCCAGTCGTGGTGGTGCCATCGGCGTTGCGCCGCACGAAGCTGCCGGTGCCGAACAGGCGACCGCCGGCGACCGCCCCATTGCCGGCATTGGTCGAGGCCAGCGAGAAACTCTCAATGCCCAGCTCGGCCAGCGTCTTGAGCTCGCCGGCATCGCTGATGCCGTCACCGTCCACATCCTGCCAGACCTTGATCTCGTTGAATCTGGCGTCGAGCGCGTTGATCACGCCGTCATGGTTGCTGTCCAGGCTGCCCAGCGCCTGGAAGCCATCGGTGAACCCGGCGCCGGCGGCGGTGGTGTTGTCGCCGAACAGCTCGGTCCCGTCTTCCACGCGCCCGTTGCCATTGCGGTCCCACACCAGAATGCCATCGGAGCCATCCACCCAACCGGTGGCGGTACGGATGCCGTCGCCGTTGTGATCGAACAACGCACCCGCTGCGCCATTCTCGGCAACAGTGCGCACTACGCCGTCGCCATCCAGATCCAGCGCCAGCGGGTCGTATCTGACGATGCGGTAGGTGGGGTCTTTGAGCAGGTCGCGCAGCCGTTCGAACAGGCTCCGGGCACGCTGGAACTCCTCGCCCAGCGGCGAGTCGAGGAACCGGCGTTTCATCAGATCCAGCTGATGGTTGATCCAGTCGCGCATCTGCGCGGACATCTCGTCGAAATAGTCCTGGGACGCCGGCGGGTCGAGCAGGTCGTAGTTGTCGAAGGGGGTGATCAGGTCCTCAAAGCCCGTCGGCTGGGTCAGGCCCATCGCCTTGATCAGCGTATGGGCCACCGAGTTGCTGTTGGGCCCGGTGAAGCCACCCGGCGGGTAGCCCAGGTCCATGTTGTTCAACTGCTCCATCGCGTTCTGCGCCACGCCCCACTTGGCGGCCACATCCGCCAGCGAGCCCTCGAACAGCACCTGACTGGGCTGCCCGGGCCGGGAGTAGAAGTCGGCTGGGTTCTGCAGATCGTAGGCTTTCAGCCGGTCGCTGCTGAGATAGCCGATCGCCTTGATCGACCCGTCGCTGCTGGTGGCCAGGCCGTGCATTTCGCCCTGGATGCTGCCATCCGGCCCCCGCAGACGCAGGAAGTTGTGGCCGGCGACATCCCCAACACCGGGCACCGGCACGATCGGCATGGTGACGATTTCAATGATGTATCCAGACATGATTCCATTCTCTTCCGGGGCGGACCGTGGCAGGCCACGGCAGGGGGCACGCACCGTTCAACAGAACGGCGCATGCAGACGGGGCGTCGAGAGATGACACGGCAGGTGCCCAGCACCTGCGACGATTACGGGAAGCCGGAGCGGGCAACGTCCAGCGCGGTGATCGCGCCTTGGCGGCTGTGCATATCCACGCGCAGCTGGATCTGCAGCGGCCTGCGTTCGCCGCCGCCCTTGAGCAGCGTGCCGGGCATCGTGGCCTCGTAGTGGCACGACAGATCCTGCCCGGTGACCGCACAGCGCTGGAAGCCAAGATCGCGCAGACAGGACTCGGAGGCCAGGCACGCGGCACTGTCCGGGCGCGTCTGCAGCCAGGTCTGAAGATTGCGGGCAATCGAGGGTTCGCGGTTCATCCACTGGCGGGACAGCTCACCGGCCAGCGGAGAGTCGCCAAGCGCCTTGAGCTCTACGCCGATGCCCGGGCCATCAACGCAGCCGGTCCCGGCAAGGGCAACCGTGGTGAGGGTGATCCGGAAGGCGAGCGTGCGAAGTCGCGCGCGGATGCCGCGCCGATCCACCGCCCACGGTGCTGCACTCCCCTGTCGCATAACGTCCCTGCCATGCTGTTGGCCCGGTCGCGGGCTCCCCGTGGCGGATCATGTCGAGTGCCCCGGGGCGTGTCAAGGCGCCGCGCGGCGCCTCGCAGACAGCGGCCCGGAGGCGGTCCGGGCCGGTCCCGTGCGGTGGTCTGCCGCCTGCGTGTGGGCAGGCGGCAGGCCGGCACCGCGCTGCTTACGGCGTCCCGGCAGGTGCCGCAGGTGCAACCGGTGCAACCGGTGCAGCCGGTGCCGCAGGTGCCGCAGGTGCCGCAGGTGCGGCGTTCGGGGTAATCCGCCAGATCGTGTTGGCCAGATCATCGGCCACGATCAGCGCGCCGCGCGGGTCCAGCGTGACACCCACCGGGCGCCCGCGGGTCAGCCCGTCGTCGCCGTGGAAGCCGGTCGCAACGTCGATCGGATCGCCTGCCGGGCGGCCATCGCGGAACGGCACGAACACCACCTTGTAGCCGACCGGCGGGTTGCGGTTCCAGCTGCCGTGCTCGCCCACGAACACGCCGTCGGCGAAGCGCGCGCCCATCGCCGGCGACGAGAACGCCACGCCGAGCGCGGCCACGTGCGAGCCCAGCGCGTAGTCGGGCACCAGCGCCGAGGCGACCTTGGCCGGGTCCTGCGGCATCACCCGGCGATCCGGGTGCTTGCCCCAGTAGCTGTAGGGCCACCCATAGAACCCGCCGTCGCGCACCGAGGTGAGGTAGTCGGGCACCAGGTTCGGACCGATCTCGTCGCGTTCGTTGACCACCGCCCACACGGTGCCGGTGCCGGGCTGGATGGCCAGCGCGGTCGGGTTGCGCAGGCCGGTGGCGTAGTCGCGATGCGCGCCGGTGGCGGCGTCCACCTGCCAGACCCGGGCGCGGTCCACTTCCACCGCCATGCCGCGCTCGGTGATGTTGCTGTTGGAGCCGATGCCCACGTACAGGTAACGGCCGTCGGCACTGGCGGCCAGCGACTTGGTCCAGTGGTGGTTGATCGCAGACGGCAGCGTGGTCAGCGTGACCGGCGCGCCACTCGCGCGGGTCTGGCCCGGCTGGTAGTCGAAGCGCACCAGCGCGTCCTGATTGGCCACGTACAGCGCATTGCCGATCAGCGCCAGGCCGTAGGGCGCATTGAGTTTGTCGGCAAACACGGTCTTCAGTTCATAGATGCCGTCGCCATCGGCATCGCGCAGCAGGGTCAGGCGGTTGCCGCCCTTGACCGCGGTGTTGCCCTTGGCCTTGATGCGGCCGGCGATCACGTCCTTGGGCTTGAGATTGGGCGCGCTGCCACCGCGTCCCTCCGCCACCAGGATGTCGCCGTTGGGCAGTACCAGCGTCTGCCGCGGAATCGCCAGGTCGGTGGCGATCGCGGTGATGCGATAGCCGTCCGGCACGGTCGGCACGCGGTCGCCCCAGGTCGCCGGTTTGGCGATGGTCATGTCCGGCATCAGCCCCCGGTGCGGCGCCGGCAGCTCGGGCGCGTTGCCGTACTGGTGCATCTGCGGGGCCTGGCCACAGGCGGCCAGCGCGGTGGCCAGCACCGATACCGCGATCACGCGGAAGACAGGGCGGTTCATCGCACACCTCCCACGCGCAGGCTGGCAAACCCGATCCAGGTTGCCACCAGCGCCAGCACGGTTGCCACGGCCGACAGCAGCAGCGCGGTGGGCATGATCGCCCAGGCATCGCGCGCGTGGTGCAGGGCATCGATGAAACCCACGATCCACGTCGCGACCAGTACCAGCAGGTAGCCCAGCCGGCGGCTGCCACGCGCCAGGCCGACGAATGCACACAGCAGTGCGAGGGTGGTCATCACCATCGCGCCGATCAGCAGCCAGGACGCGAAGTTGCTCCACTGGATCTCGTAGCTGCTCCAGTAGGCGTAATCGGCCAGCAGCGCACCGAGGAACAGCGGCAGCACGCCGCCGAGCACGGCGGCGTGGACAGGATGGATGGACCAGGTTCGGGCCCGGATGGCGGACGATGCCATGACACTCTCCTCAACGACGGGGGCAGGGATTTCTCCATGCTGCCACCCGCCTGTGTGGAGCTTGTGAGCGTCGGTGCGCTACTGGAGCTTGCCAACCTTGGTGGTATCGCTGCCTTGGGCGATCACCCGCGTGGTCATCTGGTCGGCCGCGGCATCGCTGCGCGACAGTTCCAGGCGGCCTTCTTCGCCGGTGGAGAACAGGCCGGCAGAGAACTGCCCGGCGTTGGAGATCGTGACGATCATCGCCGACCCATCCGGCCCCACTTTGATGCCGGCGCGATCGCGCATCTTGTGGCCTACGCCATGTGGCGCATCCAGGGCAACGGCCGCACTGCCGTCGGCCATCGTGCCGATGCCGCCGCGCTCGTTGCCGGTGATGTCGTAGATGGTCAGACCCGCCGCGCGTGCATTGCGCCGGTGGTCGGCGGGGTCTTCGGCGATCTGCACGCGCGTGCGTCCCTCGCTGTCCACCACGGTGAGCTTGTGCGTGCGGATTTCCGGCACGATCTGCGCCTCTGGCTGCGCCACCGTGGTACCGATGAGCGCCAATGAGGCGCCGAGCGCGAACATCGTCGCGGCCATCACGCGCCCTCGGCGGGCGTGGCGTTCCAACGTCGCCACACGCTGGCGAAGATCCTGGTCCGGGTTCTGGTTCTGGTTCTGCATCGCATCCTCCTTGTCATGGCGTGCTGCCGATCCATGCAGCGCACTGCGTCACTGCAACGCTGCACGGGGTTCGATCGCAGCGTAGTTCCGCGCGCCGGGCATGGCCCAGTGACGGAAGTCGCCATGAAGAAGGTCACGCCGCCGCGCGGCGCGCGCCTCACACCGGCTCGCGCAGCATGTCCACGAACGCGCGCAATGCCGAGGACATCTGCCGCTGGCGCGGGTAATACAGCACGAAGCCGGGAAACGGCTCGCTCCAGTCTTCCAGTACGGCCACCAGGCGGCCGTCGTCCAGATACGGTCGCGCGGCGTCTTCCAGCACGTAGGCCAGGCCCAGCCCGTCCAGCACCGCCTGCAGCACGGTGTGCTGGTCGCCCAGGGTGAGCCTGCCCGGCACGTCGATCTCCAGCGCCTGGCCATCGCGATCGAACTGCCACTTGTACAGATGGCCGCTGGCGAAGCGGAAGCGCACGCATTCGTGGTGGGCCAGATCGCGCGGATGCTGCGGCGTCGGGCGGTCCTGCAGATACGCGGGCGCGCCAACGATCAGGCCACGCAACGGCGGCCCCAGCGGTACCGCCACCATGTCCTCGGGAACGAACTCGTGCAGCCGCACGCCGGCGTCGAAGCCGCTGGCGACGATATCGACCAGCCCGTCGTCCTGCGCCAGCTCGATGCGCACGTCCGGATGGCCGCGCAGGAACCGGGCCAACCGCGGGCCCAGCTGGGTATGCACGGCGGCACGGGTGGCATTGATGCGCAGCAGCCCGGCCGGTGCCGCGCGGAAGTGGTTCATCTCCTCCAGCGCGTCATGTACCTGACCGAGCGCCGGCTGCAGCCGTTCGAGCAGGCGCTGGCCGGCCTCGGTCAGGGCCACGCTGCGCGTGGTGCGATGGAACAGGCCCACCCCCAGGCGCTCTTCCAGCGCGCGGATCGCATAGCTGACCGCCGAGGTGGACAGCGCCAGCTCGGCACCCGCGCGGCGGAAGCTGCGGTGCCGCGCGACAGCGGCGAACGCGGCCAGGTGGGTGAGATTGTCAGTGACCATGATTATCCAGTCTGACTTGATGAATCATGCCGATATCCTGACTGCCTGTGCACAGCATCGGGGCGTATTGTAAAGCGCCTTTCTACAAACCTGCCAAGGATTCCCCATGTCCCTCGCTCACGGTTATGCCGTCCACGACCAGACCGCGCCGCTGGTGCCGTTCTCCTTCGAGCGCCGCACGGTCGGCCCGGACGACGTCCGCATCCAGATCCTGTACAGCGGCATCTGCCACTCCGACCTGCACCAGGCGCGCGACGACTGGGGCGGTTCGATCTTCCCGATGGTGCCGGGCCACGAGATCATCGGCCGGGTCACCGAGGTCGGTGCCAACGTCACCCGCTTCAAGGTCGGCGACCACGCCGGCGTGGGCTGCATGGTCGACTCGTGCCGCCACTGCGATGCCTGCGACCAGGACCTGGAGCAGTACTGCCAGAAGGGCGCCACCTTCACCTACAACAGCACCGAACGCGACAGCGGCCAGCCCACCTTCGGCGGCTACTCCGACCACATCGTGGTCGAGCAGCGGTTCGTGGTGAAGGTGTCCGACAAGCTCGACCTGAAAGCCGCCGCGCCGCTGCTCTGCGCCGGCATCACCACCTACTCGCCGCTGCGCCACTGGAAGGTGGGCCCCGGCCAGAAGGTCGGCGTGATCGGCCTGGGCGGGCTGGGCCACATGGGCGTGAAGTTCGCCAAGGCGATGGGCGCCACCGTGGTGATGATCACCACCACCCCGGAAAAGGGTGCCGACGCCAAGCGCCTGGGTGCCGATGAGGTGCTGGTGTCGCGCGATCCGGCACAGATGAAGGCGCACGCCGGCAGCTTCGACTTCCTGCTCAACACCATCCCGGTGAGCCACGACACCAACCCGTACATGTCCCTGCTCAAGCGCGACGCGACCATGTGCCTGGTCGGCGTGCTGACCGAACTGGACCCGCCGCTGATGGGCGCGGCCATGATGTTCGGTCGCAAGCACATCACCGGCTCGGCGATCGGCGGCATGGCCGAGACCCAGGAGATGATGGACTTCTGCGCCGAGCACGGCATCGTCAGCGATGTGGAAGTGATCGACATCAGCACCGTCAACGAAGCCTGGGAGCGCATGGCGCGCAACGATGTGCGCTACCGCTTCGTGATCGACATGGCCACGCTTGGCGCACAGGCCGCCTGAACCCGGTCTGCGCCGGACGCTGCTGCAGCGTCCGGCGCTGCACGGGCACGCCCGTACAATGCGCGCATCGTCCAACCGGTGCGCGCGCCATGAATGTGTATGTTCTGCTGGGCCTTGCAATTGTGTTCGAAGTGATCGCCACCAGCCTGCTGAAAGCCTCCGACGGCTTTACCCGGTTGTGGCCCTCGGTCGGCACGGTGGTCGGCTATGCCGCCGCCTTCTATCTGCTCGCACTCACCCTCAAATCCATCCCCACCGGCATCGCCTACGCGATCTGGTCCGGCGCGGGCATCGTGCTGATCTCGCTGATCGGCTGGGCGGTGTTCAAGCAGAAGCTCGACGCGCCGGCGCTGATCGGCATGGGCCTGATCGTGGCCGGTGTGGCGGTGATCAACCTGTTCTCGAAAGCCTCGGCGCACTGAGACAGCGCACGGTGTACCGGCCAGCGGCCGGTACCCACCACCGCAGCGCGGTGGGTACCCCCCCCTGAGGGGTGTCAGTAGGCGAACTGCTTGAAGACCGGGTCCACGGTGCCGTTCCAGTCGCCGTGGAAGAGCGCCAGCTTGCGGTCGGCCGGCGTCAGGCCGGAATCGACGATTTCCTGCAGCACGTCCAGGAAGTGGCTTTCATCCTGGCCATCGGCGTTGCGCGCGGCGCGACGCTGCAGGCCGGCCACGGCGATCTTCACCGCTTCACGCGCCAGGTCGCGCACCGTGCCGCCGCGGAACGGCAGTTTCAATGCATGGCGCGGTACGCCGTCGCGCAGCGCGTGGCGCTCGGCCAGGCTGAAGTCGCGCACCAGGTCCCAGGCCGCATCCAGCGCGGCATCGTCGTAGAGCAGCCCGACCCAGAACGCCGGCAGCGCGCACAGGCGGTTCCACGGGCCGCCATCGGCACCGCGCATTTCCAGGTACTTCTTCAGGCGCACTTCCGGGAAGGCGGTGGTCATGTGATCGGACCAGTCGCGCAGCGTGGGCAGCTGGCCCGGCAGCACCGGCAGCTTGCCCACCATGAAATCGCGGAAGCTCTGGCCACTGGCGTCGTGGTACACGCCATCGCGGTAGGAGAAGTACATCGGCACGTCGAGCAGGTAGTCCACGTAACGCTCGTAGCCGAAGCCATCCTCGAACACGAAGTCGAGCATGCCGGTACGGTCGGCGTCGGTGTCGGTCCAGATGTGCGAGCGGTAGCTCTGGTAGCCGTTCGGCTGGCCTTCGGTGAACGGCGAGTCGGCGAACAGCGCGGTGGCGATCGGCTGCAGCGCCAGCGACACGCGGAACTTCTTCACCATGTCCGCTTCGGTGGCGTAGTCCAGATTGACCTGCACCGTGCAGGTGCGGGTCATCATGTCCAGGCCCAGCGACCCGACCTTGGGCATGTAGTCGCGCATGATCCGGTAGCGGCCCTTGGGCATCCACGGCATCTCATCGCGCCGCCATTTCGGCTGGAAGCCCATGCCCAGGAAACCCAGCTGCAGCTCGCCGGCCACCTGCGCCACTTCATTGAGGTGGGTGCCGGTTTCCACGCAGGTCTGGTGGATGGTTTCCAGCGCCGCGCCGGACAGTTCCAGCTGGCCGGCCGGCTCCAGCGTCACCGAGGCGTTGTCGCGCAGCAGCGCGATGGTGCGGCCGCCTTCCTGCACCGGTGCCCAGCCGAAGCGGGTCAGGCCGTTGAGGAGGGCTTCGATGCCGCGGTCGCCATCGAAGGTCGGTGGGCGCAGGTCGTCCAGGCGGAAGCCGAACTTCTCGTGCTCGGTGCCGATGCGCCACTGCGCCTTGGGCTTCTCGCCGGAGGCCAGCGTGGCGACCAGTTCATTTCGGTCGGTAATCGGCGTCTCGGCGACGTGGCTGGGGCTCGACAAGGGGAGGCTCGCAGGATTCTGGTCAGGGCGGGGATGTGGGGACCGGGCCCCGGCATCGCAAGGGCGCACTATATCGTGGCGTCCCCCGCCGTCGTGTCACCGTGACGGTTTTCAGCATCCCACTGGGAAGGACTTGACGCTGCTGCGAGTCATTCCGCCCTCCCCGTCCGGCCCGCTCTAGACTGTCCGCATGAGCAGATCCCGCCATCCCGAGGTCCACCGTTCCGACCGCGTCGGCTGGCTGCGTGCGGCCGTGCTGGGCGCCAACGACGGCATCGTCTCGGTGGCCGGCCTGGTGGTCGGCATCGCCGCCAGCGGCGCATCGGCGGCCACCGTGCTGGCCACCGGCATCGCCGGCACCGTGGCCGGGGCGATGTCGATGGCGGCCGGTGAGTACGTGTCGGTGCAGTCGCAGGCCGATACCGAACATGCCGACCTGATCGTGGAAAAGCGCGAACTGCACGAAGATCCGCATAGCGAACTGGAGGAGCTGGCCGCGATCTACCGGCATCGCGGGCTCACCCCCGAACTGGCCCATGAGGTGGCACTGCAGCTCACCGCACACGACGCGCTGGGCGCGCACGCGCGCGACGAGCTGGGCATCACCGAGGAACTGCGCGCCCGGCCGGCACAGGCGGCGTTGGCCTCGGCCGGCGCGTTCACTGCCGGCGCCGCGCTGCCGGTGGTGACCGCCCTGCTCGCCCCGCATGCGCAGGTGGCGCAGATCACCACCGCCGCCACCCTGATCGGGTTGGGCCTGACCGGCGCGATCGCCGCGCGCGTCGGTGGCGCACGCCCCCTGCGTGGCGCGCTGCGCGTGATGTTCTGGGGCGCGCTGGCGATGGCGGCGGCCGCAGCGATCGGCCAATTGTTCGATACTGCGCTGTAATGCATACGCGCACACCCCCCGTTTCCCTGTTGGCCGAGATGGCGAGCCTGGCCGACTGCCAGCGCGCCGACGGCTATGCCTGCATCACCGCACGCCGCGAACACGGCGCCTCGTCGGTGGATATTCCGCGGCCGCAGTTCGCGATCCTGCTGCAGGGACGCAAACAGGTCCGCGCCGCGCAGCAGTCGCTGGCGCTGGCGCCGGGCGACCTGTTCCTGATCACCCGGCGCTGCCGCATCGACGTGGTCAACATCCCCGACCCGGACTCCGGCCTGTACCTCAGTGCGATCGTGCCGCTGTGCGACGAAGCGCTGTCGGCCGCGCGGGTGCTGTGGAACGAGCCGCTGCCCGAGGCAGGCGATGCGTTGGCGCAGCTGCCGCTCGACGCGCACGCCGACCACCTGCGGCAATGGCGTCATGCGCTGGAACAGGGGCGCTACACCGAGGCGCGGCTGGCGCTGGCATCGCTGGTGGTGGCGTTCTGCCGCCGCGGGCATGGCAGCCTGCTGGCGCCACCCGAGCCGAGCCTGGGCGAGCGCATCCGCGACCTGATCGCCGCGCAGCCGGAGCGCGACTGGCAATCGCGCGATTTCGAGCTGCAGCTGGGGCTGAGTGGCGCCACGCTGCGCCGGCGCCTGGCCGGCGAGCGGACCAGCATGCGCGAGCTGATCGCCGACGCGCGCCTGGCCCATGCGATGAACCTGCTCTACACCACGCGCCTGCCATTGAAGACCGTGGCCGCGCGGGTGGGATACCGTTCGCTGGGCAGCTTCAGCAAGCGCTTCGCCGCGCGTTACGGCCTGGAACCGGGCGCGATCGGCAACAGCTGAGCCATCGCGAGCGGATCGCGCCGCATTCTGAGCGGAACGCGGTGCGGCCGGCGCGCAGCATGGACGTACCGCGGCGCCGCCGCCCTGTCCGGACCTCCACATGCCCTTCCCCCGCGTTCGCTCGCTCGCCGCCGCGCTGTTGCTGGCCGCTGTTGCCAGCCCCGTCCTGGCCACCACGTCCCATGTGCCGCGCACGCAGGTGCCGGGCGTCTATCACCAGCAGATCGGCACGGTGCAGGTCACCGCACTGTTCGACGGCACTGTCGCACTGGGCCGCCAGGAGCTGGTCGGGATCGCCCCCGGCGCGGTCACCCGCCTGCTCGACCATCGTTACGTGCCCGAGGATGGCAAGGGCCTGCAGACCGCGGTCAACGCCTACCTGGTCCAGCGTGGCGACCACCTGACCCTGGTCGACACCGGCACCGCCCAGTGCTTCGGCCCCGGCCTGGGCCAGGTGCTGGGCAACCTGCGCGCGGCCGGCTACGACCCGGCCGACGTGGACGACGTGCTGCTCACCCACGCCCACCCGGACCATCTGTGCGGTCTGCTCGATGCGCAGGGCGGCACCGCCTATCCCAACGCCACGGTGTGGCTGTCGGCCGCCGATGCCGGCTACTGGCTGGACCCGGCCAGCGAAGCCAGCGCACCGCAGGGCGTGCGCTTCGCCTTCGCGCTGGCACGCAAGGCAGTGGCCCCGTACGAGGCGGCAGGGAAACTGCGTCGCTTCCGTCCCGGGCAGGCGCTGCCGGCCGGCGTGAGCGCGCTGGACAGCCACGGCCATACCCCCGGCCATGTCTCCTGGAAGATCGACGCCGGGCAGGGCCAGGCGTTGCTGGTCTGGGGCGACATCGTGCATTTCCACGCCGTGCAGTTCGCGCAGCCCGCCGCCGCGTACGAAGCGGACAGCGACCGCGACGCCGCCGTTGCCAGCCGCCGCCGCATGATGGCCGAGGCGGCCGACCAGGGTTGGTGGGTCGCCGGCGCGCACCTGCCGTTCCCGGGGTTGGGCCACGTACGCCGCGAAGGCGAGGCGTTCGCCTGGGTACCCGGCGAGTTCGCCCCCCTGCCCGCGCAACGGTAGAGCCGACCGTTGGTCGGCTAGCCACGGGTAGAGCCGACCGTTGGTCGGCTGCCCTCCGGTCAGACCACGCACACCCCAGGTAGAGCCGACCGTTGGTCGGCTGCCCTCCGGTCAGACCACGCACACCCCAGGTAGAGCCGACCGTTGGTCGGCTGCCCTCCGGTCAGACCACGCACACCCCAGGTAGAGCCGACCGTTGGTCGGCTGCCCTCCGGTGAGGCAATCAACACCCCGCGCTACGCGCGATAGCCGACTAACAGTCGGCTCTACCAGGCGATAGCCGACCAGCAGTCGGCTCCGCCCGGCGCCGATCAGGCGGTTTCCGGGGCCGGCTTGTTCAGGCCGAGCCAGCCGCCAATGATGCCGCGGGCCTCGTCCACGCCCTGGCGGGCCGGGCCGGAGAAGGTCTGCACGCTGACGGTGTCGCCGAACGAGGACTGCAGTTCCTTGCGCACCTTCTGCAGGGCGATGCCCTGCTGGCCACGGCCGAGCTTGTCGGCCTTGGTCAGCAACGCGTGCGCCGGCAGGCCGCGCTGGACGGCATAGGCCAGCATCTGGCGGTCGTAGTCCTTCAGCGGATGGCGGATATCCATCACCACCACCAGGCCACGCAGGGCCTCGCGCGTGCGGAAGTACTGGTCGATGAAGGCCTGCCAGTGCGCCTGGAGGTCCAGCGGCACCTTCGCGTAGCCATACCCGGGCAGATCGACCAGTTTGGCGTCCGGGGTGACCTCGAAGAACACCAGCTGCTGGGTGCGGCCGGGGGTCTTGGAGACCCGGGCCAGGCTGTTCTGGCGGGTCAGGGCGTTGAGGGCGCTGGATTTGCCGGCGTTGGAGCGCCCGGCAAAGGCGACTTCGGCCCCGACATCCTCCGGCAATTGCCGGGTGTTGTGGGCCGAAAGCAGGTAATGGGCACGTTCGAGGAGCAATGACATGGGCATAGGATCGCATGTCCGGGGCGCCAACGCGCTGCCGCCGCCCGGTTTTGCTGCACTGCTGCGTTGACCGTGGCGTGAAACGGCATGGATAATCGGGCGATCCCCGCGACTGCACCCTGCAGCCGCCAGGCCGGTCCACACGGAGCTTCCGCATGCGCCACGCTCGCGTTCTTGCCGTTTCCGCTGTCGCTGTTTCGCTGCTGGCCGCCGTTGCGGTCGCCCAGACCTCGTTGACCCCGTTGCCCGACAACGGGCCGATCAAGACCGCGTCGCTGGAGGTCGATTTCAGCAAGACCACCTGGGGCGATGCCAAGGCCGGGCAGACCAAGGCAGCCGCCTGCGCGGCCTGCCACTCCGCCGACGGCAATTCCACCGTGGAGATGTACCCGAGCATCGCCGGCCAGAGCGAGCGCTATGTCGCCCAGCAGATGGCCCTGATCGCCAACGGCCAGCGCACCTCCGGTGCGTCGGCGGCGATGGTGCCGTTCGTGCAGGACCTCACCCCGCAGGACATGCGCGACATCGGTGCGTATTTCGCAACGCAGAAAGCCAGCGCCGGGCTTGCCGACGACGGCCTGGTCAGCGAAGGTCCCTACGCCGGCAGGAAGTTCTACGAGATCGGCCAGCAGCTCTATCGCGGTGGCGATGCCGAACGCGGCATCCCGGCGTGCATGGCCTGCCACGGTCCCACCGGTGCCGGCAACCCGGGCCCGGCCTACCCGCACATCGGTGGCCAGCATGCGGCGTATGTCGCGCGCCGGCTGCAGGAGTACCAGGCCGGGGTCACCCACGAAACCGACAAGGCGCACTTCCAGATCATGGCCACCATCGCCAAGCAGCTCACCGAACAGGAGATCCAGGCGCTGGGCAGCTACCTGCAGGGCCTGCACAACCGCGCCGATGACGTCGCGGCCGTCGCCCCGCACACCGGTGCCGCGCAGGCGCCATGACCGCCGCCGCCGGCAGGCCGTGGCCGCTCGGCGCTCCCGGGCGACCGCCGGGACCGATGGCGGATGCGCCGCGCCTGGGCGGCGGGGTATGTTCACCAGCACGCCGGCGATAGGGCCGGCGTCGTTTTTTTCCGATGGAGATGGATGTAGATGAGTGTGATGCCCCGCCTGATGCTGCTGCTGCTTGCCCTGAGCCCGTTGAGTGTCCTCGCCGCCCCGGCCGCGCCGCTGGAAGAAGGCCGGGACTACGAACTGATCGAAGACGCCGGCCCGTTCGCCCCGCTGGCCGGCAAGGTCGAAGTGGTGGAGATGTTCGGCTACACCTGCCCGCACTGCGCGCACTTCGAGCCGCAGCTGGAAGCCTGGGCCGCCAAGCTGCCCAAGGACGTCCGCTTCACCCCGGTGCCCGCCGCGTTCGGTGGCGTGTGGGATTCCTTCGCGCGCGCGTATTACGCCGCCGACCAGCTCGGCGTCGCCAAGCGCAGCCACCGCGCCATGTTCGATGCGCTGCATGAACAACGCTCGCTGCCGATGCAGAACATCTCCGCCGATGAACTGGCCGGCTTCTACAAGGGCTACGGCGTGGCTCCGGAACGTTACATCACCGCGCTCAAGAGCGATGCGGTGGACGCCCGGGTGAAGAGCGCGCGCGCCTTCGCCCTGCGTACCAAGGTGCCGGGCACCCCGACCCTGATCATCAACGGCAAGTACCGCGTCAAGGGCGATTCGTTCGAGTCCATGCTGCGCAATGCCGATGCCCTGATCGCCCGCGCCCGTACCGAAAAAGCGCGCTGAAGCGACGCTCGCTGAACCGTCACGCACCGTGCACGCGGGGGCCTCGCCACCGCATGTCATCATGTTCCCCTGGCCGTCGCAGCGCGTCGGCCCACCCTGTTCATCCGCTGGAGATGCTTCGATGAAAACCCGTTTCGCTTTGACGTTGATGGCCCTGCTGCCGATCCTGGCTGCATGCAAGGCCCAGGATGGCACTGCCAACACCGCCGCCCCGACCGAGCCGGCCACCCCGGCAACGGCCCCGGCCAGCGAACCGGCCGCTCCCGCCGACGCACAGGCAACCCCGGCCGCCGCCGGCGAGACCGCTGCGGCTGCCGCGGCCACCGAGAACGCTGCTGCGCCGTCGCCGTCCGCCTCGGCTCGCCCGACCGGCCCGGAGCCGGTTGCCGGCACCGACTACGTGGTGATCGAGAACGGCCAGCCGTTCCAGCCGGCCACCGGCAAGATCGAAGTGGCCGAAGTGTTCGGCTATGTCTGCCCGGCCTGCGCCGCGTTCCAGCCGCTGATCGGGCCGTGGAAGGCCGGTCTGCCGAGCGATGTGAGCTTCGTCTACGTGCCGGCCATGTTCGGCAACACCTGGGATGACTACGGCCGTGCGTTCTACGCCGCGCAGAGCATGGGCCTGCAGGACAAGACCCACGAAGCGCTGTACGCCGCCATCCACGCCCAGCAGACCCTGAAGGGCGAGCGCGGCCGCGATTCGGTCGAAGACATCGCCAAGTTCTACGCCACCTTCGGTGCCGATCCGAAGCAGTTCGCCGCCACCATGAGCAGCTTCGCCGTCAACGCCAAGACCAATGCCGCCAAGCAGTTCGCCCAGCGCAGCGGCGTGACCGGCACCCCGTCGGTGATCGTCAACGGCAAGTACCTGGTCAAGGGCAAGAACTTCCCGGACATGCTGCGCATCGCCGACCACCTGGTCGCGCGCGAACGCGCCGCCAAGGGCAACTGAGCCCGGCTGACAGCGAACCCGTCGTGACTTCCCCCGACACGCGGACCCTGCGCCTGCTCACGGCCAACATCCAGGCCGGCTCCAGCACCCGCCGCTACAGCGACTATGTGACCCGCAGCTGGTCACATGCGCTGCCGGCGGGGCGCAAACGGAGCAGCCTGGATGCCATCGCCCAGCTCGCCAGCGGCCATGACATCGTTGGCCTGCAGGAGGCCGATCCGGGCAGCCTGCGCTCGGGCTTCACCAACCAGACCCACTACCTGGCCGAGCGCGCCGGCTTCAACTATTGGAGCCATCAGCCCAACCGCCGCATGGGCGGAGTGGCCTCCAGCGCCAATGGCCTGCTCAGCCGGCTCGAACCGGTGGAAGTCCAGGACCACGCCCTGCCCGGCCGCATCGGCGGGCGCGGCGTGCTGTTGGCCAAGTTCGGCGATGGCCGCCACGGCCTCGCGGTGGCGGTGGCCCATCTGTCGCTGGGCACCAACTCCCGCATGGCGCAGCTGGCCTTCATCGCCGAGCTGCTGTCCGACCACCCCAACGCGGTGCTGATGGGCGATTTCAACTGCGTTGCCGATCGCCCGGAAATGCAGGCGCTGTACCGCCATACGCGGCTGCAGCCGCCGGGCTGCGTGGTGCCAACCTTCCCGAGCTGGCGGCCCGAACGCGCGATCGACCACATCCTGGTCAGCGATGGCCTGACCATCCAGCGCACCGAAGCGATGGCGGCCGCGTTCTCCGATCACCTCGCCGTGGGCATGGACCTGCAGGTGCCTACCAGCGCCCTGCGCTGACCGTGGTGCCCGGCCGGGTGCCGGGCGATGTGCTGACGCAGCATCCACACCCGGTATGCGATAAATCGCCCCTCTGCCGTCCAGGCATCGGAGCGTCCCCCGCCTCATGATTATCCTGGAGCCGCATCCGCCCGAGGTGCGCACGCTTCGCCCCGTGTTCCTGCTTGCCGCCACCCTCGTGGCGGCATTCGCCATTCTGGTGGCCGCATTTCCGATCGATGCGGGCGTCGCGCTGCTGGACGCGCAGACCTGGGCGTCGCGCAATGTTGGCTGGTACTACCTGCTGGCGATGACCGTGTACCTGGTGTTCGTGGTCGGCGTGGCCCTGTCCGGCTACGGCAACGTCAAACTCGGCGCCGATCACGACGAACCGGAGTTCAGCTATCTGTCCTGGGCCGGCATGCTGTTCGCCGCGGGTATCAGCATCACCCTGTTTTTCTTCTGCGTCTCCGAACCCCTTACCCACTACCTGCTGCCGCCACAGGGCGGGACCGGCAGTGGCGAGGCCAGCGCGCGGCAGGCGATGCAGCTGCTGTTCCTGCACTGGGGCCTGCATGGCTGGGGCGTGTTCGCACTCGCCGCGATGGCATTGGCCTACTTCGCCTACCGCCACAACCTGCCGCTGGCACTGCGCTCGGCGCTGTACCCGCTGATCGGCAAGCGCATCAACGGGCCGATCGGCTACACCGTGGATGCTCTGGGCATCGTGGCCACCGTGTTCGGCCTCGGCGCGGACATGGGCTTTGGCGTACTGCACCTCAACGCGGGCCTGGATACCCTGTTCCCGGTACCGCACGCGGCTTGGGTGCAGGTCGGGCTGATCGTGCTGATGATGGGCGCGGCAATCACCGTGGCGGTCTCCGGTGTGGAGAAGGGCGTGCGCTGGATGTCCAACATCAACATGCTGCTGGCGATCTCGCTGCTGCTGTTCATGCTGTTCGCCGGGCCCACGCAGTACCTGCTCAACGCGCTGATGCAGAACCTGGGCGACTACCTCGGCAACGTGGTCGGCAAGAGTTTCGACGTGTACGCCTACGGGGGACGCCCGGACTGGCTGGGCAACTGGACGGTGTTCTACTGGGCCTGGTGGATTGGCTGGGCACCGTTCGTAGGCCTGTTCATCGCCCGCATTTCGCGTGGCCGCACCATCCGCGAGTTCGTGCTCGGCGTGCTGCTGATTCCGCTTGGCTTCACCCTGGCGTGGCTGTCCATCTTCGGCAACAGCGCACTGGACCAGATCCTGCACCACGACCAGGTCCACCTGGCGCAGATGGCGGTGGAAAACCCGCCCACCGTGCTGTACGCGCTGCTGGAGAGCTATCCGTGGAGCCGCGCCGTCATCGCGGTCACGGTGATCGTCAGCTTCGTCTTCTTCGTCACCTCGGCCGACTCCGGCACGGTGGTGCTGTCCACGCTGTCCTCGCACGGCGGCACCCCGGAAGACGACGGCCCGCGCTGGCTGCGCGTGTTCTGGGGCGTGATGACCGGGCTGGTCACCGCCGGGCTGCTGCTGGCCGGCAGCATGGATGCGCTCAAATCCGCCGTGGTGCTGGCCTCGCTGCCGTTCTCGGTGGTGCTGCTGCTGATGATCTGGGGCCTGACCCGTGCGCTGGGCGAAGAGTCGCAGCGCAAGAAGGCCTCGCAGTACTCGCCGATCCCGTTGATCGGGCAGTCGCGACATCAGCGGGGCTGGCGCCAGCGCATCACCCAGGCCGTGCACTTCCCGGCGCGCGATGAGGTGTACCGCTTCATGGACACCGACGTGAAGCCGGCGATCGAGGCCGTCGCCGCACAGCTGCGCGAACAGGGCCTGGATGTGCAGACCCGGTTCGAGCCCGGCCACATGGAACTGCTGGTGGACCACGGCGAACAACAGGTGTTCACCTACCAGGTGGTCATGCGCGGGTACCTCACGCCGTCGTTCGCTGCCCAGCGCTTCCGCAATCAACGCTACTACCGCGCCGAAGTCCACCTTTACGAAGGCGGACAGGATTACGAGCTGGTGGGCTACAGCCGCCAGCAGATCATCAACGACATCATCGACCAGTACGAGCGTCACCTGCAGTTCCTGCACCTCACGCGCTGACGCCCGCTGGTCTCCCGCTGCAAAGGAGTCATCGACATGCCCACCTTCCCCGACCAGCTGCTGTACATCGGCGGCCGCTACGTTCCTTCCCAGGGCGGAACGACCTTCGAGGTCATCAACCCGGCCAACGGCGAGCTGCTCGCCAACGTGCACAGTGCCAACAGCGACGATCTCGACGCCGCGGTGGAAAGCGCGCAGGCAGGCCAGAAGGTCTGGGCCGCACTGACCACCGTGGAACAGTCGCGCATCCTGCTGCGCGCGGTCGCGCTGCTGCGCGAGCGCAACGACGCGCTGGCCGAGCTGGAATCGCGCAACACCGGCAAGGCCCTGAGCGAAACACTGAGCGTGGACGTGGTCACCGGCGCGGACGTGCTGGAGTACTACGCAGGCGTCATGCATGGGCTGGAAGGCAGCCAGGTGCCACTGCGTGAGCACAGTTTCTTCTACACCCGCCAGGAACCGCTGGGCGTGGTCGGTGCGATCGGCGCCTGGAACTACCCGATCCAGATCGCACTGTGGAAAGCCGCTCCGGCGCTCGCGGCCGGCAACGCGGTGATCTTCAAGCCCAGCGAAGTCACCCCGCTGACCGCCTTGAAGCTCGCTGAACTCTTCACCGAGGCCGGCCTGCCCGACGGCGTGTTCAATGTGCTGCCCGGCGATGGCGCCGGCGTCGGCGCGGCACTGACCGGGCACCCGCTGATCGAGAAGATCTCCTTCACCGGCGGCACCGCCACCGGTCGGAAGGTGATGGCCAGTGCCTCCAGTTCCACGCTCAAGGAGGTGACGATGGAGCTGGGTGGAAAGTCGCCGCTGATCATCTGCGCCGACGCCGATCTGGACCTCGCCGCCGACGTGGCGATGATGGCCAACTTCTACAGCTCGGGACAGGTCTGCACCAACGGCACCCGCGTATTCGTGCCCGCAGCGACGCTGGCCGCGTTCGAAGCCAAGCTGCTGGAGCGCGTCAGGCGCATCCGCATCGGTGATCCGCTGGCCCGGGATACCAACTTCGGCCCGCTGGTCAGCGCCGCGCACATGCAGCGCGTGCTCGATCACATCGCCAGCGGCAAGGCCGAGGGTGCACGCCTGGTGTGCGGCGGCGATCGCCTCACCGACGGTGCGCTGGGCAAGGGCTGCTACGTGGCACCGACGATCTTCAGCGATTGCCGCGATGACATGCGCATCGTGCGCGAGGAGATCTTCGGGCCGGTCATGAGCCTGCTGGCCTACGACGACGAGGAGGAGGCCGTGCGCCGCGCCAACGATACCGATTACGGCCTCGCGGCCGGTGTGGTGACGCCCGACCTGGCGCGCGCGCATCGCCTCATCCACCAGCTCGAGGCCGGCATCTGCTGGATCAACAGCTGGGGCGAGTCACCGGCGCAGATGCCGGTGGGCGGCTACAAGCAGTCCGGCGTCGGCCGCGAGAACGGGCTGGCCACTCTGCGCGCCTACACCCGCACCAAATCCATCCAGATCGAGCTGGACCGCTACGCGTCGGTGTTCTGAACCGGCCTTACCAGGAGACACCGCGATGAAGCGCGAGTACGACTACATCATCATCGGCGCCGGTTCGGCCGGCAACACGCTGGCCGCGCGCCTGACCGAGGACCCCGGCGTCAGCGTGCTGCTGCTGGAAGCCGGCGGGCCCGACTACCGCCTGGACTTTCGCACCCAGATGCCGGCCGCGCTGGCGTATCCGCTGCAGGGCCGCCGCTACAACTGGGCGTATGAGACCGAGCCGGAACCGCACATGGACAACCGGCGCATGGAGTGCGGGCGCGGCAAGGGACTGGGCGGCTCGTCGCTGATCAACGGCATGTGCTACATCCGCGGCAACGCGATGGACTTCGACCAGTGGGCCTCGTTCGACGGCCTGGAGGACTGGAGCTACCACGACGTGCTGCCCTACTTCCGCAAGGCCGAAACCCGCGACATCGGCGCCAACGACTACCACGGCGGCGATGGCCCGGTCAGCGTGGCCACCCCGAAAAACGGCAACAACGTGCTGTTCCACGCGATGGTCGAGGCCGGCGTACAGGCCGGCTACCCGCGCACCGACGACCTCAACGGCTACCAGCAGGAAGGCTTCGGCCCGATGGACCGCACCGTGACCCCGCGCGGCCGCCGTTCCAGCACCGCACGCGGCTACCTGGACATGGCCAAAGACCGCGATGGCCTGCAGATCGTGGTGCACGCCACCACCGACCGCATCCTGTTCGACGGCAAGCGCGCGGTCGGCGTGCGCTACCTGGCCGGCAGCAGCGCCACGCCGATCGATGCGCATGCGCGCCGCGAGGTGCTGCTGTGCGCGGGCGCGATCGCCTCGCCGCAGATCCTGCAGCGCTCCGGCGTGGGCGCGCCGGCACTGCTCGCATCCCTTGGCGTGCCGCTGGTGCATGATCTGCCCGGTGTCGGCGAGAACCTGCAGGATCACCTGGAGGTATACATGCAGTACGCCTGCAAAAAGCCGGTGTCGCTGTACCCGGCCCTGCAGTGGTGGAACCAGCCGGCCATCGGCGCCGAGTGGCTGTTCGCCGGGACCGGCATCGGTGCCAGCAACCAGTTCGAGGCGGGCGGTTTCATCCGCACGCGCGAGGACTTCGACTGGCCCAACATCCAGTACCACTTCCTGCCGGTGGCGATCAATTACAACGGGACCAATGCGGTCAAGGAGCATGGCTTCCAGGCGCACGTGGGCTCGATGCGCACACCCAGCCGCGGCCGCGTGCATGCACGTTCGCTGGACCCGCACGCGCATCCGTCGATCCTGTTCAACTACCAGTCCACCGATCAGGACTGGCAGGAGTTCCGCGATGCGATCCGGATCACGCGCGAGATCATCGCCCAACCGGCCCTGGACGAGTACCGCGGACGCGAGATCAGCCCCAGCGCCGACTGCAGGACAGACGCCGAGCTGGACGCCTTCGTGCGCGCCCGCGCCGAGACCGCGTACCACCCGTCGTGTTCCTGCGCGATGGGCACCGACGCGATGAGCGTGGTGGACGGCCAGGGCCGCGTGCACGGCATGCAGGGCCTGCGCGTGGTGGATGCCTCGATCATGCCGCGCATCATCACCGGCAACCTCAACGCCACCACCATCATGATCGCCGAGAAGATCGCCGACCGCATCCGCGGCCGCGCGCCCCTGCCACGCAGCACCGCCCCGTATTACATCGCCGGTGACACCCCGGCACGACAGCGCTGACGCACCGGCGGGTAACGCCGACCAGTAGCGGCGGCACGCGGGGCCGACCGGTTGCGGCGGCACGTGGGGGGCCGACCGGTAGCGGCGGCACGCGGGTGGGGCCGACCGGTTGCGGCGGAACGTGGGGGCCGACCGGTTGCGGCGGAATGCGGGTGGGGCCGACCGGTTGCGGCGGCGCACGGGCGGGGCCGACCGGTAGCGGCGACACGCGGGTAGAGCCGACCGTTGGTCGGCTATCGCGCGCAGCGCGCGGTTTCCCGGTGGCCACCGTAAAGCAGCCGACCAACGGTCGGCTCTACCGGTGCGGTTGCCATTGAACAGCGATCGCTCGGCGCCATCGTAGAGCCGGCTTCTAGCCGGCTATCGCGCGCAGCGCGCGGTTTCCCGGTGGCCACCGTAGAGCAGCCGACCAACGGTCGGCTCTACCGGTGCGGTGCGGAACCGATGCCGCAACCGGCCTTCCGCGCGCCGGCGCTACGCCGGCGTGCCTGGGGCCTGCGGTGTGGGCCGCCGGGCGGTTACCGTGCTGCCCACCGATGCCACCACCGTGCAGCCGATGGCGGTCCACTGCAGCGGGGTCAGGTGTTCGTGCAGCAACCCCATCGCCAGCAGCGCGGCGACGGCCGGCTCCATGCTGATCAGGATGCCGAAGGTCTCCTTCGGCAACCGCTTCAGCGCCATCATCTCCAGCGACATCGGGATCGCGCTCGATACGATCGCCACACCCAGCCCGAACAGCAGGATCTTCGGGTCCAGCAGCGCCATGCCGGCATGCGCCACGCCCACCGGGACCACCACCAGCGCCGCCACGCACAACCCCAGCGACACCGTATGGCCGGCATGCAGGTGGCCGGCGCGTTTGCCGAAGATGATGTACATCGCCCAGCACGCCGCCGCGCCCAGTGCGAACAGCACACCGACCGGGTCCAGCGGCGCGCCATGCCCCAGCGGCAGCAGCAACAGCAGCCCGACCAGCGCGCAGCCTACCCAGACGAAGTCCACCGGCCGCCGCGACGACCACATCGCCACGGCCAGCGGCCCACAGAACTCGATGGCCACCGTGATCCCGAACGGGATGGTGCGCAGGGCCATGTAGAACATCAGGTTCATCGCACCCAGGGTGACCCCGTAGCGGATGATCGCGCCGGCATCGGCGCGCGAGGTGGTCCAGCGCCACGGCCGGAACACGGCCAGCAGCACCAGCGCCGAAAAGCCCACGCGCAACGCGCTGGTGCCCTGCGCGCCGATCAGCGGGAACAACTGCTTGGCAAAGGAGGTGCCCACAGACAAGGCGGTGACCGAGCCGAGCACGGCCAGGACGGGGATCAATGCGGCGGAGCGTGACGTCGACATCGCGCCAGCATATTGCGTGCGGGCCGAAGCAAGGGCTCAATTGCAGGTGCCTTCCTGCATGTTTCGCTCGCCATGTCCGCCGCTGCCCATACCCCCGACGACTTCGATCGCGCCATCCTGGCCATCCTGCAGCGCGACAACACCACGCCGCAGCGCCAGATCGCCGACGCCGTGCACCTGTCCGCACCCGCCGTGCAGCGCCGCATCAAGCGCCTGCAGGACGCCGGAATCATCCGTGCCAACGTTGCCGTACTGGAGCAGAACCGGCTGGGCCGCCCGTTGACGATCATGGTGGAAGTGCGGGTCAGCAGCGAGCAGCCCCACCGCGTGGCGCCCTTCCGCCGCCGCGTGCAGGACGACCCCGCCGTGCAGCAGTGCTACGCGATCACCGGTGACGCCGACTTCCTGCTGATTCTCAGCGCCGCCTCGATGGAGGAGTACGAGGCGATCAGTGAACGGTTGTTTGGCAACGACGACAACATCGAGCGATACCGCACGGCCGTGGCGCTGAGCACCTTGAAGCGGAGCCTGGACATACCGCTGTAGCGTCTCGGCAGAGCGCACACCCGTGCGCTCCGCCGCCGCCAGGGTCACGGCACGCGCGTGAAATGGATGGTCATCAGGATCGGTTTGCCATCCTTGCCGAAGAACGCCTTGGATTCGGTCATCTGGTTGCGGTCCCCGGCCACGGTATAGATGCGCGTGGAGGCCGGCGTGCCGTGGTCGACCAGCTGCATCACCAGCACGTTCGGCGCAGGCATGCTCAGCGAGGCCACGTCCGCGCCGTAGTTGCCGGTGATCGGGCCGGGCGTGCCATCCAGCGGCAGCGTGCTGTCGGCCGTCATCGTGGCGCCCTTCGGGTCGATGATCTCGGCGCGGGTGGTCCACCTGCCGTTATCGGCCGCCTTGAATTCCAGCACCACGCTTCTGGGCCGCTCCGCCGCCGGCATCGGCAGCGTGGCGACGTCGATCGCCCAGCGTCCCGCCAGCGGCGATGGGGCGGGCGTGGCTGCTGCAACCGGCATGGGACCGGCCTGCAGGGCGATGGCGGCCAGGCACACAGCGAACATCCTCTTCATGGAACCTCCTTCGTGGGTGGACAGGGTGATCTGACAGGCGGTGCGCCAGCGGCGTCTACCCGCGCACGGCGGCCTCGATGCGGGCCACATCGATTCTGCGCATGGTCATCATCGCCTCGAAGGCGCGCCTGGCCACGGCCGGGTCGTTGCTGGTGACCGCCTCGCTGAGCACGCGCGGGGTGATCTGCCAGGACAGCCCCCACCGATCGCGGCACCAGCCGCACGCGCTCTCTTCCCCGCCGTTGCCGACGATGGCATCCCACAGGCGGTCGGTCTCGGCCTGGTCGTCGGTGGCGATCTGGAACGAGAAGGCCTCGCTGTGCCGGAACGCGGGGCCGCCGTTGAGGCCGATGCAGGGAATGCCGGCCACCGTGAAGTCCACGGTCAGCACGTCGCCCTGCTTGCCGGAGGGGAAGTCCGCGGGGGCATGGTGGACGGCGATGACGGCGCTGTCCGGGAAGGTGTGGGCATAGAAGGTGGCCGCCTCCAGGGCGGTGCCATCGAACCACAGGCAGATCGTGTTGCGCGGGCGCATGGTCGTCATCCTGCTGCGGGAGGAAATGCGCCCACGCTACGGCGCACCACGTTAAGCCCGCGCCGCGCCCGGCCGCCGTCGGCCGATCTTCCTGAATTGGCGATAGTAATGATTCCCATTACCATACCCGCACCCCGTCCGCGCCAGGGAGGCACGGCGGTCATCGGTCGCGCCGCCGCCGCCCTGCCTGCAGGGTCCCGCCAGCGCCGCACCGACCCCCACCCCACTGGGCAGCGCGTGGCCATCGAGGACACCGGCCGCGCGTGCCCGCGCCCTGGAACCGCCGATGATCCGTTCTTCCGTTGTGATGCCCCGCCACCTGCCCCAGCGCCGTCTGTCGCAGGCCCTGTTCGCCGCGCTGTGCGCGCTGTCGGCCGCACCCGCCCTGGCCCAGGACGCCGTCGACGCCACCACCCTGGACAAGGTGGTGGTCAAGGGCGAGCGCGCCGAAGGCTACTCGGTGCGCAGGACCTCGGCCGGCACCCGCTTCGACCTGGCCCCGCGCGAGATTCCGCAGTCGGTCAGCATCATCAGCCACCAGCGCATCGAGGACCAGAACCTCGACGACATCATCGACGTGCTGGCCAACACCACCGGCGTGAGCAGCACCCAGTCGGACACCGAGCGCACCGAGTTCTACGCGCGCGGCTTCTATATCGACAGCTACCAGTTCGACAACCTGCCCACGCAGATGGTGCAGAACTGGAGCTATGGCGACTCCGGCCTGGACCTGGCGCTGTACGACCGCGTGGAAGTGGTGCGCGGCGCGACCGGCCTGCTCAGCGGCGCGGGCAACCCCTCGGCGTCGGTGAACCTGATCCGCAAGCATGCCGACAGCGCCGAGCTGACCGGCAGCGTATCGGTGAACGTGGGCAGCTGGGGGCGCACCCGCTCCACCGTGGACGTGACCACCCCGCTCAATGCCAGCGGTTCGGTGCGCGCCCGCGTCATTGGCAGCTACTTGGACACCGAATCGCAGATGGACCGCTACGACCAGCACAAGACGCTGGGCTATGCGGTGATCGACGCCGACCTGACCCCGGACACCCAGTTGAGCGTGGGCTACGACTACCAGCAGAAGCGCGCCAATGGCGCGACCTGGGGCGGCTTCCCGATGCTGTACGACAACGGCAGCCCCACCGGCTACGACGAGGCGTTCAATTCCGCCGCGAAGTGGACCTACTGGGATACCACCAGCAAGCGCGCGTTCGCCACGCTGGAACACGGCTTCGCCAATGACTGGAAGGTCCGTATCGGCGCCACCCACGATGAAACCCGGGCCGACGACAAACTGTTCTACCCGGCCTACAACGACTGGACCACGGGCGCGTCGCTGCTGGATCCCGTGACCGGCGCAGGGGTCTCGCCGTCGGCCGGGTTCTACAACACCGAGCGCAAGGTCGATGCGATCGACGGCTTCGTGGAAGGCCCGTTCCAGCTGTTCGGCCGCGAGCACCAGTTCATGGCCGGGCTGAGCTACAACAAGCGCCGGTACGCCAACTATGGCGACTACCAGGTCGGGGGCGAGGGCCGTCCGTGGGACCCGTTCCGCAGCTACCTCAACTGGACCGGCAACATCGCCGAACCCAACTGGAACGCGCTGGCGCTGGCCAGCAAAGGCACCATCACCCAGAAGGCCGGCTACGCTGCAACCCGTCTGTCGCTGGCCGACCCGCTCAAGCTGATCCTCGGCGCGCGCTACACCGACTGGAAGAGCGCAGGCGAAGACGCCGACCGTTCGCACACGGTCACCACGCCCTACGCCGGCCTGGTCTATGACCTCAACGACACCTGGAGCACGTACGCCGCATACACCGAGATCTTCCAGCCGCAGACGCTCAAGCAGCAGAACGGCAGCTACCTCGACCCGGTCGACGGCAAGAGCTACGAAGTCGGCGTCAAGGCCGCCTGGTTCGACAACCGCCTGAATGCATCGCTGGCGGTGTTCCGCATCGAGCAGGACAACGTGGGCCAGGCCACCACCATTCCGGTGGACGGCAGCCTCAACGAGTTCGCCTACATCGCCGCACGCGGCACGGTGAGCCGCGGCGTCGAGCTGGAACTCAACGGCGAGCTGGCTCCGGGCTGGAATGCCACCTTCGGCGCGTCACGCTATGTGGCCAAGGACATCAACGATGCGGACATCAACACCAACCTGCCGCAGACGACGATCAAGCTGTTCACCAGCTACACCCCGCAGTCGCTGACCGCGCTGACCGTCGGTGGCGGCGCCAACTGGCAGAACCGCATCTACTACCCGGTGCCGGCCTACGGTCGCATCGAGCAGGATGCCTACGCGCTGGTCAGTGCGTTCGTGCGCTACCGCATCTCGCCCGAGTTCAGCGTGCAGGCCAACCTCGACAATCTGTTGGACAAGAAGTACTTCTCGCAGATCAACGGCTACGGCGCGTATGGCGATGGCCGCAATGGTTCGATCACGTTCACCTGGTCGTTCTGACCGGGCACGCAGCGACCCACGCAGCACAGGAAGCGCCGGGCATTGCCCGGCGCTTCGCGTAGGGGCGGCATCACGCGTGCGCGGCGTGCACACCGGGCCTGCTAGCCTGTCACCCGTTCCCGCCGGACACCGCCCCTGATGCCCGTGGACCCGCACGCGCCGCCCTCCCCGTCTTCGGACGCGCACCGCTCGACCGCGTGGCGCGTGCGCCGCTGGGTGGTGCGGCTGCTGTTGCTGGCGGTCTCCGCCGTGCTGCTCGGCGTGCTCTGGAACAGCCCGTGGGCGCAGGCGCCGCGCGCCCTGTGGCAGCTCTCGCGGATGGCACCACCGGATGCCCTGCCCGTGCCGGTGGAAGGCGTCGCTGCCCGGCGCATCGCCGACACCTTCGGTGCACCGCGCGGACGCGACCGCACCCACGCCGGGCTCGACATCTTCGCCCCCCGCGGCACCGCCGTGACCAGCGCCACCCCGGGCATCGTGGCGGACATCCGCGACGGTGGCCTCGGCGGCCGCCAGGTCTGGATACTGGGCCCGGCGCGCGAGCGCTACTACTACGCGCACCTGGACGGCTGGCGCGACGGGCTGACCCGTGGCGAGGTAGTTGAGACCGGAACGGTGCTCGGCTATGTCGGCGACAGCGGCAACGCCAAAGGCACCCCACCGCACCTGCACTGGGGCATCTACGGCAGCGCGGGTGCCTACGATCCGCTGCCGTTGTTGCGGGCGTGGACGGCACCGGATCGATCCGGCCGATGATCGCCCCCTGACATCCGGGTAGTGCCGGCCGCTGGCCGGCACCCGCTCACGGCCGCGCGCGCAGCAGCGCCAGCCCGAAGCCGATGAAGATCGTGCCGACCACGCGGTCGAACACCTTGCGCAGGCCCGGGCGGGCCAGGTAGCCGGCCAGGCTGTGGCCACCGGCGGCGTAGACGGCGTACCAGAACATCTCCATCACCGCGAAGGTGCTCACCAGCACCACGAACTGCGGCAGCTGCGGCTGGCCGAGATCGACGAACTGCGGCAGGAACGCCGAGGCGAACAGCAGCAGCTTGGGGTTGCTGATGCCGATGATGAAGCCGTCGCGGAACAGGATGCGGCGCGAACTCGGCGCGATCGCGGCCGGGTTGCCCACGTCCAGCGGCGCGTCGCCGCCGCGCCAGGCCTTGATGCCCAGGTACACCAGGTAGGCCACGCCGGCATAGCGCAGCACATCGAACACCAGCGGCGAGGCCTTGAGCACCGCGCCCAGGCCCGCCGCGGAAATCGACAGCGCCAGCACCAGCGCGCTCAGGCAGCCGGCCATCGCGGCGATGCTGCGGCGGAAGCCGACGCGCACGCTGCGGGTCATCACGTGCAGCATGTTCGGCCCCGGCGTGCCGCACAGGACGAACACGGTAACGGCGAAGATCCACCAGGTATGCAGGCTCATGACGACGGTCGTTGACGAAGGGAGTGCCGTGCGCGCGAGCACGGTCCCGCCATGATAGGGCGGCGGTCGTCCACCTGCGCGGCATGGCCGGAATACACCACACGGTTGGCCCGTGGCGCAAATGCACCGGGGCGCCCTGACGGCGCCCCGGTGGGTCATTGCCGGGTACGGCTCCGGATCAGAAGCGCAGGTCCGCGCGCAGGTACCAGTAACGGCCACGCGGGATGTCGTAGGTGGACGCGTCGTAGCCGTTGAGCGAGCACGACAGGCAGATCGGCGGGTCCTTGTCGAACGCGTTGTTCAGGCCGGCGCTGAGCTGCAGCCCTTTCAGCCAGTCCACTTTGTAGCCCAGCTGCAGGTCGTGGTAGGTGATCGCGTCCAGTTCGTTGGTGCCGGCGACCTGGTTGCTGCACACCGGGAACGCCGATGCGTCGCCACACTCCTCGGTCAGCTTGGAAATGTGGCGCACCGTCCACGACGCATTCCAGCGGCCCAGCGACCAGACCAGACTGGCGTTGCTGGTCCACTCGGGAATGGAACTGTCCACCACTTCCACGCCCGGTTCCTGCGGCTGCCGCTGGCCGGCGGCACCCAGTGCCTCGTAGCGGCCGACGAAGGTGTTCTTCCAGGCCAGCTTGAACTGGCCGATGTCGCTCTGCGGCAGCGTCCAGAACAGGTCCACATCCCAGCCGTCGGTCTTGATCGAGCCGAGGTTGGTGAGGCGGTTGTTGAAGCCGCTCACCGCACCGGTGGAAGCGCGGGTGATGCCGTCGCAGTACAGCGGGTCCAGGGTGTCCACGCACAGGTCGAGCTGGGTCTGCGCGTTGATCGCCTGGATCGCGCCCTCGATGGTGTGGCGGTAGAACGTCACCTCCACATCGAAGCGCTCGGACCACGACGCATTGCTGCCGAACCACGGGCTCCACACGAAGCCGGCGCTGAAGCTGCGCGAGGTTTCCGGGTCGAGCGCGGCGTTGCCGCCGGTGGTCACCGAGATCTGCGAGTTGGCCTGCTGGAAGCCGGCCGGCACGCCGAGCGCGGCGCAGTTGGCGGCGCTGCCGCGCGGCGGGGTACCGCCCAGGCCGACCGAGCACGGATCGAACAGCTGCAGGTCCGCACGCGCGGCCGAACCGTACAGCTCGCCGATGGACGGCGCACGGAAGCCTTCGGCATAGGTGGTACGCAGCACGAAGTCGTTGGTCACCTGCCAGCGCAGGCCGTACTTGGGCGTGAATTCGCCGCCGAAGGTGGAGTAGTCCGAATAGCGCCCGGCCAGGCTGAGGTCGAGCTTTTCGCCGATCGCGCTCTTGGCGAAGATCGGGATGCTCAGCTCCAGGTAAGCCTCGTTGACGTCGTACGAACCGGACGTCGGCAGCGACGGCACGCCGTTGTAGTGGCCGGCCACGGTGAGCGGATCGGGCTGGTACCAGCCTTCATACTTGCGGTACTCCACACCGGTGGCGAACGACACCGGACCGGCCGGCAGGGTGAACAGGTCGCTGCTCAGGTTGGCGGTGAACAGGCTCAGTTCGTTCTGGCTGCGGTCTCGCACCACCGGCTGGATCCAGCGCAGCATGTCCTGGGTGATGGTGCCGGGGCCACCGAAAATGTTCAGCGGCACGCAGCCCGGGGTGGCCGCGCAGATGGCCGGATCGCCCAGCGCCATGTTGACGTTGAAGATGTTGTAGCTGCCGTAGTTGGTCTGTTCGGCCTTGTTCTTGCTGTACATGCCGTTGACGTCCCAGAACCAGCTGCGGTCGGCCGCCTCGAACTGGCCGACCAGGCCGGTGGCGAAGTACTGGGTCGTCACCTTCTGCTCGAACACGCGCGCGCCGCCTTCCACCGGACGGCGCCCGATCATGACCAGGTTGCTGGACGAATCCAGATCGAAGCCGAACGGGTTGTACGGGTTCAGCGCGGAGATGACGATGTTGTCGGCCAGCGGGTTGCCGGTGGCACCATCGGGGCCGAAGAACAGCGGCTCGGGCCCGGCCTGGTTGGTCGATTCGCGGCGGTTGCCCAGCGCCTTGATGTACCACTGGATGTTGTCGGTGATGTCGAAGCGGAACTGACCGAAGATGCCTTTGCGCTCGGACGGCGTCAGCACCATGTTGTACTCGGCGAAGTTGAAGCGGTCCGGCGTGCCGAAGCAGTGGTAGTCGTCGGTGCGGTTGCAACCGCCGGCGCCGTTGAAGACCGGTGCGGTCACGCCATTGTTGGGCGTGAGGTTGTGTTCGATGCCGGTGTTGGGATCGGTGAAGATGAAGCGCCCGGTCGGCGTGGCCGAACTGCCGAACGACAGGCCGGTGCCGGGAATCGGGAACCGCGATTGTTCGCGGTCGATGGCATACACGGGGTCCTGCTTGGTCCAGCTGGCGCCGAGGAACAGCGTGTAGCGGTCGCCGCTGGTGCCCCAGGCCAGGTCCACACCCTTCTGGGTGCCATCGCCCTTGCTGTACTCGCCGTAGTTCATCGTCACCTGCGCGCCATCGAACTGGCGGCGCGTGATGATGTTGACCACGCCGGCGATGGCGTCGGACCCGTACAGCGACGATGCGCCATCCTCGAGCACTTCGATGCGCTCCACGATCGCCAGTGGAATGGTGTTGAGGTCGGTGGCCGCGCCGACGCCCGAGGCCGACGATTCATTGACCCAGCGGATGCCGTCGACCAGCACCAGCACGCGCTTGGCGCCCAGGTGGCGCAGATCGACCTGCGCCGAGCCGGCACCGACACCGCTGCCATCCGGCGGGAAGCCGAAGTTGCCCGAGGAGTTGAACTTGGCGTTGAGCGCCGAGCCCGACCCGGTGAGCTGCTGCAGCACTTCGCCGATGGAGTTGAAACCGGTGCGCTCGATGTCGTCGCGGGTCAGCGTCTGCACCGGCACCTGGCCTTCCACCTCGGCGCGTTTGATGCGGGTACCGGTGACTTCGATCCGATCCAGGTCGGTGGTGCCGCGGGGTGCATCCTGCGCGGCGACGAGCGCCGGGGCAGCCAACAACAGGCACAGCGATACAGCGACCGCCAACGGGCGGCGATGCAGGTCGTTCATTCGCTCTCTCTCCAAAGGAATGTTGGGCTGGACTGCCGTCGCCCCCTGCTGACGGCAGTGTCTCCTTTGTAAACAACCTGTAAAGGTCGCGACGTGATGACGACCTCGCTTTCACGCGACTTCCACAAATCCGAACACGGCATCGTGCCGTGGGTCGCCTTTCGCGGCACCGACGGCCCACAACGCCGACACCGGCAGAACACCCTTGTTTCCAAGGGCCTTCGCGGTGGGCAGGACGATCAGGCCGGTCGCGATGGACGACGGCGATGCGCCTCACCGGGGCGCTGTTCGCCGCGGCCAGCAACCGGGCCATGACTTCGTATCCGGCGGCAGGATCGGTTGCGATGCGCAGTTCGGGCGGGTTGCGAGCGGCCTGCAATGACGCCGGGTGATCCAGCGGCCCGCTTCCGTTCATGTTCGAGTCGGGTGACGCGTACCACCCTTCACACCGCGCCGTTATGCTTTGGCGATGAATCGACTCCCCCTCTTTTTCCTCGGTACGCTCGCCGTTGCCGCCGCCGCGGATGCCGGCGCGCAGTCGCTGGATACGCAGCGCGCGCAGCTCAAGGCCGCCATCGACAACGCCGAGCGCGGCCAGTACGACCCGGCCCAGGCCGCTGCGCTGAGCCGCCATCCGCTGTACGGCTGGCTCGAGTACGCCAACCTGCGCCGCACCGTCGACACGGTCAGCAACGCGCAGGCGCAGGACTTCCTCAAGCGCTACAACGGCCAGGCCGTGGCATCGAGTTTCCGCAGCGTGTGGCTGCCCGCCGTGGCCCGCCGCCAGGACTGGCCGACCCTGCTGGCCAACTGGGTGCCCACCGACAACGTCGGCCTGCGCTGCGCGCAGCTCAACGCGCGCCAGGCCACCGGCAAGGCCGATGCCCAGTGGACCACCGAGGCCCAGGCGATCTGGCGCAGCACCGGCAAGTCCCTCCCTGACGCCTGCGATGCGGTGTTTGCCGTGCTCGATGCCAAGGGCGGGCTGAGCGCCGAACTGCGCTGGGCGCGCATCGACGCGGCCGCCGACGAGGGCCAGCCGGCGGTGATGCGCAGTGCCGCACGCGGGTTGCCGGCCGCCGATCTGGCCCTGGCCAACACCTACGCCGCCTTCGTCGACAAGCCCAATGCCAGCGCGTTGAACTGGCCACGCACGGCGCGCAGCCAGCGTATCGCCACCGATGGCCTGGCCAAGCTGGCCAAGGCCGACCCGGCCGCCACCGAACAGCAGTTGCCGCAGTACGCCAGCGCGCTGCAGCTCAGTGCCGCGCAGCAGGCGCAGGTGCTGTATCAGATCGCGCTGTGGACGGTGGCCTCGTACGGGCCGGACTCCGCACGCCGCCTGAATGCCGTGCCCGAATCGGCGTATGACGAACGACTGCACGAATGGCGTGCGCGCGAAGCGCTGTCGCGCGGTGACTGGCCGCAGGCGCTCACCGCGATCCGCAAGATGGGCAGCACCCAGCGCAACGACTCGCGCTGGCGCTATTTCGAAGCGCGCATGCTGGAGAAAACCGGCAAGCGCAGCGAGGCCCAGGCGGTGTACCGTGAGGCCGCACGCGCCGCCACCTTCCACGGCTTCCTCGCCGCCGACCAGCTCGGCCAGCCCTACACGCTGTGCCCGTGGGAGCCCAACGACAGCAGGCAGGCGCAGGCGGCGGTCGCACGCGACCCGGCCATCGTGCGCGCGATGGAGCTGTTCAAGATCGAACGCAGCGGCTGGGCCGTGGCCGAGTGGAACGATGCGCTGAGCCGCTACGACACCACCCAGCGCCGCATCGCGGTGGAGGTGGCGCGCGACAACGGCTGGTTCGACCGCGCGGTGTTCTCGCTCGGCAAGACCCCGGACGAGCAGCGCCTGTACGCGCTGCGCTTCCCGCTCCACCACGACGACACCATCCGCCGCGAATCGCTGCGCAACGCCATCGACCCGGCCTGGGTGGCGGCGGAAATCCGCGCCGAGAGCATCTTCAATCCGAAGGCACGCTCGCCGGCCAACGCGATGGGCCTGATGCAGGTGCTGCCCACCACCGGCGCCAGCGTGGCCAAGTCGATCGGCCTGGCCAACTACGGCGGTGCGGCCAGCCTGTACGACCCGGACACCAACATCGCCATCGGCACCGCCTACCTGCGGCAGTTGATGGACAAGTACCAGGGACTGCCCTACGTCACCATCGCCGCCTACAACGCCGGCCCCACGCCGACCGCGCGCTGGCAGACGCAGCGCCCGGGCTTTGATCCGGACATCTGGATCGAGACCATCAGCTACAAGGAAACCCGCGAGTACGTGGCGCGCATCCTGGCCTTCAGCGTGATCTACGACTGGCGCCTCAACGGCGACGCGCTGCCGGTCAGCGACCGCATGAACGGGCGTCTGCAGGCCAAGCGCAAGACCTTCACCTGCGCGGCCAACGCCGACAAAGGCGGCGATTGATCCTGGCTGGGTGGGTGGTGCTGAGCGGGTGGTGCCGATCGACCGGGTGACGCCGACCGACTTGGTGGCGCCGATCAACCCGGTGACGCCGATCGACTGGGTGGCGCCGATCGACGGGGTGACGCCGATCGACCCGGGGGCGCCGACCGACCGGGTGACGCCGATGGACGGGGTGACGCCGAACGACCCGGTGGCGCCCATCGACGGGGTGACGCCGATGGAGCTGGTAGAGCCGACTGTTAGTCGGCTGCTCTTCGCGGCAAACGCGGGCGCGCTGCGCGCGTCAGCCGACTAACAGTCGGCTCTACCGGGTCGGCTCTACCTGATCGGCTCTACCTGGTCGGCTCTACCCGCCCGCCCGCTCGGCTCTACCCTGCGGGAGAGCCGCGGCGACCGCGTCCGGGAAGGCCGTGGCATCATTGCCCGCATGAAGATCTATCTTGTCGGCGGCGCGGTACGCGACCGCCTGCTGCAGCGTCCGCCCGGCGACCGCGACTGGGTGGTGGTGGGTGCTACCCAGCCCGACATGGAGGCGCTCGGCTACAAGGCCGTGGGCCGCGATTTCCCGGTGTTCCTGCATCCGGACAGCGGCGAGGAGTACGCACTGGCGCGCACTGAGCGCAAGTCCGGCCGTGGCTATCGCGGTTTCGTGGTGGATGCCGATCCGTCGGTGACGCTGGAAGACGACCTGCTGCGCCGCGATTTCACCATCAACGCAATCGCCTGCGACGAGGCGACCGGGACGCTGGTCGATCCCTATGGCGGCCTGCGCGACATCGAGCAGCGGGTGCTGCGCCATGTCGGCCCGGCGTTCGTTGAAGACCCCCTGCGCGTTCTGCGCGCGGCGCGCTTCATGGCGCGCTTCGCGCCGCTGGGCTTCACCGTGGCCGAGGAAACGATGGCGCTGATGCGGCAGATCGCCGAGAGCGGCGAGCTGGACGCCCTGGTGCCCGAACGGGTCTGGCAGGAACTGCGCCGGGTGCTGGCATCGGAACGCCCGTCTGCGTTCCTGCGCACCCTGCACGATGCCCACGCGCTCGGCCCGATACTGCCTGAGCTGGAGGCCTTGTACGGCGTGCCGCAACGCGCCGAGTTCCACCCCGAAGTGGATACCGGCGTGCACCAGGAGATGGTCAGCGACATGGCCGCCCGGCTCGCGCCGGGCGATGACCTGGTCGGCTTCGCCGCGCTCACCCACGACCTCGGCAAGGGCCTGACGCCGCCGGAGGAATGGCCGCGCCACATCATGCACGAGCAGCGCGGCCTGGCGCCGCTGCGCGCGCTGTGCGACCGGCTGAAGATTCCGCCGGAACATCGCCAACTCGCCGAAGCCGTGTGCCGCGACCATCTCAACGTACACCGCATCGCCGAACTGCGCGACGCCACCGTGCTCGAGCTGCTGTCGCGCTGTGATGGTTTCCGCCGCCCCGAGCGCATCGCGCGCATCGCGCTGTGCTGCGAAGCCGACAAGCGCGGGCGGCTCGGCTTCGAGGACAGTGACTACCCGCAGGGCACCACGTTCACGCGCCTGCACCAGGCCGCGCTGGCCGTGCAGGCACGCGACCTGGATACACAGGGCCTCGTGGGCCCGGCCATCGGCGAAGCGCTGGCCAGGGCGCGGATCAACGCGATCGCCGCCGCGCGCTGACCGCTCATCCGGCAGTCAGCCGTTTCACGCAGGGTGCGCAGCGCAGTCGGGCATGGTGGGGTCACGTCCCCGCTGGAGTAGCCGATGATCCGATGCCTGCCTGCCCTGCTTCCGATGGCCCTGTGCGCGGCCTTGGCCAGTGCTGCACCGGCCATCGCGCAGACCCCGGCCCTGCCGACGCCAATCGCCGAAACGTCGACGGTGCCAACCGGCCCGCGCTCGGACCTGCATGCGCAGGTGCTGCTGGACCGCGCGCATTTCTCGCCCGGCCAGATCGATGGCCTGCCCGGCTCCAACCAGAAGCGCGCGGTGTCCGGCTTCCAGGCCGCCCACGACCTGAAGGTGACCGGCGAACTGGATGATGCCACCTGGCAGGCGCTGCAGGCCGACCGCGTGGAAGTGCTGGCGCGCTACACGTTGACCGCCGAGGATGTCGCCGGCCCATTCCAGCCGGTCCCCAAAACCCCGTCCGCGCAGGCCAAGCTGAAAGCGCTGGGCTTCGCCTCCGTGGAAGAGGCCCTTGGCGAGCGCTTCCATGCCGATCCGGCGCTGTTGCGCACGCTCAATCCCGGTGTCGATTTCAGCAAGGCCGGCACGGCGATCCAGGTGCCTAACATCGCGCCGTCCACCTTGCCGAAGGCGGCCAGGCTGGTGATCGACAAATCCGAGTCGACGCTGCGGCTGTTCGACGCGCAGGGCAAGGTGTACGCGCAGTTCCCGGTGTCGTCGGGCAGCAGGCACGATCCACTGCCGATCGGCACCTGGAAGATCCTCGGCATCTCGCGCGATCCGACTTTCCACTACAACCCCAAACTGTTCTGGGATGCGCGCAAGGGCGAAGGCAAGGCCACCCTGCCGCCGGGCCCGAACAACCCGGTCGGCCGCGTCTGGATCGACATCTCCAAACCGCACTACGGCCTGCACGGAACGCCCGAGCCGGGGCACGTGGGCAAGACCGAATCGCACGGCTGCGTGCGCATGACCAACTGGGATGCACTGCAGGTTGCCGACGCGGTGGATGCGTCGGTGCCGGTGGTGATGCAGGAGTAGACGATGAAGACCGGACTGCTGCTGGCGGTGGGACTGGTGATCGGCGTGCTAGGCGTGTGGGTGCTGGCGCCGCCTGCCGCCCCAGGCGCATCGACTTCATCCGCAGAGGTGCCGCATGCCGCACCGGCCTTGGCGGCGGCAACGCCGCCCGCTGCCGCGCCCCAGATCGCGCCTGTCGCGCCTGTCGCGCCTTCGGCAGTCTCCGCGCCGACAGTATCCGCACCCGCAGCGCCCGCACCGGCCGGCACGCTCGCACCGGCTGGCACGCTGCTGTTGCCGGTGCAGGGCATCGCCGCCTCACAGCTGCAGGACACCTTCACCGATGCGCGCAGCGAAGGCCGCGTGCACGATGCCATCGACATCCTCGCCCCGGCCGGCTCGCCGGTGCTGGCGGTGGCCGATGGCACGGTGGAAAAGCTGTTCGACAGCGAGCGCGGCGGGCTCACGCTGTACCAGTTCGAGCCGAGCGGGCGCTACTGCTACTACTACGCGCACCTGCAGCGCTACGCCGATGGCATCGTCGAGAAGAAGGCGATCAAACGCGGCGAGGTGATCGGCTATGTGGGCAGTACCGGCAATGCGTCACCGGACGCACCGCACCTGCACTTCGAGATCCACCGCCTGGGCGCGGAGCGGCAGTGGTGGAAGGGCGCGTCGCTCAACCCCTATCCCGTGCTGCGGGGTGACGCCGCGCTGGACTGAGCCGCCTTGCCTGCTCAGCCACAGGCGGCGAGCGCGGCCTCCAGTTCGGCCACATGCTGCGAGCGCGCCAGGCCTTCGGCACCCGAGGTCGCGCACGACGCGCACCAGCGCGCCCGTGACAGCGCGCAGCGCAGCATCAGCCGTGCCACCTCGGGAACCGCCGCCGGGGCCGCCTGCTGCAGTGCCAGCGCGGCATAGTCGCGGTCGCGCGGCCAATCCAGCGCATCGGCCTCGGCCTCCAACGCGGGCAGCAGACACTGCGCCTCCGCGAGGGATGCAACGCCGCACAGGTCGGCCACACGCGCGTCGACGGCGTCGGTACGGCTGCCCTGCCGGTGCAGTGCATCGGCGGTGTGCTGCAACGGCGTCATGGTCCGGCGTCCCTGTTCTGCATCCACCCGCTCCGTGTATCGATCCGCGCCGAGCTTAGCCGGTGCGGATCACCTGCGGCCACCCTACCAGTCGAAGCGCAGCCCGAGATTGCCCTCGATGCTGCGCTGCTCCTTCTGCCGGCTGCTCTCCAGATCGCGCGTGTAGTCGACCACCGCGAAGGCGCTGACGTTGGGGTTGAAGCGCGCGACCACGCCCACGCCGACTTCCAGCGCGCGGTAGTCCTGCTGGTTGACGATCCGGTTGCTGTCGAAGTCGATGCGGTCCTGCCCGTCCAGCGCCTGCCAGTAGTTCACCTTGAGGTAGGGCTGCCAGCCGTTGCCGGCGATGTCGTAGTCGGCGGCCAGCCGCAGGCCAACCCGACCGGTCCAGGCGCTGTCGCTGTCGAACCGCACCGCCGCGAACAGATCCCCAGAATCGTCGATGTCAGTGCGCTGCCAGATCACCTGCAGTTGCGGTTCCAGCCACCACCGCGACTGGCCAAGGCGCAGCAGCGGCTTGCCCACTTCCAGTGACGCGGTGGTGCCATCGCCGCGTACGTCGATGCCCAGCCCGCGCGCCGAGTGCGCATCGCCGTCGTAGCGGCTCTGCAGCAGCACCGCATCCAGGTAGCCGCCCTGGCTGCCCACACGCGTCCAGTACAGGCCCACGTGCTTGTCGTCCAGCCGCGTGCGGCCGACCGTCAGGTTCTCCCAGCCAACCGCGAAGCCGGTGACGTTGCCCTGCGCGCGGGTGCGGCCGACGAATACGCCAACCTGATCGCGCACGCTGTCGCCCGTGTTGGCGTACAGATCCACGCCGGCCTGCACCCCCTGGATGTCGCCGTCGAAGCCCGGTTGCGCATCGCCCTCCCACTGCTGCTCATGGCTCGCGCCGACCAGCCGTGCCCACGCGGCACGCACGCCGCCCTCCCCGGCGAGCAGGCGCTGCTCGCCCTGGCGCTCGTGGAAGGTGCCCAGACTCAGCAGGCTGGTCTGGCGCAGCAGCAGCGGCACGACCGCGTACGTGGGCGTCTCGATGCGGTACAGCGGCACGACATCGCCTTCGGCGGCGCGCGCGCCCGGCGTGGGCGGCTCGGCCACGGGCGATGGCACGGCCGCCACCTCGGTGGGCACCGGCGGCGGCGTATCGACCGCCGGTGGCGCCACGGGCGGCGGTGCCGGCGGTTCCGGCGGCGCGACGGGCTCGGGCACCAGCGGATCGGGATCGACCGGAATGACGGTCGGTGGCGGTGGCAGCGGCGGCGGCGGCGTACCGAGGGCTTCCGGCGGCGGCGGCACCGGGGCCGGCTCCGGTTCGGCGGGTGGTGGGGCCGGCGCCGGCGTCGCGCTGGCCACGAGGGTGGAGCGCAGGTACCAGTTTTCGCCGCTGCCCGCGCTCACCCCGCCCTTGAACAGGAAGTATTCGAACGCCCCGGCCGCGAGCGTGTTGTACAGGGCGAACGCGTCGTTGGTGGTGGTGGCGCCATTGGTCGCCTGCACCACCAGGATGCCGTCGGCGAGCGTGGCCGCGCCGGCGCCCCCCACGTTGCGCACCCCGATGCCGGTGGTGCCGCTGGCGGTGCCGTTGGCGATGACCAGCCGGTCCGACAGCGAACTGTCGTCACCCAGCACCGTGCGCAGGTACAGCGCGCCACTGTTGCCGACGTAGTTGCCGACGAGGGTGAACGCGGTGCCGGGAACGGTGCCGCCGGTCGTCAGGTCGATGCGCCCGGCGTTGGTGACGGTGGCCAACTGGCCGGCGCCGAACGGGGCGATGCCGCCGCGGGTGCCGGTGGCGAACAACGCGCTGGTGGCATCGATATCCAGGCTGCCGGTGCCGGTGGCGACATCGCCGAGCAGCAGCGTGCCGTCGAAGGTGAGCTGGGTATCGCCGGTCAGCGCGATCCGCTCCCAGCCGGTGAAGCGCGCGACGCCATCGGTGGTGACGTTGCGCAGGGTGAGTGCATCGTTGCCCACGCCGCCAGCGAAGCCCGGCAATGCGCCGAGGTGGCTGGCATTAAGGTTGGCGAGCGTGGCCACGTCGTTGCCCTCGGCGAAGTCGACAAGGCCGTGCACCACCCCGCCGTCATGCCAGTCCAGGCGGTCGTTGCCCAGGCTGAGCCGGACCTCGCCGCGGACGGTGCCGCCACTGAGGGTCACGCTGTCGTTGCCGCCGCTGACACTGATGTTGCCGCCGATGTAGCCATCGGATATCACGATGGTGTCGTTGCCGAACGCGGCGACCAGGTTGCCGTCGATGGTGCCGCCGGACATCAGGAAGGTGTTGTCTTCCAGCTTCAGGTTGACGCGACCGATCTGGCCCCCGGTCATTTCGGCGTAGTCGCCATCGTCGAAGCCGCCGATGATGCGCCCGCCGGTCATGCGGAAACGATCGGTGCCATCGCCCTGCGCAAGCGCACCAAGGGTGCCGCCGGTCATCAGGAACATGTCCAGGCCGTTGCCCTGGCTCACCAGCCCGGTCACGCTGCCGTCGCTGATCTCGAACAGATCGTCGCCGTCGCCCTGCTGCACGCTGTCGATGACACCGCCGCGCAGCACCAGCGCATCGCGCCCGTCGCCGTGTTGCACGCCGCCGCTGATGTTGCCGGCGAGCATGTCCAGGCGGTCGTCGCCGGCGCCGAAGACGATACCGCCGGTGGTGCCGGCGATGACGCCACGATTGATCACGCGGGTGGCACCCCCCAGTTGCAGCGCGACACCGGCGGCGGTGGCCAGGCGCCCCTCATTGTTGATCAGGTGGCCGGTGCCGCCCGGCAGCGCGATGGCCGCGCCGCTGGCAACGGCGACCTGCGCGGCGCTGCCCACGTTGATGGTGATGTTCGACGCGCCGGCTGCACCGGTGATGGCAACCGTCTGCGGATTGGGCGCGGTGGCCGAACAGGTGACGGTCTGGCCCGTCAGCGGCGCGGGGGTATCGCAACCGGCCCAGGCCGGCGAGGCAGCCACAAGCAGCAGCGTGCCGACCGCACTGCCGCGGCCAAGTGCGATCCAGTGCGCCGTGTGAACGGCCAACAACGCAGGTACCGGTACCGTGGGCGTGAAGCGCATACACCTGTCCTTTCCGAAGGCGGGAAGCACGACACCGGCCAAACATGCACGACCATGTAAAACCGGCCCGGGTAGTTATACGGGGCTGGAGTGATGCTCCGGTCAATGCAGGAAGCGCTGAAAACGCAGGGCCCTGTTCAGATTTTCAGGTAGATCCGGCGCCGGTCCAGTACCCACATCACGCCCCACCACAACGCCACGAAGGCCAGCGCGCAGCACAGCGATGCCAGCGAGGCCGACGGGATCCGGGCCGCCAGCCAGGCGTAGGCCGTGGCCCACACGCCGCTGGCCACCAGCACCAGCGACATCGCCGACGACCCGAGGTAGGCCGCAATCGCATTGACGCCGAACCGACGACCCAGCGCCGGTGCGCCCGCACGGTCCACCAGCAGGTGCGCGGCCAGCAGCGCCGCCACCGACCAGCCGCCCGCCCACAGCACGAAGCTGGGCGTCCACAGGTTCTTGTTGAACGGCAGCCACAGCGCCACCAGCGCACCCAGCGCCAGGCATGCAACCGCCAGGCCCCCCAGCCGGCCGAGCTGGCCGGCACGCAGCCAGGCACCGGCACGCAGGCCCAGCACCGTGGTCGCAATGGCACCGGCGCTGCTCAGCAGCCCCTCGGGATCGTGGCCCAGGCCGGTGGCGGCGGTGTATTTGTAGAGCATCGGCGCGAACAGCGCGGTATCCAGGCGGCTGGCCGGATTCACCCACGGATCGAGCGAGGCGCCGCACAGCAGCACCACCGCATAACCGAGCAGCAGCGCGCCCATCACCGCCCATTGCGTGCGCGCACGGGTGTGGATCGCCAGCAGGCCCACCACCGCCACGCACAGTGCGATCCGTTGCAGCACGCCCCACAGCCGGTAGGCCGGCAGTTCGAACAGCCACCATGCCAGCAGATGCAGCAACGCACCGGCCAGCACGATGCGCAGCGCGCGCTGCAGCAATCCGCGGCGCAGCGCCGGCCGCGTCGCCGGATCGTGCGCACGCGGCGCCAGGCTGAACGCCATCGACACGCCCGCGATGAACAGGAACAGCGGGAAGATCAGGTCGGTCGGCGTGAACCCGTGCCAGTCGGCATGCAGCAACGGGGCATACACATGCCCCCAGTCACCCGGATTGTTGACCAGCAGCATCGCCGCGACGGTCAGCCCGCGCAGCGCGTCGATCGAGCCCATGCGCGGGGATACGGCGGTGGTCATGCGTCTTCGCGCTGGCCGCCGATCCACGTGCTGCGCACCTGCAGCGCATCGTCCAGCAGCACCAGGTCGGCGCGGTGGCCTTCGGCGATGTGGCCGTAACGGTCATCCAGGTTGAGGAACTCCGCCGGATAGGTCGACGCCATGCGCGCCGCCTCGGCCAGCGGCAGGCCCAGCAGCTGCACCGCGTTGCGTACCGCCGTGGCCATGTCCAGTGCCGAGCCGGCCAGCGAACCGGCGGCATTGCGCACCACGCCGTCCACGGCGGTGATGACCTCGCCATACAGCACGTAGCTGGGGTCGTCGGCCCCCACCGGCGGCATCGCGTCGGTGACCAGCATGACCTTGCCGCGCGGCTTGGCCGCCAGCGCCACGCGCAGGCTGGCTGGATGCACGTGGACGCCGTCGGCGATGATGCCGACCCAGCTGTCGCGGTCTTCCAGCGCCGCGCCGACCGCACCCGGCTCACGGCCGGTCAGCGGCGACATCGCGTTGTACAGATGGGTGAAGCCGCGGATGCCCGCGTCCAGACCGGCGCGGGCCTCTTCGTAGCTGGCCGCGGTGTGGCCGGCGGCCACCACCACGCCACGCTCGACCAGGGCGCGGATGCTGTCCAGCGGCACCCGTTCCGGTGCCAGCGTCAGCAGCGTTACGCCGTTGTCCAGCGACGCCGCCAGCGCGATCTCGGCCGCATCGGGCACGCGGAACTTGCTGGCATCGTGTGTGCCCTTGCGCGCCGGTGCGATGTACGGCCCTTCCAGGTGGATGCCGAGCACGCCCGGCACGCCCTCGATGATCGCCTGGCGCGTTGCAGCGATGGCGCTGCGCATCACCTGCAGATCGTCGCTGATCAGGGTGGGCAGCAGGCCGGTGGTACCGAAGCGCCGGTGCGCCTGCGCCAGTGTGCGCAGCGTGGCCACGTCGGGAGTGTTGTTGAACAGCACGCCGCCGCCGCCATTGACCTGGGCATCGATGAAGCCGGGCAGCAGCCAGCCTCCGCCAAGATCCACCTGTTCGTCGGCCTGCCCGAGCGTGGGCGCGGCATCGGAGACCAGCGCGGTGATGCGACCACTTTCGATGACCACGGCAAGGTCGTCGCGGAAATCATCGCCGGCCAGGATGCGGGCGTTGCGCAGGACGGTTTTCATCAGACGGTTTCCGTCACCTTGTTCAGATGCGGCGGCAGGTCGGGGTTGTGCCCGCGGCGCAGCGCCAGTGCGTTGATCGCGCGGTAGAAGGCCTGCACCGCCAGCAGCGGCGCGCAGGCCGGATGCGGCGCAACCGGCAGCGCCAGGTCGCCGCCGACATCGGCCAGCCACACCTGCGCGTCGCGCGCGGCGAACTCCTGCACGACCGCGCGGGTGCCGGCGCCGGTTTCATCGGGTTGGGCGAAGGCCAGCACCGGGAAGCCCGGGCCCACCAGCGCCATCGGCCCGTGCTTGACCTCGGCCGAGCTGTAGGCCTCGGCATGCAGACCGCAGGTTTCCTTGAACTTCAGCGCCGCTTCCTGCGCCGCGCCCAGACCCAGCCCGCGGCCGAGCACGAACAGGTTGTGCGCCGGCACCAGGCCGTCGGTGAGCGACGACCAGTCGCTGTTCCAGGCCTGCCGCAGCGCATCGGGCAGCACCCGCAGGGCGGCGATCAGCGCCGCGTCCTGGCTCCAGTACGCCACCAGCTGCAGGATCGCCGACAGCGAGGCGAGGTAGCTCTTGGTCGCCGCCACGCTGCGCTCGGCACCGGCGCCGAGCGGAATCACGGTCTCGGCCAGCTGCGCCAGCGGCGAATCCTCCACGTTGACCAGCGCCACCACGCGCGCACCGGCCGCACGTGCGGCCTCGGCGTTGCGCAGCAGGTCCGGGCTTTTTCCGGACTGCGAAATCACGATGTACAGCGCCCCACGCAGCTGCAGCGGTGCCTCATAAACCGAGCCCACCGACGGCGATGCCGAGGCGGTCACCAGCCCCAGCCGCGTTTCCAGCAGGTACTTGGCATAGGTGGCGGCATGGTCCGAGCTGCCCCGCGCGCAGGTCACCACGAACGGCGGCGGCGCGGCGCGCAGGCTCGCCGCCAGCGTTTCCACCGCGACCTGGTTGCGCGCGAACTGCGCGGCGATCACGTCGGCGGCTTCCGCGGCTTCGCGGTACATCAGGGTTTCATGGGGGGCAGGCAGGGACATGGGGACTCAGGTCGTTTCAGGAGAAGGAGGTCGTGCACCCTGCGGGCGCATCGGGGCGGTGGAACCGCGCACCACCAGTTGCGGTACGAAGCCCTGGTTCTGCAGCTGCAACGGCGCATCGTCGTAGGCATCGCTGCGCAGCTGCGCAATCAGCAGGCGTGCGGCGTGCCGCGCGATGTCCTCGGTGGCCTGCTTGGCGGTGGTCAGCGGCGGCCACGACTGGCGCGAGAACGGGCTGTCCTCGAAGCCGGCGATGGACAGGTCGTAGGGCACGTTCATGCCGGCCGACTTGGCTGCCGCCAGCACGCCGGCGGCGATCTCGTCGTTGGAGCCGAAGATGGCGGTGGGCGGCTCGCGCAGCGCCAGCAGGCGGCGTGCGCCGCGGAAGCCGTCGTCGAAGGTGTAATCGCCCTGCACCACCAGGTGCTTGTCGATGGTCATGCCGTAGTCGCGCAGCGCGGCTTCGTAGCCGGCATGGCGCTCGCCGCTGGAGCGGTGCGAGCTGCCGCCCCACAGGAACCCGATACGCTGGTGGCCGAGCTGGATCAGGTGCTCGGTGATCTCGTAGGCCGCCTCGCGGTCGTCGACGAACACGCAGGCGCCGTCTTCAGGGTCCGCGGTGGCGGCGATGATGCGCACCAGCTTGATGCCGCGCGCGGTCAGCGCCGCGACCAGGTCGCGTCGTTCGGACATCGGTGCGGTCAGCACCAGCCCGGCCAGGCGCGAACGCTGCACCCAGTCGGCCAGCTCTTCGGCCAGCATCGGCGAACTGGAATCGCAGGGATGGATCTGCAGCCCGAACCCGGTCTCGCGGCAGGCGGCAAGCACGCCGTTCTGCACCCCGATGATGTGGTACGGGTTGGGGTTGTCGTACACGAGCCCGACCACCAGGGTGGTGCCGGTGCGCAGGTTGCGCGCGGCGGGATCGGGCTCGTAGTCCAGTTCGGCGATCGCGCGCAGCACGCGCGCGCGCGTGGCCTGCATCACCGAAGGCTCATTGTTGATGACGCGCGAAACGGTCTTCAACGACACCTTGGCCCGTTCGGCGACATCCTTGATGGTCGCTCTGCGCATGCTCTTGTCCTGCGGGTTCCGTGGAGCGTCCATGATCGCCGATCACTGGCCGTCGCGGGACAGGCCGACCCGGTGGCCCCGGACCGAGTAGAACAGGATGTACAGGTAGCACGGGATCATCAGGCCGGCGAACACCCACTGGAAGTCGAAATGCTGCTTCAGCACCGCGAACGCCTGCGGGATGATCGCGCCACCGGCGATGGCCATCACCAGCAGCGCCGAGCCGGTTTCGGTGAAGCGACCCAGCCCGCGGATGGCCAGCGGGAAGATGGCCGGCCACATCATCGCGTTGGCGAAGCCCAGTGCGGCCACGAAGCCCACCGACACATAGCCGTGGGTAAGCAGTGCCCCGGCGCAGAACACCACGCCCAGCACCGCCGAGATGCTCAGGTAACGCGACTGCGAGACCAGGTGCGGAATCAGCGCCAACCCGACCAGGTAGCCCACCAGCATCGCGCCGAGGGTGATCGAGGTGAACATCTTGGTCTGGTCCAGCGGCAGGTCGAACCCATGCCCGTAGGTGCCGATCGCATCACCGGCCATCACTTCCACGCCCACGTAGACGAACAGACACAGCACGCCCAGCCACAGGTGCGGGAACTGGAAGATGCTGGTGCGCTCGGCCACGCCCGCAGCGCGTGCCGGGGTGGCGTTGGCCTCGGAGGGTTTCAGTTCCGGCAGCGGCGAGAACAGCACGCCCACCGCCAGCACCACCAGCAGCCCCGCCATCGCCATGTACGGCAGCTGGATCTTGGCCGCGAAGTCGTTGAGCAGCACCGTTTTGGCCGCCGCATCGGCAACCTTCACCTGCGCATCCAGGTCGCCGATGCCGTGCAGCACCAGGGTGCCGATCAGCACCGGGGCGAGCATGCCGGCGATCTTGTTGCAGATGCCCATCAGCGCGATGCGCCGCGCCGCCGTCTCGATCGGGCCGAGGATGCTGATGTACGGGTTGACCGCCGTCTGCAGCAGGGCCAGGCCGCTGCCGATGATGAACAGGCCGCTGAGCGCCCCCGGGTACCAGCGCTGCTGGGCGAAGTGGGCGAACACCACCGCACCGGCCGCCATCACCAGCAGGCTCAGGCTGAGGCCCTTCTTCATGCCGGTGCGCTTGAGGATCCACGACGCCGGCAGCGCCAGGAAGAAGTAGGACAGGTAGAACACCATCAGCACCAGGAAGGCGCCGACTTCGTCCAGCTCGAAGGCCAGTTTGACGAAGGTGATCAGCGGGCCATTGAGCCAGGTGAGGAAGCCGATCAGGAAGAACAGCACGCCGATGATCAGGATCGAGGTGACCACGCTGGAACGCGCGGAAGCAGCAGGCACTGCGGACATCTGGAAGGCTCCTGCATCGACGGCGCGATGCGGCGTCGGAAGAGTGGCTGGGAACAACGTTGTCACATTTATTCGACGCGCCCGCTGTCTTTGTCAACAACTTGCTGCGCCATCTGGCTGTCATATCGCCATGCTGCACCTGCGCAAACCACCGTGCCGCGCCAGCAGGGCCGGCGCAGGCCCCCGGTTTTCAGGGAGTTTGCGAAAACATGACGGCAGTGCGTTGAAAACGTTTTCCCGCGCAACCGCCCGTTGCAGCGCACCATCGAAAGTGTGAGGTTATCGTTGACATCGTTGTCAGAACGATTACAGACTCCGCCTCAATCGCCGGGCACCAGCCTGGCCGTGCGCACCCAAGGGAGTCCGTGTGACCGCAGCTGCCCACTCTGTCCAGGCTCATGCCGCCTCCCCGGCGCTGCCGCCGTTCCTGGCCGCCGACGTGGGCGGGACGCATGTGCGGGTGGCCCGGGTCCAGGCCGGCCCCGATCCGGCCCATCCGGTGCAGCTGCTGGAATACCGCAAGTTCCGCAATGCCGACTATCCCGGGCTGAGCGCGATCCTGGCCGACTTCCTGGCCGACAGCCCGCGTCCGGCCCACTGCGTGGTGGCGACCGCCGGCTATGCCCGCGACGACGGCACGGTGATCACCGCCAATGTGCCGTGGCCGCTGTCGGCCCGGCAGATCGAACGCGAGGTCGGCCTGGACCAGGTCTATATCGTCAACGACTTCGAAGCGGTGGCCTACGCAGCCGCGCAGGTCGATGCCAGCGGCGTGCTGCAGCTGACCGGCCCGGCCACCGCGCCGCGCGGCCCGACCCTGGTGGTCGGCCCCGGCACCGGGCTCGGCGCTGCGGTGTGGATCCCCACCCCGCACGGAGCCGTGGTGCTGGCCACCGAAGCCGGCCAGCCGACCCTGGCCACCACCACCGAACTGGAAATGGCGATCGTGCGGCAGATGCTGCGCGACCGTTCGCACGTATCGGTCGAGCAGGCGCTGTCCGGCCCTGGCCTGATGAACCTGTACCGCGCGCTGTGCGCGATCAACGGCCAGGTGCCAACGCTGGGCAGCCCGGATGCGATCACCGCCGCGGCGATGGCCGACCAGGACGCACAGGCCCGCCAGGCGCTGGACGTGTTCTGCGGCCTGCTCGGCAGCACCATCGGCGACATGGCCCTGCAGTACGGCGTCACCGGCGGGGTGTATCTGGCCGGCGGCATCCTGCCGCAGATCCGCGAGTTTCTGTTGAACAGCAGTTTCGTCGAGCGCTACCTCAACAAGGGGCCGATGCGCGAAGCGCTGGAACGCATTCCCGTGAAGGTGGTCGAGCACGGGCAGCTGGGCGTCATCGGCGCCGCCAGCTGGTACCTGGGCCGTCAGGACGCCTGATCCGTTTCGCAGCATCGATCACCGTACCGAAAACGCAGCACGCACTACGTGGCACGACACCGCCCGGGAGGCTCTACACCCGCGCAGGCCAACGCAACCGCAAAACGACCGCCGCAGCCGGCAACCATCGAGTGATGAGGAGAGACATCATGAACACCCGCAAGACCCTGCTTTCTGCAGCGATCGTCAGCTGCCTTGCCTTCAGCGCCCACGCGCAGCAGGCCCCTGCTTCCGCCCCGACCGCCACCGACCTGGATACCGTGCAGGTCACGGGTATCCGCGGCTCGATGGAGAAATCGCTGGACACCAAGCGCGAAGCCAACGCGCGCCTGGAAGTGGTCACCGCCGAAGACGTGGGCAAGCTGCCGGCACACAACGTCGCCGATACCCTGCAGCGGCTGCCGGGCGTCAACATCAGCTCGTCCAGCGCCGATGAAGGCGGCTTCGACGAAGCCGACCGCGTCAGCCTGCGCGGCACCAGCCCGAGCCTGACCCAGACCCTGATCAACGGCCACACCGTGGCCTCGGCCGACTGGTTCGTGCTCAGCCAGGGCAACAACGTCGGCCGCAGCGTCAGCTACTCGCTGCTGCCGTCCGAGCTGGTCAGCTCGGTGGAAGTGAACAAGTCCTCGCAGGCCAAGCTGCAGGACGGCGGCACCACCGGTACCGTCAACATCGTCACCCGCACCCCGCTCGGCTTCGCCAACAAGTTCACCGCCGAAGCCTCGGTGGGTGCGGTGAATTCGGACCAGGCCGATTCGACCGATCCGCAGCTGTCGGCCCTGTTCAACTACAAGAGCGACGACGGCCGCTTCGGCGTCCTGCTGCAGGGCTTCTACCAGAAGCGTGAGCTGCGCCGCGAAGCGCAGGAAATCCCGGGCGGCTTCTTCAAGATCGCCGCCACCGATCCGGTCGCCGCAACCAACCCGGACCTGATCGGCGTCAACGTCCCCGGCCTGCTGGGTTCGACCCTGTTCGAGCAGACCCGCGAGCGCAAGGGCGGCCTGGTCACGGTGGAGTTCAAGCCGTCCGACGATCTGACCCTGGCCCTGAGCGGGTTCAGCTCGAAGATGGAGGCCAACAACTACAACCGCAACTTCATGATGTTCGGCAACAGCTTCGCCAAGTCGCAGGCGCCGGACGCGGGCTACACCATCAAGGATGGCGTGCTGACCAACGCCACCTACACCGGTCGTCCGGGCACCGATTACGCGGTGTACGACATGATCTACCGCGAAGCCACCGCCAAGACCAACTACGTCACCTTCGACGCGGACTGGCAGATCAACGACAACCTGAACTCCAAGTTCCAGGTCGGCACCACCAAGGGCACCGGTTCGACCCCGCGCCAGTTCATCGCCGAAGTCACCGCAGCCAACGGCGGCGGCGCCAGCTGGAGCACGCACGGCAACAGCTCGCCGATCGATTGGAACGTCGGTGGCGACATCAGTCCGAGCGGCGTCACCAGCTTCGGCACCTGGGGCAACCAGGAAGTCACCGCCGAAGACAAGGAAGACTGGGTCAACCTCGACTTCAGCCAGTACTTCACCAGCGGCGCCCTGAGCTCGATCGACTTCGGCGTGCGCTATGCCGACCACAAGCGTGAAGCGATGTCGCCGGAAGGCGCCACCCCGGGCAACATCTGGGCCGCGCTGCAGAACGGCGCCACCGCCAACTATCCGGGCGGCTTTGCCAAGGACATCGGCGGTACCTTCCCGCGCAACCTGTGGTACTTCACCCCGGATGCGCTGAAGGACGCGATCCTCAACAACTCCACCTGGCTGGCCAACAACGACGGTCCCGACGGTCGCCACAACTACGGCGCCGAGTGGAAGGTCGCCGAGAAGAACTTCGGCGCCTACGTGCAGGCCAACCTGAGCGGCGATCGCTGGGCCGGCAACTTCGGCCTGCGCTACGTGAACATCAAGCAGGACATCGACACCTACCTGGCCGTGCAGGACGTGGCCAATGCCGATGTGCGCAGCCTGTTCGGCATGTGGAAGGCGCAGGCCTTCGAGAACAAGCACAGCCGCGTGCTGCCGAGCGCCAACCTGAAGTTCGACCTGGCCGAAGACCTGGTGTTCCGCTTCGCCGCCTCGCAGACGCAGACCCTGCCGGACTACTCGGCCCTGGGCGCCTCGTCGTGGGGTTCGGATCTGAACAAGACCGGCGGCGGCGGCAACCCGAAGCTGAAGCCGACGGTGTCGACCAACCTGGACGCCAACCTGGAGTGGTACTTCATGCCGCGCGGCCTGCTGTCGGCCGGCGTGTTCTCGATGAACATGAAGGACTACATCGCCTTCGACGTGCAGACCCAGATGCTGTTCAGCGAGCTGACCCATCAGCTTGAGGCCTACCAGGTATCCGCACCGATCAATGCCGATGGCAAGGTCAGCGGCCTGGAACTGGTGTACGAACAGCCGATCGGCGAGTACTTCGGCGTCAATGCCAACTACACCTACGCCGATGGCAGCTCCTCGCACACCTGGGCCGATGGCACCAACAACCTGCTGGGTACCTCGAAGAACACCTACAACGTCGGTGCCTACTTCGAGAACGACACCTTCGGTGCGCGCCTGAGCTACACCTACCGGTCGGAGTTCCTGATCAGCCTGTCCGGCGCCAATCCGTACTACCAGGATGCGTTCGGCACGCTGTCGGCCTCGCTGAGCTACAAGGCGACCGACTGGCTGAGCGTCAGCTTCGATGCGCTGAACCTCAACAACCCGACCTACAAGTACTACCAGAGCTCGGCGATCCCGACCTCGTTCTACAGCAACGGCCGCCAGTATTACCTCAACTTCCGCTTCAAGTACTGATCCACGCCGCACCCTGCTGATAGCCTGAACGACGGGCCCGGACCTCCGGGCCCGTTTTTACAGGTGGACCCGATCCGCTACAAAGGAATGACCCGATGCACACCCGCACCCGTCGTACCTCGCTGTCGCTGCTGACCTTCGCACTGGCCGTTTCCCTCGCACCGCTGGCCCATGCCGCCGATGCCCAGGCGCCGGATGGCCCGCGCGCCCTGCCCGGTTCGCTGCCGTTGATTCCCGTGCCGGCCAGGGTTGATCGTCTCGACGGCGCAGGCTACACCGTCTCCGCCACCACGGTGGTCCATGCCGATGGCGATGCCGCACGGCGCGTCGCGGCACAGTTCACCACCCTGCTGCGCGACAGCGGTGGCCCGGCGTTGCAGGTGCAGGCCGGCCGCGGCAAGGGCGGCGTGCGGTTCGTGCTGGACAAGGCGCTCAAGACCGGTGCGGAGGGGTATCAGCTGCGTGCCGGCAGCGACGGGGTGACCGTGCAGGCCGCCGCCGAGGCAGGCCTGTTCTACGGTGCGGCAACCCTGTCCCAGCTGGCCACCAGCGGCGATGGCGGCACCGTGCCGGCGCTGCGCATCGACGACGCCCCACGATTCAGCTGGCGCGGGCTGATGCTCGATTCGGCACGCCACTTCCAGAGCCTGGACGAGATCAAGCGCGTGCTCGACGCGATGGCCGAACAGAAGCTCAATACCTTCCACTGGCATCTCACCGATGACCAGGGCTGGCGCATGGAGATCAAGCGCTACCCGAAGCTGACCGACGTCGGCAGTTGCCGCATTCCTGCCGGCGATGGTGGCCGCGACCCGGCCACCGGCGCACCGCGCCCGTACTGCGGCTTCTACACCCAGGACCAGATCCGCGAGGTCATCGCCTATGCGGCCGCGCGCCACATCCAGGTGATTCCGGAGATCGACGTGCCTGGCCACGCCACCGCCGCGATCGCCGCCTATCCCGAACTGGGCACGCTGGATACCCCGCTCACGCCGTTGAGCGAATGGGGCGTGTTCCCGAACCTGTTCAACACCGAGGAAAGCACCTTCCAGTTCCTGGAGAACGTGCTGGAGGAAGTGATCGCCCTGTTCCCGGCCCGCTACGTGCATGTGGGTGGCGATGAAGCGGTCAAGGACCAGTGGGAAGCGTCCGCGCGCGTGCAGGCGCGCATGCGCGAGCTTGGCGCGGGCAATGAAATGGACATGCAGAGCCACCTGATCAAGCGCCTGGAGAAGTACCTGGAGCAGCACGACCGCCGCCTGATCGGCTGGGACGAGATCCTCGAAGGCGGCCTGCCGCCCGAGGCGACGGTGATGTCGTGGCGCGGCACCGAGGGTGGCCTGAAGGCGGCCAGCGAGGGCCATGACGTGGTCATGTCGCCGGTCACCGACATGTACATGGATTACCTGCAGACCACCTCGGACAACGAACCGCCGGGCCGCCCGCTGACCACGCCGCTGGCGCGCGTATACGGCTTCGAGCCGGTGCCCGATGCGCTGGCGCGCGACAAGCATCAGCACATCCTGGGCCTGCAGGCCAACATGTTCACCGAGCACACGCGCAGCTACGCGCGCCTGCAGCACAACCTGTTCCCACGCCTGGCCGCCGTCGCCGAAACCGGCTGGTCACCGCGCGATCGTCGCGACTACGGTGACTTCCTCGCACGTCTGCCGACCCAGCTGCAACGCTGGCAGGCGATGGGGATTGCCTACGCGCAGACCCCGTTCGAGGTGGAGCTGGACACCCGCGACGACCGCAAGGCGGGCACCGCCACGCTCGCGCTGCGCACCCCACTGGGCTACGAGATCCGCTACAGCACCGACGGCAGCGCGGTCACGCCGCAGTCGCCGCGCTACAGCACGCCCCTGCAGCAGCCGCTGCCGGTCGCGCTGCAGGCAGCCGCCTTCTTCGACGGCAAGGCCCTGGCCCGTGCGGCGAGCCGCTTCGACATCACGGCCGCCTCGCTGCTCAGCCGCACCGATGAGCACCTGGCCCTGTGCCCGGGCGAAGGCAAGCTGCTGCTGCGCCTGGAGGACGACGGCCCGGCCGATGGCACGCGCGCGATCTTCAACGTCAACATCTTCAATCCGTGCTGGTTCTGGCAGGACGCGGACCTGGACGGCATCGCGCGCCTGCGTGTGCGTGCCGGCCAGATTCCGTACTACTTCCAGCTCGCCCACGACGAACCGCAGCGGAAATTCAGCCCTGCACGCAGCGCGCACGGCGAGATGGACATCCTCAACGGCCAGTGCGATGGCACCCCGCTGGCGACCGTACCGCTGCCGGCCGCACCGGGCAAGGACGGTTTCATCACCCTGGAGGCCGCGCTGCCGCGTTCGCTGAAGGGCACGCAGAACCTGTGCGTGCGCTTTACCGGCGACACCCGTCCGACGATGTGGGTGCTGGACGAACTGACTCTGCTGCCGAAGTAGGGGAAACAGCGCAGGTCGTGCCGGCCTCTGACCGACGGTCATGCCGGCCGGCAGCTGTTGGTAGTGCCGGCCGCTGGCCGGCAACCAGGTGATGTTGGACGCATGATGAGCCGGCCAGCGGCCGGCACTACCGAGCTGGGTCGGACGCATGAGGAGCCGGCCAGCGGCCGGCACTACCGAGCTGAGTTGGACGCATGAGGAGCCGGCCAGCGGCCGGCACCACCGCGCTTACCCGCGCAGGCGCACCAGCAGATCGCGCAGCGGAGTGAACGCGAGCGCCATGCCGGCCAACACGCCGACACTGTTGGCCAGCGCATCCATCGGGTCGGCCATGCGGTCGGTGGTCAACGCGCCCTGCGCGACTTCGATGCCGATGCCCAGGCCAACCAGACCCACCGCCGCCCAACCCAGGGGCGCGCGCGGCCGGTAGATCTGCACGGCCGCTGCGGCCAGCAGGAAATAGGCCAGGAAGTGTTCCACCTTGTCGCTGTTCTCCGGCAGCGCCAGTGGCGGCGGCGGGATCAGGCACACGGTGATGGTGACCAGGATCGCCAGCCACCACAGCGCCAGCCACACCCGTGGCCAGCGCAGCGGCTTCAACATGCCCGTGCCCGTCACCTCACAACCGCCAGGTCAGATCGCCGAGCAGGAACGCGGCATCGAATGTCACGTCGCGCTGGAAGCCCATGACCTGGAAGCGCTCGCCCATTTCAGTGGGCAGGGTGAGCTTCTTGACCTGGTCGCGCAGGCGCACGCGGCCGATCTCGTCGGTGCGCGCCTCGGCCTTCTCCAGCAGCCCATCCAGTCCGTTGCCGAGCAGGAAGCTGGCCTGCGTGCAGTAGCCGGCCAGGTCGAAGCCGGCGCCGGTACCGGCCTCGGCCAGCGCGGTGAAATCCACCGACGCGGTGAGGTCCTGCAGGCCGGGCCAACGGTACACATCGTTGTGCACGTGGTGGCGGTAGAACGCGCGCATCGTGCCATCGTCGCGCTCGTCCTGGTAGAACTCGTTGCGCGGGTAGCCGTAGTCGACGAACAGCATCGCGCCGCGCTTGAGGCCCCCGGCCACCGCCTGGATCCAGTACGGCAGCTGCGGCAGCAGCTCGGACCGGTAACCGTCGGCGAACGGCCGTTCGCGGTAGGCCTCCACATGCCGTACCGCCGCGCCGAGCAGCGCGTCGGCCGGCTGCGCACCGCGCACGAAGGCGCCCTGCGCGTCCAGTTCCACGGTTTCCTCGTAGATCATCCCGTCCTTGGCCAGGAAGCGCGGCGTGGGCAGCGCGTCGATCACCTCGTTGGCGAACACCATGCCATCCCAGTCGTCGTCGAACGGACCGTCGAGCCACTCGACCAGGGCGAACAGCGGCGGCACCAGCGCCTTCTCCAGGCGCTCGCGCTGGCGTTCGCGCAGGTCCGCGCTGGGTTCCAGGATCGCGTAGCGGTCCGGCAGCGCATCCAGCTCCAGCATGCGCTTGAGCAGGATCTCGGCGAACGCGCCGCTGCCGCCGCCCAGTTCCAGGAATCGCGCCTGCGGGCCGAGCTGCTGCATCACCGGGGCGACTGCGTTGGCCACGGTGGCGGCGAACAGTGCGCCGATCTCCGGCGAGGTGGTGAAATCGCCGGCGCTGCCGAACTTGCTGGCGCCGGCGCTGTAATAGCCCCACCCGGGGGCATACAGGCTCAGCTCCATGAAGCGGGCGAACGGCATGGCGCCGCCATTGGCGAGGATTTCCGCGCGCAGGGCAGCGGCCAGCTCCTCGCTGTGGGCCAGGGCATCGGACTCGGGAAGGGGCAGTGGGGAATGCATGGCGCGGGCGATTGCGGTGACAATGCACAGCATAGCCGAGCAGGGAGTTACCCCCGATGACCGACACCGCGCCCGTGGCGCTGATCACCGGCAGCGCGCGCCGGATCGGCGCGGCCATCGCCCGCCACTTCCATGCCTGTGGCTGGTCGGTGGTGCTGCACGCGCATACCTCCACCGCCGAACTGCAGCAGATGGCCTTCGACCTGGACATGCTGCGTCCCGGCAGCGTGCTGGCGCTGCAGGCCGACCTGCGCGACGCGCAGGCCCTGCCCGACCTGGTCGAGCAGACCGTGGCGCAGTTCGGGCGGCTGGACGCGCTGGTCAACAACGCCTCCAACTTCTACCCCACCCTGCTAGGCCAGATCACCGCCGAGCACTGGGACGACCTGTTCGCGGTCAACGCACGCGCGCCGCTGCTGCTCGCGCAGGCGGCCGCGCCGCAGCTGCGCCGGCACCAGGGCTGCATCGTCAACCTGACCGATCTGCACGGCACCCAGCCGATGCGCGACCACCCGGTCTACAGCGCGGCCAAGGCCGCACTGGAGATGGTCACCCGGTCGCTGGCGCTGGAGCTGGCGCCCAAGGTGCGGGTCAACGCGGTGGCGCCCGGCGCGATCCTCTGGCCCGAGCAGGGCAAGGACGATTTCGCGCAGCAGGCGCTGCTGGCCCGCACGCCACTGGCCCGAACCGGCACCGTGGAGGAGATCGCCGAGGCCGTGTACTGGCTGGTCAGCGACGCCCCGTTCATCACCGGCCACACCCTGCGCGTGGATGGCGGCCGCCAGCTAACCTGAATGTAGTGCCGGCCGCTGGCCGGCTCCAGGCAACACACCCAGCGTCATGAGGAGCCGGCCAGCGGCCGGCACTACAGCTCGACGCGGTCGTTGCTGTCTGTGTGCCCCACCAACGCGTAGTGCCGGCCGCTGGCCGGCTCCAGGCAAAACCCAACGGTCATGTGGAGCCGGCCAGCGGCCGGCACTACAGGGCTACTTGCTCGAAGCGGTCTTGGTGCTGCCCGTGTGCCCGCCACAGCGTGGCGAGGTCCAGCCCGCTGACCGGGTCGATGAAGTCCGGGGCGATGTCGGCCAGCGGCTTGAGCACGAAGGCATGCTTGAGCTCGGGGCGCGGGATGCGCAGGTGGCCGGGGCCTTCCACGATCAGGTTGCCATAGAACACCACGTCGATGTCCAGGGTCCGGTCGCTGAAGCGTGGGCCGCTGCGGTCGCGGCCGTGGGCGTCTTCCAGCGCGTGCAGCCAGGCGTCCAGCGCGTCCAGCGGCAGGTCGGTCTCGATCGCCACCGCGTTGTTGAGGAACGCCGGGCCGTCGAAGCCGACGGCGGCCGTCCGGTAGGCCGGGGAGACGCGGATGTCGCCGAAGCGCGCGCGCAGGGCCTCCACCGCGGCGTGAAGATGCTGTTGCGGCTGCAGGTTGCTGCCCAGGCTCAGGAGCGCAGTGGTCATGGTATTCAGCGTGCGTGGGGCGAATCCACATGGTGCCGTCACGGCCACCGCATAGAATCGGGGTGCACATCATAGGACACCGACATGACCTATTGCGTCGGCATCGAGGTGGACGAAGGCCTGGTCTTCGCCGCCGATACCCGCACCAACGCCTCGCTGGACGATGTCCGCGTCCACCGCAAGCTGCACGAGTTCGAGTTTCCGGGGCAAGCGGCGTTCGTGATCATGGCCGCCGGCAACCTGGCGACCACCCAGCTGCTGATCTCGCGGCTGCGCCGCGACGTGGAGGAGCAGCGCGCGGAGAACCTGCGTGCGTACCGGCACCTGTTCGAGGTGGCCGAGTATGTCGGCCGCATCCTGGTCGACAGCCAGGTCAAGGCCACCACCCAGGACGCCAGCCACGATGGCATCGTCACCCAGGCCACCCTGATCCTGGGCGGACAGATCGCCGGCGAGCACCCGGGCCTGTACATGATCTACCCGCTGGGCAACGCCATCGCGGCGTCGCCGGAAACCCCGTTCCTGCAGATCGGCGAATCCAAGTACGGCAAGCCGATCCTGGACCGCATCCTGCGCCCGCAGACCCGCCTGGAAGATGCGGCACGCACCGCGATCGTGTCGCTGGATTCAACCATCCGCTCCAACCTGTCGGTGGGCCTGCCGATGGACCTGGTGCTGATCCGCGACGGCGACCTGCGCATCAGCCAGCGCATGCGGCTGGCCGGCGATTCGCCGTTGTACGCGGAGATCCACGGCAGCTGGTCGCACAAGCTCGAACAGGCCGTCGCCAGCCTGCCGGCATTTCCCTGGGAACACTGAGGGCAGGTACCGACCACTGGTCGGTACCCCCCTTACGCGGTTTCCAACGCCTCGGCGACCGAGCGGAACACCTGCTGCATTTCCAGCGGCTTGCGCAGCACGTGCACGTTGATGGCCGGCGGGAACACCGCCAGCGGCACGGTCACGTCGGCCTCTTCCAGCACCAGCGCCGGCCCACGGTAGCCCAGCGAGGCCATCTCGCCGAGCAGATGGCTGGCCGAGAGCAGCTTGGAGCCGGCATCGGCGATCACCAGCGCCGGCATCGCTTCCTGCTGCATCCAGCGCAGCGCAGCCGCACCGTCGGACGCCAGCTGCAGGTGGTAGCCCTGGCTGGACAGCGCGTTGCCGAGCAGCGACAGGCGCGTGGCCTCGCCGTCGACCACCAGGATCGACTGGCCGGCACCGGCGGCGATCGGCCCGTCGATGGCCTCGTGCGGCACCGCCAGCTCCTGCATGGGCAGCAGCAGATCGAAGCGGGTGCCTTCGCCGGGCACGCTGTGCACATGGATGCTGCCATGCACGCCTTCGATGATGCGCTTGCACGAAATCAGGCCCAGGCCGGTACCGTTGGCCTTGGTGGTGAAGAACGGATTGAACAGGTGCGACAGCGTCTCGGCGTCCATGCCGGTGCCTTCGTCGGTCACCGAGATGCGCAGCCAATCCTCGCCCTGCCCGTCCGCGCCCGCGTCCGCTGCCGCGCGCAGGGTCAGGCGGCCGCCACTGGGCATGGCCTGGATCGCGTTCAACGACAGGTTCAGCAGCACCTGCTGCAGTTCGGTGTAGTTGGCATCCACCGCCAGGCCTTCCTCGGCCACGTCCAGCTGCAGGGTCACCTTGTCGGGCAGGTTGCTGCGCAGCAGCAGTTCGACCGCCTCGAACAGGTGGGCAATGCAGATGTGCTCGCTCGGCTTGCGCGAGCCGCGCACGAACGACAGCATCGACTCGGCCATCTCATGGCCGCGTCGGCCGCACTCGGCGATCACGTCGGCCAGGTGGTGCAGCTGCGGATCTTCGGTACGCGCCTTGAGCAGGTCCGGCATGATCAGCAGCGGCTGCAGGATGTTGCGCAGGTCATGGCTGAGGCCAGCTGCGAGCAGCGACAGGCTTTCCAGCCGCTGGGCGCGCATCAGCTCGGCTTCCACGCGCTGGCGCTCGATGGCGCTGCGCGCCTCGCGCACGGCCCGTGCCACCGCCGACGGCAGTCGCGCCGGCTGGTGCTTGATGATGTAGTCGTTGGCGCCCTGGTGCAGGGCGGCCACCGCGTTTTCCTCACCCATCGTGCCGGACACGAAGATGAACGGCACGTCCGGGCTGGCGGCGCGCACGATCTGCAGCGCCTCGTTGCCGGAGAAGCCGGGCATGCTCAGGTCCGAGAGGACGATGTCCGGCAGGAAGCGCTCCAGCGCCTCGCGCAGTTCATCGGCGCTCTCGACCCGCTCGAAGCCGGCCTCAAGGCCCGCATCGAGCATCTGCTCGCACATCAGTTCAGCGTCTTCCGGCGAGTCCTCGACCAGCAGGACTCGCAGTGCACCCAACGCAGGGCCGGTCAGCGGCATGGGATTACTCGAGTTCCGGAGCCTGGTTGATGACGGCCCAGAACTTGCCCAGGGTCTGCACCGCACCGAAGAACTGGTCCACGTCCACCGGCTTGACGACATAGGCGTTCACGCCCATGTCCCAGCTGCGCGCCAGATCGCTTTCCTCGCGCGAGGACGACAGGATCACCACCGGCAGGCGCTTGAGCTCGTCGGTGTTGCGGATTTCGCGCAGCACTTCCAGGCCGTCCATGCGCGGCATTTTGATGTCCAGCAGCAGTACCGCCGGCAGGCCTTCTTCGCGGTTGGCGAAGGCGCCGCGACGCAGCAGGTAATCCATCGCTTCCACGCCGTCTTCGACGTGCACGATCGGATTGGCCAGACGGGCTTCTTTCAGCGCGTCGACAGCCATCTCGGCGTCGGCGGGGCTGTCCTCGGCGAGGAGGATGGTTCGGAGAGCGGTCATGCGGCAGAGCCCTTGTTGATTGCGTCGAGTGCAGGAGGAAGCAGGAAGTGGAACGTGGCGCCCTGGTCGACCACCGACTCGGCCCAGATGCGGCCGCCGTGCCGGGTCAGCACGCGGCGCACACTGGCCAGGCCAATGCCCGTACCGGGGTAGTCGCTGGCCTTGTGGAGCCGCTGGAATACCCCGAACAGCTTGCCGGCGTAGGCCATGTCGAAACCGGCGCCATTATCGCGTACCGAGAACAGGTGGCTGCCATCAGGCTGCAACTTGTAGTCGATCTCGATCCGCGCCGGATCCCGGGTGGAAGAATACTTGATTGCGTTGCCCAACAGGTTCAGCCAGACCTGCCGCATCATGTTCTCGTCGGACACGATGATCGGCAGCGGGGCGATCGACCACTCGACCTGGCGCGACACGCCGCTGGCCTCGGACTCGCTCTGCAGGTTGGCGTCCAGCATCGAGCGGGTATCGGCCACCAGCGACTGCATGTCCACCGCCTGCAGGCGCATCGCCGCCCGGCCCAGCCGCGAGTAGACCAGCAGGTCGTCGATCAGCGCGGCCATGCGCCGCGCCGAGTTGGAAATGACCCCGAGGTAGTGCTGGCTCTTCTCGTCGGCCTGGTCGCCCAGGTGGCGGGTGAGCTTGTCGGAGAAGCCGGCCACATGCCGCAGCGGCGCGCGCAGATCGTGCGAGACCGAATAGCTGAATGCTTCCAGTTCGCGATTGACCTCCGAGACCTGCTCGACCTTGCCTTCCAGCTGGCGGTTCAGCTCTTCCACGCGCTGCTGCACGGCACGCTGCACGGTGACATCGCTGACGGTCATCAGTACGACTTCGTCGTCCTTGTCCGGCAGCGGCATGCGCCGTGCGTTGATCAGCATCGTGCGCGACACGTCGTCGGCGGTGCGCTGCTCGTGTTCGTAGTCCCACAGTTCGCGGCCACGCACCAGCACGTCGGTCAGGCGCTGGCGCACCACCGCATCTTTCCACGCCCCATCGCCAACGCTGTCCAGCGCCATGCCGTCGGGCGAATCGGCCTCATCCAGGCCGTACAGCTCGGCGAACGCGGGGTTGTGCATCTGTACGCGCAGCTGGCGGTCCAGCAGCACGATCGGTTCACGCACGGTGTGCAGCACCGAGGCCGCGCGCGCCGCCGAGCGCAGCGACTGCCGTTCGGCGCTGACACGGTGGCCGATCTGCCGGTGCAGCAGCCACAGCACCAGCCCCAGCAGCAGCAGCTGCACGACCAGCGCACTCCACGACACGATGTCGCTCTGCCGCTGCTGCCTGGCGAGGGTCTCGGTGCGTTGGGCGAGCAGACGTTCCTCGTGCGTCTGCAGCTCCTCGACCAGGTTGCGGATCGGGTAGCGGGTGGTCATGTCCTGCACCAGCTGGCGCTGGTCGGATGTGGGCGAGGAGCGCGCCAGCTGCTTGGCCAGCTCCATGCGTCGCTCCAGCATCGACTCGATGCGCCCGATGCGCACCAGCTGGTCGGGGTTGTCCTGGATCAGCACCGCCAGCTTGGACAGCCGCGTGGGAATGTCGTTGGCCTGGGCCAGGCGCTCGCGCAGTCCGGGGGCATCGATGCCCTTGGACATCGTCAGCGCGGCCGATTCCACATCGCGCACGTCGGCCTGCAGCTGGTACAGCGCCACGCCCACTTCCTGGGTATGGCTCACCCATTTCATCGCGTTGGCGTTTTCCTGCTCCAGCTTGCGCAGCGTCAGCCACGGCACCACGATGATGGCGATAGCGGCCAGTCCCAGTGCCGGCAAACGCCAGCGATCCCAGATTTCATCACTGAAAACCAGTGCCATAGTCCCTCGTCAGCTCACTGTGCCGTGACCGGCCATGCGCACCCGCGGCAGGCCGTCAAGCGCGCCACACCTGCGGTGGCGGAATGGCCAATATACCCCACCCCATGTGTGAATACGGCGACGGGGCCGGTTTGATGAACGCGTAAAAAAGGGCGCGCCAGATGGCGCGCCCCTCGGGTGCGACGATGTGCGGACCGCTTAGCGGGCAGCGGCCACCTTCAGCGCGCTGGCATCGACGCGCTTGACGCCCTTGATGCCCTGGGTCACGCGGACGGCCTTGTCATGCTCGGCCTGGCTGGCGACGGTGCCGCTCAGGGTCACCACGCCGTTGACCGTCTCCACCTTCACTTCGGTGCCCGGCACGTTCTTGCTGGTGAGCAGGTCGGTCTTGACCTTGGTGGTGATCCAGCTGTCGGTCACCGGTTCGGCGGAGTCATGGGTATCGGCATGGGTCATCGCTGCCGCGTCGGTGCTCTTGGGCGGGGTCTTGGCCATGACCGAGGACGCGCCCAGCACCATACCGAAGGCCAGCGAAGCAGCAAGCAGATTACGGGTAGTAAGGGTCATCTCGGATGTCTCCTGCGGGTTAGTGACCCCAGTGTCGGTGCAGGGCCGTGTGCAGGACGTCGCTGCGGCATAACGCTGCCGTGAACCGCTCAGCTTCCTGCACCACCGTTCAGATTTCCGTGCGTCGCGCGCAGCCGGTACCCTCTGCATTCCCCCCCGTTTCGTGGAGTGCGGCATGGCGACCGGGTTGAATGTCGCGTTGATCGGCTACGGGCTGGCCGGTCGCGTGTTCCATGCACCGTTGATCCGGCACACCCCCGGACTGGTACTGCACGGCATCGCCAGTTCGCAGCGCGACCGCCTGCTGCGCGAGTTCACCGATGTGCGCATCTGCGCCGATCCGCAGCAGCTCTTCGACGATCCCGCCGTCGATGCGGTGGTGATCGCCACGCCCAACGACACCCACGCCAGCCTGGCCCACGCGGCGCTGGCCGCCGGCAAACACGTATTGGTGGACAAGCCGTTCGCACTGTCGGTGGCCGAGGCCGAATCGATGCTGCACGCGGCCGGCGTTGCCGAGCGCGTGATCACCGTCTTCCACAACCGCCGCTACGACGCCGACTTTCTGACCCTGCGCCAGCAGTTGGCCGATGGCCATCTGGGCGAGGTTGCCGAATGTCATTCGCACTTCGACCGCTACCGGCCGCAGGTGCGCGAACGCTGGCGCGAAGGCGATGGCCCCGGCGCCGGACTGTGGATGGACCTGGGCCCGCACCTGCTCGACCAGATGCTGCAGCTGTTCGGCTGGCCGCAGGCGATCAGCGTGGATCTGCTGGCCCAGCGCGTGCACGCACGCAGCGACGATTACTTCCACGCGGTGCTGCAGTACCCGCGGCACCGCGCGATCCTGCACGCCGGCTCGCTGGTGGCGGCCAGCACGCTGCGCTTCGCCGTGCATGGCAGCGCCGGCAGTTGGCTCAAGGAGGGGCGCGATGTGCAGGAAGACCAGCTCCGCCGCGGCATCGCGCCGGGTGCACCCGGCTGGGGCATCGACCCGGTGCACGGGCACCGCGTGGTGGTCGATGCCGATGGGCAGCCACACCGCAGCAGCGTGGACAACGTGGCGGGCGACTACCGCGCCTGCTACGCCGCCTTCCGGGATGCGATGCAGGGCCACGGCGAGCCACCGGTCAGCGCTGCGCAGGTGCTGCAGGTGATGCGCCTGCTGGATGCCGGCCAGCGCAGCGCGGCCAGCGGCAGGCGCATCGCCCTGGACTGAGCCGCCGGCTCAGCCCTTGGGGTGGATCGCGTGGCCACCGAACTCGTTGCGCATCGCCGCCAGCAGGCGATCGCTGAAGGAGTTCTTCTCGCGCGAACGCAGGCGTTCCAGCAGCGACAGCGTGATCACCGGCGCGGGCACGTCCAGGTCGATCGCCTCGGCCACCGTCCAGCGGCCTTCACCGGAGTCCTCCACGTAGGGCGCAATGCCGTCCAGCTGCGGGTTGCGGCCCAGCGCATCGGCACTCAGGTCCAGCAGCCACGAACGCACCACGCTGCCGTGCTGCCACGCCCTGGCGACCTCGGCCAGGTCCAGGTTGAAGTCGGTCTTGTGCTGCATCAACGCGAAACCTTCGGCGTAGGCCTGCATCATTCCGTACTCGATGCCGTTGTGGACCATCTTGCAGAAATGGCCGGCGCCGCTCGGCCCCACATGCGCCCAGCCGCGGTCAGCCGCCGGCGCCAGCGTGCGGAAGATCGCGCCGATGCGCTCCACTGCGGCAGCATCGCCGCCGATCATCAGGCTGTAGCCTTCCTGCAGGCCCCACACGCCACCGCTGGTGCCGCAGTCCACGTAGGTCACATCGTCGGCCAGCAGCTGCGTGGCGCGCCGCATGGAATCCTTGTAGTACGAGTTGCCGCCGTCGATGACCACGTCACCTTCGGCCAGGTGCGGGGCGAGCGCGGCCAAGGTCTGGTCCACCACTTCGCCGGCAGGCACCATCAGCCACACCACGCGCGGAACCGGCAGCGCGGCTAGCGCATCGGCCACCGACGCGCTGACCTCGAAACCGCGCGCAGCCGCGCTGGCGCGCGCGCCCTCACCCGGGTCCACGCCGATCACGCGGTGCCCGCCGCGATGCAGCCGCTCGGCCATGTTGGCGCCCATGCGCCCCAGTCCAATCATTGCAATGTCCATCAATCACCTTTGCTCAGCTTGCGAATTCGTGAGGGAAGCCGGTGCGCCGGCCGCGCACTGCCGCAAGCGTGCGTCGATCCAGCGCCGGTACAGCGTGGTATGCAGATTGTGCAGCCCCAGCTCGATCGCGAACGGCGTACGCGGGTTGCGGTCGAGCAGGCGGGCCACGTGATACCCGATGGGACGTATACCGCGTGGGTGCACATAAATCAGGAACTCCCGGTAGAACGGATCGTCCAGCAGGGCGTCCAGTTCAGCCAGCAGCGCGCGCTTGTCGTCCGGCACCTCGCGGCGCGCGATCGGATCGCGCTCGACCAGCAGCCGCTCGAAGCGGCGTGGACCGGGGCCGGGCAGCTGCGTGGCCAGCGCCCAGATGCGCCGGTTGACCGCGTCGTAGTGGGCGAAACCGCCGTGCTCGCGCAGCGCGCGCGCCGCCGCCTCGCCGACATCCACCACCACGAAGTTTTCGGCCTGGTTGTTGATGTCGTCCAGGTACTGGCGGTCGAACACATGCTCGATGAAGCCGGGTGCGCCGACGAACGCCTGGCGGCCGCGCTGCGCAGTCAGGCGGGCCTTGCCGTCGGCAAGGAAACGGCCGGCGTGGCGGCCGAGCAGGATGCTGTCGGTGTCGTGCAGGGTGAGGAATGTACCGATCGACAGCTCGCCCGGAGCGAACTCCGCATCGAAGGCGGCATCCCCGTACAGCTCGCGCTGGGTGGCCAGCTGTGCGACCTGGCGCCCTACCCCGCATTCGGCGCGTACGCGGCCGCTGTAGAACGCCTGCAGCGCCGCGCTGTTGCCCGCGGCCGGCTGGTAGCCGCGGCCGAAGCTGCGAACCCCCTCCCAACCCTGCGCCTGCGCGCCGCGCGCGCCGAAACCGATCCAGCCCAGCTGCAGCGCGGAGAAGCGGAAGCCGTCGTTGGCCTCAAGCCGGCTCGTGGCCCGGCGGGTCGCCTGGCCCAGCACAAACGCATAGGCGCAGACCGTGGCGGGGTCGTCGAACAGGCCGTGCAGGAAGCCGCTGCGCTCGGCCTCGTTCCAGCGCGCGGGCAGCTGCACGCGCAGGTCGCCGGCGGCCTGCGCCTGGGCCAGATCGGCCCGCTCGCAGACCGGCCCACCGTGGACAAGGGGAGCGGCGATGTCGGCCACCTCGATGCGCCACCCCAGTCCGGTCAGCAGCCCCTGCGTACAGCCGTCGGACGCGCCGGACGCCAGCGCAGGCCCCAACAGGCCCATCAGCAACGCGGCCCGCGGCATCCACGGGCTGGGCAGTCGAACGTTCACCCGACGCGCCTGCTCAGCCCGCGTCCGCCGGGGTCTCTGTGGCCGGCACCGGCGATGGCGCCGGTTCGGGAGGCGGCGGTGCGGCAGGACGGGGCGCCGGTACCGGCTCGACCGGCGCCGGCGGCGGTGCGGCCGCTGCTGCGGGCAGGTACTGCTGCAGGCGGTCGAAGAAGCGCTTGTAGAAACCGGCGTCCTGCACCGTGCTGCTGGCCACCTTCACCAGCGAGTCGTCGTTGCTTCCGAACGGCAGCGACACCGAACCGATCGCACCAACGCCAACGCTGGCCGAGGTGGGGCTCTTTTTCAGGGCGTAGCGGTCCTGCACGGCACTGACGAACACCAGCGCCTGGTCGCCGCGCGGCGCGCAGGAAATCCGCAGCACCAGTTGCTCGTGTTCGTCTTCGCGCGGCTGGAAGTTCTTGTTGCCTTCCACCGCATCGCTGTCGGCCCGGGCGATGGCATAGCCCTGGCTGAGCAATGTACGGCGCGCCGCTTCGCAGGCATGTGCCGCGTCGCCGGGCACGCTGCGCGAATAGGTATCTCCGGAATCGAAGGATTCGCGGATCAGGGTGCTGTCGGCGGCGCGGCCACCGCAGGCGGTCAGGACGGACGCGGCGAGCAGGCCGGCCGGAAGTGCGAGATACAGCCGCATGGACGCTCCTGCAGGATCAGACTCCGCCCAGCATAGTCCTGCCCGCGTAAGCGCCGGGTTTACACCGCACGCAGGAGCCCCCGCATTGCGCCCCCGTTCACCGGCGCAACCACCCGGGTAGAGCCGACCGTTGGTCGGCTTGCCCCTCGTAGAGCCGACCTCTGGTCGGCTGGCGCCCTCGTAGAGCCGACCTCTGGTCGGCTTGCGCCTTGGTAGAGCCGACCGTTGGTCGGCTTGCGCGCACGGCGCGCGGGGTGTTTGGGGTTATCGGTGCCGGGCCGGAGAGCAGCCGACTAGAAGTCGGCTCTACGGTCGGCTCTACGATCGGCCTTTACGGGCGCCTTTCGCCGTCAGTCGGCCCAGCGGCCCGCCGCGGTGGACTGCGGCAGTACCTGCGCCGACAGCGGGCGGTCGGCTTCCAGCAGGTTCACCGCGTCGGCAAGGATCGAGGCCGATTCGCGCAGCAGCGGGTCCGGACGCTTCTCGGCAGCCTTCTCGCGCGCGGCATCCTTGACGATGTCGCGCTCGTTGCCGGTCAGACCGTCATCGTTGCTGTCGTCGGCCAACGGATCCAGGTCCAGGCCCAGTTCCTTGCGGATCGCCTGGCGCTGCTTGCGCTGGGCGTCCTGCTTCTCGCGTTCGGCACGGCGCTCGCCTTCATTGAGCGACACGTACTTCTTGGCAGCCTCGGCGCGGAACTGCGCCACGTCCTCGTTCCACCACTGGAATTCCTTGTCCACGGCGATGCGCGCGGCATGGCGGGTTTCCAGCTTGGGCAGCAGCGGGCCGAAGTTGCCGTACTGGGTGTGCGGCACCGCAGCGATGCGGGTCCACGGCAGCGCGTTGTCGTAGGTGCTCTCGCCGTACTCGCTCGCATCCACGCTGGCCGGGAAGGCCAGATCCGGAACCACACCCTTGTGCTGGGTGCTGCTGCCGCTGACACGGAAGAACTGCGCGATGGTGAGCTTGACCTGCCCGAAGCGCTGGGTTTCCCCGCTCGGCCAGCGGTCCAGGTCCACGATGTTCTGCACCGTGCCCTTGCCGAACGTGGTCTCGCCGATCACCAGGCCACGACCGTAGTCCTGGATGGCGCCCGCGAAGATTTCCGACGCCGAGGCCGAGCCACGGTTGATCAGCACCGCCAGCGGACCGTCCCAGGCCACCGCTGCGCTGCGGTCGCTGTTGACGGTGACGCGGCCGCCGGATTCGCGCACCTGCACCACCGGGCCCTGCTCGATGAACAGGCCGGTCAGTTCGATCGCCTCATCCAGCGAGCCGCCACCGTTGTTGCGCAGGTCCAGCACCACGCCATCGAGCTTGTCGGCCTTGAAGCCGGCCAGCAGCTTGGCCACGTCGCGGGTGGCCGACGCGTAGTCGGCGGCGTTGCGGCGGCGGCCTTCGAAGTCCTGGTAGAAGGTGGGCAGCTTGATCACGCCAACCTTGCGCGCCGGCTCGCCATCCTTGCCGGGAATGGTCAGGGTCTCGCCCTTGGCGGCCTGCTCGGCCAGGCGGACCTTCTGGCGGGTCAGCACCAGCGTGTGGTGCTTGCCGTCCACGCCCTCTTCGGCCGGGATGAACTCCAGGCGCACCTGGGTGTCCTTCTTGCCGCGGATCTTGGCCACCACATCATCGATGCGCCAGCCGATCACATCTTCCAGCGGACCGGACTTGCCCTGGCCGACACCGACGATGCGGTCGCCCGGCTTGAGCGTGCCGTTCACTGCAGCCGGACCGCCGGCGATGATCTCGCGGATCACCACCATGTCGTCCTGGCGCTGCAGCTGCGCGCCGATGCCTTCCAGCGACAGCGACATCGCCTGGTTGAAGTTCTCGGCCGTGCGCGGGGTGAAGTAATCGGTGTGCGGATCAACCGCACTGGTATAGGAATTGAGGAAGAACTGGAACACGTCCTCGCCCTTCAACTCATTGACCGACTTTTCCAGCGTGGCGTAGCGCTTGTCCAGCGTCTTGCGGATCTCGGCGGTCGGTTTGCCGGCCAGCTTCAAGCGCAGCCAGTCGTTCTTGACCGACTTGCGCCACAGCTCGTCCAGCTCGGCATCGCTGGCCGCCCACGGCACGTCCTTGCGGTCGTACTCGAAGCGGTCCTGGGTGCTGAAGTCGAAATCCTGCTTGAGCAGCTTGCGCGCATACGCCACGCGTTCGCCGACGCGCTGCTTGTACACGGCAAACACCTGGAACGCCGGCTCCAGCTCGCCCCCGCGGATCGCCGTGGCGATGTTCGCCTCGAACGGCGCGAAGCGCGTGACGTCGGCCTGGGTGAAGAACTGCTTGCTGCCATCCAGCGCTTCCAGATAGCGCTTGAACACGTCCTTGGAGGTGGCCTCATCCAGCGCGCGCGGCCGATAGGCGTAGCGGCTGTCGGACAACAGTCCGTAGACCAGCTTGGAGGTGGTCGCCTGGTCGGCGGTGGCCGCCGACGGCAGCGCCGGCGAATCGGCGTATGCAGCCAGCGCCAGCGGCGCGGTGAGCGCCAGGGCCAACAGGAATGCGGGGGCTTTGAATTTCATGGACGAGCTCGTGGCACCTTGCCAAGGAGAAGACTGCGTGCGGATCAGACCACACGACAGTGCCGAAAGTTGCGGGGTTTGTCATCCACCCGGCGCAACAGGGATTTCCAGCCTAAACCGGGCCCTGTAGCAAATTGTGAATGGCGCGTCTGGTCCGCGGCGGCACACTCTGGCGGCCGGAGCGGTTGGCCCCTGGCAGCACCGATGGCGGCCTGGAGGCCACGATCAAGCCGCCAGGGATGGGTTCACGGGGTGTCCTGATCCGGGCCGGCCGTCCCCGGCCAGCCAATGGCCGGGAGGCGTCGCGCCGTCGGCAATCGAAGCACTGCTCGGCGTCGGCGGTCAGGCGACGCCGGCGCCCTTGGCCTGCACGTCGGCGTGGTAGGACGAACGCACCATCGGGCCGGATGCCACGTGGCTGAAGCCCAGCTCGTAGCCGTAGACCTCCAGCGCCTTGTAGTCCTCCGGGGTCCAGTAGCGCAGCACCGGGTGGTGGTGCGCGGTCGGCTGCAGGTACTGGCCGATGGTGATCATGTCCACGTCGTGGGCACGCAGATCGCGCATCGTGGCGCGCACCTGGTCCAGGTCCTCGCCCAGGCCCAGCATGATGCCGGACTTGGTTGCGATCGACGGATGCTGCGCCTTGAAGTTCTTCAGCAGCGTCAGCGACCACTGGTAGTCCGCACCCGGGCGCACGTTGCGATACAGGTCCGGCACCGTTTCGATGTTGTGGTTGAACACATCCGGCGGATTGGTGGCCAGGATGTCGAGCGCCCGCTCCATGCGGCCCTTGCCGCGGAAGTCCGGGGTCAGCACCTCGATCCGGGTGTTCGGCGATGTGGCCCGGATCGCGCCGATGCAGTCGGCGAAGTGCTGGGCACCGCCGTCGCGCAGGTCGTCGCGGTCCACGCTGGTCACCACCACATACTTCAGGCCCATGTCCGCGACCGTCTGCGCCAGGCTGGCCGGCTCATTGGCATCCGGCGGCTTCGGCCGGCCGTGGGCCACGTCGCAGAACGAGCAGCGGCGCGTGCAGACTTCGCCCAGGATCATGAACGTTGCCGTGCCGTGGCTGAAGCACTCGTGGATGTTCGGGCAGCTCGCCTCCTCGCAGACCGTCACCAGACGGTTCTCGCGCAGCTTGGCCTTCAGCGTCTGCACGGCGTTGCCCGACGGAATCCGTACGCGGATCCACGATGGCTTGCGCAGCACCGGTGCATCGGCGAACTGCACCGGCGAGCGGCCGATCTTGTCACCGCCCAGCTGTTTGACCCCGGCCTGCAACGGCGCGGCGGACGGCGTGTCGCCCTGCACGACCTGCAGGGGAATGATGCGAGCGGTGGTTTCAGTCATGGCCTTGGTCGGCGGCGTTCAGGCCGCGTCTGTCAGATCGGGCAATTCGGTGGCGGGCTGGAGGTCCAGGCCGAACTGGCGGGCCAGATGGCCCAGCAGCACCGGCGTGACGGCCGCCATGCCGGACGGTCCCCCCAAGTCTATCACCGAGGTCACCTGCAGCCCTTGATAGCCGCAGGGGTTGATGCGGCGGAACGGCTCCAGGTCCATCGCCACGTTGAAGGACAGCCCGTGGAATGTGCAGCCACGGCGGACCCGGATGCCCAGCGCGGCCACTTTGGCACCGCCCACATAGACACCCGGCGCGCCGTCCAGGCGTTCAGCGCCGATATTCCATTCGTCCAGCGTGTCGATGATCGCCTGCTCGATCCGGCAGACGTAGTCGCGCACGCCGATGCCCAGCCGCCGCAGCTGCAGCAGCGGGTACACCACCAGCTGGCCGGGACCGTGGTAGGTCACCTGGCCGCCGCGATCCACGTGCAGCACCGGGATGTCGCCGGGGGCCAGCACGTGCTCGTCCTTGCCGGCCTGACCCAGCGTGAACACCGGGTCGTGCTCGACCACCCAGAGCTCGTCGGGGGTGTCGTCGGTGCGTGCATCGGTGAAACGCTGCATTGCGTGCCAGACCGGTGCGTAGGGCTGGCGGCCGAGGTCGCGGACCCATGCCGGCTGCGCCGGCCGGGTCCCCGGCGCCGTCGCGGTGGAGCAGGCGCCTACAGCGTCCACTTCACTTCCGGGTGATCGCGCAGGGCGGTGTGGGCGGCGTCGTACTGCTCGCGGTTGTCGGCCTTGAACACCAGCCGCACCGACACATACTTGCCGTTGGACGAGTGCTTCCAGCTGACCCGCTCGGTCAGTACTTCAAGACCGGCCAGCTCAAGCAGGCGCGGCAGTTCGCGTTCCAGCTCCTTGCCAGCCGCGCCCATGGCGCTGAGTTCGAACTGGCCGGGGAACTGGAAGCCGTGGTCGGGGTTGTCAGACTTGATCTCCATGCGCCCATTATCGGGTCGCAGGGCACCAAACCCAAGAGGCTGCGTGAATGCAATGGAAGGTGACGGCCAACCGGCCGCCACCTCCCGGCCGGATCAACGGGCCAGTTCCATCAGGGTGGCGTTGACCCAGCCCTTGTTGCCCATTTCATCTTCCACTTCCCACATGGCGCCCTCCTTGTTGCCGGTGGGATACAGCAGCATGCCCGGCTCCAGCGAGCGCACGGCCGCGCCGGTGCCCTTGGCATTGGCCAGCAGACGGCCCGGCTTGAGCATGGTCACAGCCTGGCTGACATTGGAGGCCGCCGGGTTGCCGGACAGGCCGCCGAGCTCGGCCACCATGTTGGTGTACGCCTGCAGGTAGGCCAGCGTGATCACCTGGCCGATTTCGGTGTTGGCATAGCCACCCACGCCCATGCCGCCCAGGCCACCGCCGCCGAACAGGCTGCCGCGGGCACCCCAGCTCAGGTCGGTCTTCTTGGAATTGCCTTCGACCACGGCCACCTGTTCGGAGGAGCGCACGTCGGTCAGGCTCAAGGTCACATTGGCGGTCTTGCTGCGCAGGTTGAGGCCACTGGCCACCGAGCCCGCCTTGCTTCCCACCAGGCCACTGATCAGGCCGCCGATGGCACTGCCGCCCGCATCGCTGTTCTGCGAGATCAGGTCGGGAATCAGCACGTAGTCGGCCGCCCGCATCTGGCCCTTGCCGATGTTGGAGCGGCCGCGCAGCTCACCTTCGGCGGCCAGGGCGCGCTCGGCCTGGGAGGCGGCCAGGCCCACGCCACGATCCACCAGCGTGAAGCACTTGGACTTGCTGACGAACACCTTGATCAGGCGGGACGGGGCCGGCAGCTGCTCGCCGCTCCACCAGTTGACCACGTCCTCCGGCTCGATCACCGCGATCGTACCGAGGGGCTTGGTGCAGACCGGAATCTCGGCCTGGCCGGCCTTGCTCTGTTCCTGGGCCGAGGCACGGCTGCCGAAAGCGTCACGCAGGCCGGCCGATGCCGGGGTGCTGAGGGCCATCAGCCCTGCGCCCAGCGTGGCGTAGGCCAGCAGATGGGCGAGCGAATGCGATTTGATCATCTGTGTCATCCAGCGCTCCCGTTGAAGGCCAAGCGCGATCCATGGGTTGAGAGAAGCCTGCCTGCGCAGACTCGAAATCCTTGACGGCGTCCCCAGACGCCACGCGGGAGAATATGGCAAAGGCCTCCCAACCACAACGGGAGCTGACTCACCGACGCCGCCAATGGCCGCAGCGCCGCGGGTGGCGGCCGCAGGCACGGCCGCTGGCGGGACACCCTGCGTTTCGAAACAGACCAGTGACGGTGGCGTAGTCGATCCGGCCTACCTCTGGCTGTACCGTATGCCGCAAAAGACGACAGAAAGAAGCCGCTTCCCCATGCCCGTGAACCCCAAGCGCAACGCCGCAGCACTCGCCATGTCCGGCCTTCTGGCCTCCACCCTCTCCTTCGCCGCCCATGCCGCCCCCGCGTGCGGCCCCGACGCGATGCGCGAGCATCCGCCGCAGGTGAACTTCCGCGTCGACAACGATCTGTTCGGCGGCAAGGACCAGGACCAGGGATACACCAACGGTGCGCAGCTGACCCTGGTCTCGCCCAACCTGGTCGACTACACCGACGACCCCTGCCTGCCGCGCATGGCGCGCTGGGTCAACCAGCACCTCGAATCGCTGCACCCCGGCGAGTTCGAACAGCAGAACATGATCTTCAGCCTGGCCCAGGGCATCTTCACCCCGACCGATTTCACCCGGAAGGACCTGATCGAGGACGACCGCCCCTATGCCGGCGTGCTGATCGCCAGCTTCGGGTACAACGCGCGCCGTGGCGACCGCCTGCAGACCACGCAGCTCTCGCTGGGCGTGGTCGGCCCGTGGGCGCAGGGCGAACAGGTGCAGAACGCGGTCCACGAGCTGCTCGGCGACGAGAAGTTCCAGGGCTGGGACAACCAGCTGCACAACGAACCGGTATTCATGCTGACCCACGAGCGCATGCGCCGCTGGCCCGGCGATGCCAGCCTGAACGCCGGCGGCTGGGGGTGGGATGCCATCAGCCACTACGGCGGCGCCGTGGGCAACCTGGCCACGCACCTCAACGGCGGTGCCGAGGTGCGCTTCGGCTGGAAGCTCCCCGACGACTTCGGCAGCACGCCGCTGCGCCCGGCCGGCGAGAACACCGCCCCCACCCGCGGCGGCAAGCCCAGCGGCTGGTCCTGGCACCTGTTCGGCACCAGCGATGTGGCCTGGGTGATCCGCGACATCACGCTGGATGGCAATACGTTCCGCAACAGCCACAGCGTGGACAAGCGCCACGTTGTAGGCCAGCTCGGCTACGGCCTGGCGGTCATGCGTGGCCGCTGGAAATTCGCCCTCGCCCGCTACCACAGCACCCGCGAGTTCGACGGCCAGAAGGAAGCGCCGGTGTTCGGCAGCTTCACCATCAGCCGCTCGCTCTAACGCGCGCCCACCGGCAGGTGCCGACCGCTGGTCGGCACAAAAAAAGACCGGCTTCCGCCGGTCTTTTTTTTCAGCTGCCGACCCACGGCCGGCGCTGCTGCGTTATTCCGATTCCCACCACATCCAGAAGCTGTCCCACAGGCGCTTGAAGAAGCCGGCTTCTTCCACTGCCGCCACGGCCACCAGCGGGGCCTGCGCGACCACCTTGCCGTCCAGCATCACCTTCAGCGTGCCGATCTGCTGGCCCGCGGTGAACGGCGCCTCCAGCGTCTTGGGCACATCGATGCTCGGCTTCAGGTCGTTGTAGCGGCCACGCGGCACGCTCACCAGCAGCGGCTGGGCCACGCCCAGCTGCACGTTGTCGGCCTTGCCCTTCCACACCTTGTGCTCGGCCACGACCTTGCCCGGCTCGTACATGCGGTGCGTTTCGAAGAAGCGGAAGCCCCAGTTCAACAGCGCCAGGCTGTCGTCGGCGCGCTGCTTCTCCGAGCTGCCGCCCAGCACCACCGCGATCAGACGCTGATCGCCACGCTGCGCCGAACTCATCAGGCAGTAGCCCGCTTCGGACGTGTGGCCGGTCTTGATCCCGTCCACGCTCTGGTCGCGCCACAGGAGCAGGTTGCGGTTGGGCTGGGTGATGTTGCCCACGGTGAATTCCTTCACCTTGTTGTAGGCGTAGGTCTCCGGGTAGTCGCGCACCATCGCACGGCCCAGCAGTGCCAGGTCGTACGCGGTGGTGTGGTGGCCCGGCGCGCTCAGACCGTGCGCGTTGACGAAATGCGAGTCCTTCATGCCGATCTTGGCGGCGTAGCTGTTCATCAGCGACGCAAAGGCTTCCTCGCTGCCGGCCACGTGCTCGGCCAGCGCGATCGCGGCATCGTTGCCGGACTGGATGGCCATGCCCTTTTCCATGTCTTCCAGACGCGCGGTCTGGTTGACCGGGAAGCCGCTGTAGCTGCCATCGGTACCGGCGCCACCTTCGCGCCAGGCGCGCTCGCTCATCATCACCTGGTCGTCGGGACGGACCTTGCCGTTCTTGACCTCGGCGGCGACCACGTACGAGGTCATCACCTTGGTGATGCTGGCCGGGGCCAGCTGCACATTCGCGTTCTCACCGGCCAGCACCTGCCCGGTCGCGTAGTCCATGAGGACCCACGCCTTGGAAACGCTCGGCACCGGGGCCGGCGGGGTGGCTACCGTCGCCGGGGCAGCCGCGGGTGCGGGCGTCGGCGCCGGGGTGGGCAGGGGGGTCTGGGCGGAAACCAGGCCCACGAACAGGGTCGTGGTCATGGCAACGGCGGCAAAGCGGAATTTCATCGGACAGCAAGCTCCTGGAGGGCGCCAAGGGGAGATGGAAGGACAACGGGCATTGTAGGCCCACGGAGCGTAGGCACGCGGCGCAGACCGCGTGCCGGGTGTGAAGGTCAGTCCTTGACGATCTGCGGGGACCCGAATCCCAGACCGGCGATGCGGCCGGCAAGTTCCGAGGCGCTGGCATGGTCGGGCGCCGGCACCCGCAGGCGCCACAGGGTCCGGCCGCCGCTGACGATGTCGCTGATGCTGGCGCCGGCGATACCCGCGGAGGACAGCTGGCCCAGCGCGCGGGTGGCGTTGTCGCGGCTGGCGAAGCTGGCCACCTGCAGCAGCACGCTGCCCAGCACCTGCTGCGGCAGGCTGGCGCCGGCGGCCGGGCGTGCCGGTGCGGCGGCCACGGGGGTCGGTGCCCGGGGGGCGGCAGGCGGCAGCGCGGCCACACTCACCGGCGCGCTGTCGGTCGGTGCGGCCTGGGTGGCGGCCGGCTTGCCGGTGGCCACGCGCACCCCGTTGTCGCGCATCCAGTTATCGAAGTTGTCCGCGTTGCCCGGCTTGGCGCTGTCGGCGACACGGTAGCGGTAGGCCTCGGCGCCGGCCTTGGGAGGCGTGCGGGCGCTGGCGGCAGCCGGCAGCTTGCCGACCAGCGCGTCCATCTCGCTGGCCTTGGCTGCAGCGGCCGCGTCGCGGCGCTCGCGCCGCGACGGCTTGTCGGCCGAGGCCAGCAGGTTGTCCTCGCCCGGGCTCAGCGCACGTACCTCCACGTTGCCGGTGCCGCGCTGGGTGATGCCCAGACGCACCGCAGCGGCGTAGCTGAGGTCGATGACCCGGCCGTCATGGAACGGGCCACGATCGTTGACCCGCACGATCACCGACTCGCCGTTGTCCAGGTTGGTCACCCGCGCGAAGCTCGGCAGCGGCAGCGTCTTGTGCGCGGCCGTGAAGGCGTACATGTCGTACACCTCGCGGTTGGAGGTCAGGCGCCCGTGGAACTTGGCGCCGTAGTACGAGGCGGTGCCCTTCTCGGCATAGCCGCCGGTCCTGTCCATCACCTCGTACTGCTTGCCCAGCACCACGTACGGCGATTTGTTGCCCACCGGCGAGCGCGGCAGGTTGACCACCTCCGGCTCGGGAATGCAGGCGACGTTCGGAATGTAGGTGGGGGTGCTGTCATTGACGCCCGGTTTGTACAGGCCACCGGCGCGGTAGTCCCCGCGCGTGGACGGGTCCTCGGCCGCCGCCGCGTACGGCGAACCGTCGGGGCAATGCGCCGGACGCCCGCCCTTGCCCTTGCCCTGCACCACCGTGCCGGCGGGCTTGCCGCCCCCGATGCCGGCGGCCGGCTTCTTCGGCGCACTGCTGCAGGCGGCCAGCGCCAGTATCAACATCCCCGGGATCAGCCATCTGAAGCGTGCGAATGCGTTCATGCCGGCGGCAGCTCCTGTCCGGCGATGGCCTGGGAAAGCTGGTACACGGCCATCGCATACATTTTCGAGAGGTTGTAACGGGTGATCGCGTAGTAGTTCTGGAAGCCCAGCCAGTACTGCTTGCCGGTGCTGGCTTCCAGCGTGATCGGGGTTGCGGTCAGGCCGGCGGCGACCGGCACGCTCGGCTGATAGCCACGCTGGGCCAGATCGGACAAGGTCCAGGTCGGGGCCCACTCGGTGGGATCGAACGGCTCGCGCCCGGCCTGCAGGGTGGCCGGCACCGCGACCGGACCGCCGCGCACCCAGCCGCCCTTCTTGACGAAGTAATTGGCGATCGAGGAGAACACGTCGTCGTAGCTGTTGAACAGGTCGCGGCGGCCATCGCCATTGCCGTCCACCGCGTAATCCAGGTAACTGGACGGCATGAACTGGCCCATGCCCATCGCGCCGGCGTAGCTGCCCTTGATCGAGAGGATGTCCAGCTTCTCATCGCGGGTCAGCGCGAACAGACGCGCCAGTTCATCGCGGAAGAACAGCTCACGGCGCACCTCGCGCTCCAGCTTGGCCGGGTCGCCGCTGCGCGGATACTTGAAGGCCAGCGTGTACAGCGCGTCGAGCACGCGATAGCTGCCGGTGTTGCGGCCGTAGCTGGTTTCCACGCCGATGATCGCCACGATCACTTCGGCCGGCACGCCGGTGCGTTCCTGCACCCGCATCAGTTCGCCGCGGTGTTCGGCAAGGAAGGCCCGGCCGCCGTCGATCCGCGCCTGGCTGATGAACATCGGCCGGTACTCGTTCCACGGCTTGACCCGCTCGGCCGGGCGCGACATCGCGGCGATGATCGGATCGCGGATCTGCGCCTGGGCCAGGGTGGCCTCGATCTGCGCGGCGGGAATGCCGTAGCGGGCGGCGGTATCGCGGACGAAATTGGCGCGTGCGACCTCGAACGGCACCGGGGTCAGGTCCACCGGCGGCGCGGTCGCTGCGGCCGCTTCGGGCGCGGCTTCGGCCGGACCCTTGTGCCCGTGGGCGGGCTTGTTCGGAGCACCCGAGGCCTGCGGCGACGGGGCGGGAGAAGGCGGCTGGGTCGCGCAGGCGACCAAACCGAGCGTGAGCATGCAGGCCAGAGTGCGTCGAATCATCGAGGCAGGTTAGCAGGTCATGGATGAATTAAAACCCCTAACACCATGAATCACAACGAATTGCGGCGTCAACTCATTCGCCGGTTCGAGGGTTCCCCATTCATCTGGACCGATGGCCGGCCGTAAGGTCTTGCCGGTTGCGTCCCCATCCCCGCAGACGCAACCGGCCAAACCGACCAGGTCGGCACCGGCGCGGCGCGCATCTCCCCAGCGCGCGCCTCGCCCCATGTGCCCATGAGGTCAACTGCTCCCCGCCAAACTCCCCTGCGCATCGCTTGGCTCGACGCGTCTTTGCTGGCGGGCCGCCATTGTGCAGGCCGATTGCGACAAGTCCATTGATCAGGATCAAGTCGCATCGTATCTGTGCGCCACTTCTCACTTTTTATGGGATTCGTTGACGACGCGTCCACTGGCAACACCTCGCCATGCGCTCGCCGGCCGCCCGGCACCGCCTGCGCCACGGGCGTCTTCGGCTCAGCCGTAGCCGCCGTGCACCGGGTTGTAGGTGCGCGCGGCCATCACCAGGCCGAAGCCGGCCAGCAGCGATACCGCCGAGGTGCCGCCGTAGCTGATCAACGGCATCGGCACGCCGACCACGGGCAGCAGGCCGGAGATCATCCCGCCGTTGACCAGCACGTAGACGAAGAACGCCAGGCCGGTGGCACCGGCCAGCAGCCGCGAGTAGGAGTCGCGCGACTGGCTGGCGATCCACAGGCAACGCCCGATCACCACCAGGTAGAGCGCCAGCACGACGGCCACGCCGATCCAGCCGAATTCTTCGCTGAGCACGGAGAAGGCGAAGTCGGTGGTCTGCTCGGGAATGAAGTTCAGGTGCGACTGCGAGCCCTGCCCCCAGCCCTTGCCATCGAAGCCGCCCGAACCGATCGCGATCTTGGACTGGATGATGTTCCAGCCCGCACCGAGCGCGTCCATTTCCGGGTCCAGGAACATCATGATGCGGTCCTTCTGGTACGGCCGCAGCAGCCAGATCCAGGCCACCGGCGCGGCAGCGGCCACGCCGCCGACGGCCACGCCCACCCACCACCACGGCAGCCCGGCCAGCAGCAGCACGAACGCGCCGCTGGCCGCGATCAGCACACCGGTGCCGAAGTCCGGCTGCAGCATCACCAGCCCGGTCGGCACGCCGATGATCACCGCGCTGACCATCACCGTGGAAAAGCGCGGCGGCAGGGGCATCTTGTGCAGGTACCAGGCCACCATCATCGGCAGGCTGACCTTGAGCAGCTCGGCCGGCTGCAGGTAGAACAGTTTCAGGTCCAGCCACTGTCGGCCGTACTTGCCGGTGCCAAGCACGAACACCGCCAGCAGCGGAATCATCGACACGGCATAGATCAGCGGCGTGGCCGACCGGATGCGCAGGATCGGCACCCGCGAGATCGCCCACATCGCGGCCAGACCGACCACGAAGCGCGCGCCCTGCGCGAAGACCAGGCCATCGCCGCCGGCGCTCTTGAGCACCGCCAGGCCGATCAGCATCAGCGTGCCCAGGGCCAGGCACAGCACCCAGTCCAGGGTGCTGAAGAACCGCACGGCCATGTCGGTGGCCCAGCGCAGGAACACGTTCATCGGCTGCGCTCCGGCGCGGTGGGCGGTGCGGCGGCAGGCGGTGGCGGTGCACCCGGCAGCGGCGCGGGCAGCGGCGCAGGCTCGGGCGCGGCAGGCACACCCACCTGCACCGGCAGCAGTTCCAGCGTCGCAGCAGCGGCATCGCCGGCCTGGCGCACGTTGAGGTCGCCGCCGTCGAAGGCGGTGATGCCGATCGCGGTGGTGCCGCGCTCGCTGTCCAGCGGCTCCAGGCCATCGGGCATCTTGCCCAGCAGCCAGGCATCGAACAGCTTGCGGGCGATCGGCGCGGCCGCCGAGCCGCCGTAGCCGCCGCCTTCCACCGCGATGGCCAGCGCGATCACCGGGTTTTCGGCCGGCGCGAAGCCGACGAACAACGACCGGTGGCGCAGGTGCAGCGGCAGGCTCTTGGGATTGACGGCCGCAGTGCCGCGGCGGCTGATCACCTGCGCGGTACCGGTCTTGCCGGCGATGGTGTACGGCGCGCCGGCGGCCGCGCGCGCGCCGCTGCCGCCCGGGCGCATGGTCCCCATCATGCCTTCGCGCACCGCCTGCAGATTGCTGGCGTTGGGGCTGATCGGCTTGGTCGGGCCGGCTTCCACGGCGGTCCACTCGGCGTCGAAACCATCGCGCTCCTGCATCACCAGGTGCGGCGTGCGCAGTTGGCCGTCGCCGATGCCGCCCACCCCATGCACCAGCTGCAGCGGGGTGACCTTCCAGTCGCCCTGGCCGATGCTGACGTTGACCGTGTCGCCCGGGTACCAGCGCTCCTTGCGCGCCTTGTACTTGTTCTGCGGCGAGGGCAGGATGCCGCCGATCTCGCCGGTCAGGTCGATACCGGTGGGTGCACCGAAGCCGTAGTACCCCATGTACTGGTCGAAGCGCTCGATGCCCATGTCCAGCGCCAGCCGGTAGTAGTACGTGTTGACCGACTGGGTGATCGACTTGCGCAGGTCGGTCCAGCCATGCCCGCCGCGGTTGGCATCGCCCCAGCCACGCGAGGTACCCGGCAGGTAGAACATGCCGGTGGACAGGATCTTGTCTTCGGGCTTGCGCACGCCGCTGTCCAGCCCGGCCAGGCCGATCAGCGGCTTGATGGTCGAACCCGGTGCCACGCCACCCAGTACCAGGCGGTTGAACTGCGGCCGCGAGGGGTTGTCGTTGAGGGCCTTGAAGTCGGCATGGGAGATGCCGTTGACGAACAGGTTGGGGTCGTAGGATGGCAGGCTGACCATCGCCAGCACTTCACCGGTGCGCGGGTCCATCGCCACCGCCGCACCTTCGAAGTCGCCGAAGGCGGCCACCATCGCGCGCTGCAGGTCGGTGTCGATGGACAGGCGCAGGTCGCTGCCGGACTGCGCGGCGACGCGGCCGATGGTGCGGATGGCACGGCCCTGCACGTTGGTTTCAACCTGCTCGTAGCCGACCTTGCCGCGCAGCTGTGCTTCGTAATAGCGCTCCAGCCCGGACTTGCCGATGTGGGTCAGCGCGGCGTTGCCCTCGCCCAGCATCTCCAGGTCCTTGTCATCCACGCGGCCGACGTAGCCGATGATGTGCGCGAACAGGTCGCCGTACGGGTAGCGCCGGGTCAGGTAGGGCTCCAGCTCCACGCCCGGGAACCGCCAGCGGTCCACCGCGAAGCGCGCCATTTCCTCGTCGGTGACGCGCAGTTTCAGCGTGACCGGAAGGAAGCTGCGACGCGCCTTGCGCGACTTGTTGAAGGTCTCGATATCTTCCGGGCTCAGGTCCAGGATCTTCGCCAACCCGGCCAGGGTGGCATCCATGTCCTTGACCTTGTCCGGGGTGATGTCGAGCCGGAACGCCGGCACGTTCTCGGCCAGCAGCCGGCCGTTGCGGTCGTAGATCATCCCGCGCCCGGGCACCACCGGGCGCGGCTTGATCCGGTTGGCTTCCGAGCGCGTGGCGTAGATGTCGTGGTCGAGCACCTGCAGCTTGAAGTACCAGGCGCCCAGTCCGAACAGGCAGACCAGCACGCCGAGGAAACCCAGCGCGGCACGGCGCCGGAACTGCTCGGCTTCGGCATGGGGGTTCTTGGCCTGGCGGCGCATGTTCATGTCAGCGCCCGCGACGTCCGAAGCGCACGGCGTCGAGCAGCATGAACACCAGCGGCCACAGCCCCATGCCCAGCAGCGGCGCCCACCAGTACGACCACGGCAGGGTCGGTTCGCCCACCACGATGTGCACCACCGCGCTGACGATGCGGTCGTTGAACAGCAGCCCGCCGATGGCCAGCATCTGCTGGGACATCGGGAAGAAGCGGATCCGTGCACGGAAGCGCTGCAGGATGAAGGTCAGCATGACCAGGCGCAGCGACTGTTCGCCGAGCACCCCGCCGTACAGCAGGTCAGCCACCACGCCGCTGGCAAAGGCGATGCCCAGGCCGACCCGGTCGGGCGCTTCGATCACCCAGTAGGCCAGCACCAGCGCCAGCCAATACGGACGCAGCGGCTGCAGCAGCGACGGCAACGGCAGCAGGCCCAGCAGCAGGGCCAGCACCAGGCTGACCGGCAGCACCCAGGGTTTGTCGCGCAGGCGGCTCATCGCTGTTCCTCCGGCGGCGGTACGCCCGTTTCGCGGGGTGCGATGGCCGGCGATGCCGGGCCAGCGGCCGGCACCACCGGGACGGTGGGCGGGGGTTGGCGGCCGGCGACCGGTGGGGCCGCCGGGCCGCCGGCGGCTTCGGAGAGCTGCAGGTTCGGCGGGACGTGGATGGCGGCACCGGGCCTGAGCAGCAAAACGTCTCGGCCACGGTCGAGCTGGGCGGCGGGCTTGAGCTCGCCCACCAGGAAGGCGTGGGTGTCGTCCGGGCGCAGCGCGGTGATGCTGCCGACCGGGAACCCGGCCGGGAAGCGGCCGCCCAGGCCGGAGGTGACGATCTCATCGCCCACTTCGACCCCTGCGCTGAGCGGGATGTCGCGCAGTTCCAGGGTGTCGCCGCGCCCGTAGACGATCAGGCGCACGCCATTGCGCGCCACCGTCACCGGTACGGCATGGTCCGGGTCGGTCAGCAGCAGCACCGTGGCACTGTTGCCGGTCGTGGCGATCACCTGCCCCATCAGGCCGCCGGCATCGATCACCGCCTGCCCCATGTGCACCCCGTCGCGGGTGCCTGCGGCCAGTACCAGGCGCTGGCGCACCGGGTCCAGGTCGATGTCCAGGATCGGCGCCAGCTGCACGTCCAGGCCGCTGCGCTCGGCCACGTTGAGCAGTTCGCGCAGCTGGGCGTTGTCCAGCGCGGCGGTCTGCAGGCGGGTCAGGCGCGCATTGGCGATCAGCAGCTGGTTGCGCAGCTCGCGGTTCTCGGCCACCAGCTGGCCGTGGCTGGCCGCGTTGTCCTTGACCTGGGTGCCAAGCCTGCCCGGCAACCCGGCCAGGGCCCAGACCGGCTGCACCAGCACATTGGCCTGCGCGCGCAGGCGGGCGAGCCAGCCGGCCTGGTCGTCAAGCACGATCAGGACGATGGCCAGGGCCAGGTAGGCAAGCAGCCGCAGCGGGCTGCTGGCATCACCCTGGCGGGAGGCTACGGGAGGACCGGCATAAGGCGGCACGACAGGCTTCGACTGGAAAAGGTGTTGGGGATGCGACAACGCCCCAGCGCTGCGATGCCCGGCGTGGCGCGCACGCCACCGGCATCACGCGCAGGGGCGCGTCCGTCGAACAGGTCCGGTACGGCTTACTCCGGCGCAAAGAACTCGCTGCCGTGCATGTCCACCAGTTCCAGCGCACGACCGCCACCGCGGGCCACGCAGGTCAGCGGGTCGTCGGCCACCTGCACGTGCAGCCCGGTTTCCTCGGAGATCAGGCGGTCCAGGTCGCGCAGCAGCGCGCCACCGCCGGTCAGCACGATGCCGCGCTCGGCGACGTCGGCGCACAGTTCCGGCGGGGTCTGCTCCAGCGCCAGCTTGACCGCGCTGACGATGCCCGACAGCGGTTCGTGCAGGGCTTCGAGCACCTCGTTGGAGCTGATCTTGATCATCTTCGGCACGCCCTCGGCGAGGTTGCGCCCGGAGATCTCCATCTCGATCACTTCGGCCTGCGGGTAGGCGCAGCCCAGCTCGACCTTGATGCGCTCGGCGGTGGCTTCACCGATCAGCATGCCGTGGTTGCGGCGCACGTAGTTGGTGATCGACTCGTCGAAGCGGTCGCCACCGATGCGCACCGACGCCGAGTAGACGATGCCGTTCAGCGAGATCACGGCCACTTCGGTGGTACCGCCGCCGATGTCGATGACCATCGAACCGCGCGCTTCGGTCACCGGCATGCCGGCGCCGATCGCAGCGGCCATCGGTTCCTCGATCAGGAACACGTCGCGCGCACCGGCCTCTTCGGCCGATTCCTTGATCGCGCGGCGCTCGACCTGGGTCGAGCCGGCCGGCACGCACACCAGCACGCGCGGGCTCGGGCGCAGGAAGCGCGACTTGTGCACCTTCTTGATGAAGTGCTTGAGCATCGCCTCGGTGTAGGTGAAGTCGGCGATGACGCCGTCCTTCATCGGGCGGATGGTGGTGATATGGCCCGGGGTACGGCCCAGCATCTGCTTGGCCTCGGCGCCGACCGCGGCGACCGAACGGGTGCCACCGATGGCGCGGTCCTGGCGCACGGCCACGACCGACGGCTCATTCAGCACGATCCCCTGCCCACGCACGAAAATGAGGGTGTTGGCCGTGCCCAGGTCGATGGACAGGTCATTGGAGAACATGCCACGCAGTTTCTTGAACATCTGGGAGTTGATCCTGAGGGGTGTCGCGCCCAACGCGGGATGGCGAAAAAATGGGCAGAATTCGAGGCAGACAAGCCTAGCAATCCCCCTGTGCGCGAGCAAGGACAAATCTGGTGCAAAGCCAGCCTTCACGGCCATTCAGCCCAATCCGGACAGCCCAGGTTCTGGCCCTGTGGCGTCTCACCCGTTAACCTTTGCGCCGCAGGGCGCCCGAGGGCGCCGTTTCGTTGCCCGCCCGACGGGCCTCAACACCCTCTCCGCATAGGCCTTAATCGATGTCCGCTTTGATCTGTGGTTCTCTTGCCTTCGACACCATCATGGTGTTCCCGGACCAGTTCAAGAATCACATCCTGCCGGACAAGGTCCACATTCTGAACGTGTCGTTCCTGGTCCCGCGCATGCGCCGCGAGTTCGGCGGCTGCGCCGGCAACATCGCCTACAACCTGCACCTGCTGGGCGGCGAGCCGATCCCGATGGGCACCGTGGGCTCGGACTTCGGGCCGTACCGCGAGTACTTCCAGGGCCTGGGCATCGACCTGAGCCGGGTCAAGGTGATCGACGAACTGTTCACCCCGCAGGCGTTCATCACCACCGACCACGACAACAACCAGATCACCGCCTTCCACCCGGGCGCGATGATGCGGTCCTACGAGAACCACGTGAAGGACGTGCCGGGCGTGACCCTGGGCCTGGTCGGCCCGGACGGCCGCGAAGGCATGATCCAGAACTCGCAGGAATTCTTCGACGGTGGCGTCCCGTTCATCTTCGACCCCGGCCAGGCCATGCCGCTGTTCAACGGCCCGGAACTGCGCACCTTCATCGAGCAGGCCGACTACGTGGTGGTCAACGACTACGAGTCCAACCTGCTGCAGGAGCGCACCGGCTGGGACGAAAAGCAGATCGTGAGCCGGGTCAAGGCCTACATCACCACCCGCGGCCCGAAGGGTGCGGTCATCCACACCCCGGAAAAGACCTACGACATCCCGCCGGCGCACGAGCGCCGCGTGGTCGACCCGACCGGCTGTGGCGACGCGTTCCGCGCCGGCCTGATCTACGGCATCGAGAAGGGCTACGACTGGCTGACGATCGGCCGCATGGGCAACCTGATGGGCGCGCTGAAGGTCGAACACCCCGGCACCCAGAACCAGCGCTTCACCTTCGATGAGTTCAACGAACAGTTCAAGCAGCAGTTCGGTTACGCGCTGAACGCATGACGGCAGCCGGGTAGAACCCGGCGCTACGGGTGTTGCCAGGTCTCCAGTACCTGGCGGCAGTCGGCCAGGTGCCAGCAGGCCAGGCCAGGCCACGGGTTGTCCGGGGCGTTGACCAGCAGGGTGCGGGTGCCCGCCGCGCGCCCGCATTCCAGGTCGAAGCGGTAGTCGCCCACCATCACCACCTGCGCGGGGTCCACCTGCCAGCGCCGCACGAAGTGCAGCAGCCCGGCCGGCGACGGCTTCGGCTCGGCTTCGTCGCGGCCGATGATGTCGTCCGCGCCGAACACATCGCCCAGCCCGATCGCCTGCAGCGTCACCTCGGCCAGCGTGCGCGCATTGCGGGTCAGGATGCCCAGCCGGCAGCCCTGCGCCTGCAGCGCGCGTACCAGCGCCACGGCGCCCGGAGCCGGCTGCGCGGCCTCCGCCAGCGTGCGCTCGTGTTCCAGCAGCCAGGCGTGCTTGGCCGTGGCCGCCTCGGCCGACAGCCCAGCCAGGTGGGCCAGGATGTCCTCCTCCACCGGAATGCCCAGCGCGCGCTTGATCTGGTCGAAGTCATGCACCGCCACGGTCAGGGTGCCGTCCATGTCGAACACCCAGTGGCGGATCGCCGACAGCGGTGCCGCTGACGGCCGCGCGGCATCGGCCACGGTCACTCCCACCACTTCGGCATGCGGGTGGTATCCACCCCACCGGTCTCGAACACCGCCGTACGGGTGCCGCCGGCCTTGACCGGGAATTCGATGCTGATCACCTTGGCCTTGCGCGCCAGCTTCCACAGCGCCTTCTGGTCGGTGATGAACAGCGCGATCGCCTCGTCGGTCTGCGGCCGCCAGGCGGCCATCGCGATCGGCTTGCCGCCATCCACGCTGACCTGCACCTTGCACTGCGGGCAGCGGAAGTCGCCCGCCTGCAGCACCAGGTAGGCGTGCCGTTCCCACTGGGGGTGGTCGCGGAACACCAGCTGCACCGTCTTGGCACCGCTGCCGTCCACGTCCACGCGCTCCTTGCTGTAGATCTGCGCCGAGAACTGCGTGCCCTTGCCCACCGGAATCTGGTTGTACTGCCACAGGGCCTGCATGCGGCGCAGGTCGCGCGCGGCCTCGGCCTTGACCTTCACCTCGGCGTAGCCCGGCTCGATCCGTGCCGCCACGTCGGTGTCCTTGTACTGGTCCAGCAGCGACCCGCCGTGGATGCGCGCACGCTCCCAGTCCTGGGCGGCCACCGCCATGTCGTACTGCTTGGCCACGCCTTCGGCCTTCGCCTCCTGCTGCGCCTTGGCAGCGGCAGCGGCAGCCTCCTGTGCCTTGCGCTCTTCCTCGGGATTGCTGCAGGCGGCCAGGGCCAGCGTGCAGGCCGCGATGAGGATCAGTCGTTTCATTGCAGACGTCCGGTTCGGGAGTTTTCCCCGAGTTTACCGAGGTTGCCGCGCCACAAAAGAAAACGGCGGGTTTCCCCGCCGTTTTCAGGCACTGCATCGCGCGGTGTTGGCTGGCCGGGGGTGCCGGCCAGCGGCCGGCACTACTTGCTTGCCTTGTCCAGCATGTCCTGCACCGAGGCGGTGGTGATCGGGTGGTAGCCCGGCTTGGCCTTCTCGAAGGCGGCCTTGGCCAGCACCAGGCCTTCGGGGGTCTTCACCAGTTCGGCATAGATCGGCAGGATCAGCTTGCGACGGCCGACGCGCTCGATGAATGCCGCGGCGTCCTCGTTGGCCTCGGCATACCCACTGCGGATCGCCAGCGGGTACCAGCGCATGGCGATTTCGCCATTGGCGGTGCCGGTGAAGTGGTAGGCCTTGTCCAGCGCGGCCAGCTTTTCAACCGGCAGGGTCTTGCCCAGGCCATCGATGAAGTGGACCCACTCCTGGGTGCCCCACTCGCCGGTGATCTGCTGGGTCGGCAGGTTGCCGCTGCCATCCCACGCGATGCGCGCGGTATCGACGATGGAGAAGTTGCGCGAGCGCGCCTTGGTCGCGAACGACGGGATGCCCGGCTCGTCCAGCCACGCCTTCAGCTCGGCGTCGGTGACGGCGCCCGGCTTCTTCGGCAGCAGGTTCTTCTTCAGGTACGCAACGAACTGGTCGGTGTTCGCGCTCTGGAAGGCATGGTCATCGAACCAGCCACGCAGGAACGGATCGAAGGTCTCGCGGCCGAAACGCTGCTCCAGGAACTGCAGGAACCACGAGCCCTTGACGTAGGCAACGTTGCTCAGCGCTTCGTCCGGGTCGCGTTCGGTCAGCGGCGGCAGGGCCAGCGCCTGGTCGGCCGGGCTCATGTCCTTGACCTCGGCCAGCAGGTCGTTCTGGTCGATCTCGCGCTCCATTTCAGCCATTTCCTGGCCATACAGCGCTTCGGTGATGCGGCCCTGCACGTAGGTGGTGAAGCCTTCGTTGAGCCAGATGTCCTTCCAGCTGGCGTTGGTCACCAAGTTGCCGGACCAGCTGTGCGCCAGCTCATGGGCCACCAGCGACACCAGCGACTTGTCGCCCACGATCACGGTCGGGGTGGCGAAGGTCAGGCGCGGGTTTTCCATGCCGCCGAACGGGAACGACGGCGGCAGCACGAGCATGTCGTAGCGGCCCCAGCGGTATTCGCCATACAGCTTCTCGGCGGCACCGATCATCTTCTCGGTGTCCTCGAACTCCTTGACCGCCTTGCCGACCATGGTCGGTTCGGCCCAGACGCCGGAGCGGCCGGAAATCGGCTCGAACACCAGGTCACCGGCGGCGATGGCCAGCAGGTAGGACGGGATCGGCTGCGGCATCTTGAAGGTGTAATCACCGTCACGCGCGGCCTTGGGGTCGTTGTCGGCGCTCATCAGCACCATCACGTCCGGACGCGAGACCACGTGCGCGCTGTAGGTGAAACGCACGCTGGGGGTGTCCTGCAGCGGCACCCACGAACGCGCGTGGATGGCCTGCGACTGGCTGAACATGAAGGGCAGCTGCTTGCCCTCGGTCATCGACGGCTCCAGCCACTGCAGGCCCGAGGCGGTCGGCGCGGTGTGGTAGGTGATCTGCACCTTGGCCGGCTGTTCCGGCGCCTCGATGCTCAGCTTGCTGCCAAACACCTTGTCGGCCGGGGCCAGCACGAACGCCAGCGGCGAGGCCTTGCCGTCGGCGCCCAGCGCCTCGACCTTCTCCACGGTCAGCTCGCGGGTGTCCAGCACCAGCTGCTTGGCCGCCTTGTCCTTCCACTCCAGGGTGTAGGTGGCGGTGCCGCCAATCTGCTTGCTGTCGAAATCCAGCTTCAGATCCAGCGCCAGGTCCTTGATGACGACCTTGTCCGGCTCGGCATAGGAGCTTTCGTCGTGGCTGCGGTTGTCGGCTTTCACTGCAGTGGCGCTCGGCGTCTGGGCGGCAGGGTCGGCGGTGGGCGCGGCAGGCTCTTTGGAACAGCCGGCGGCAAGCGCGACGGCCAGGGGAATCAGCAGGAACGGAGATCGCATGTACGGGACCGATCAGGGTGAAACCACCAGTTTACCCCCCACCTGCCCTATTCAGTCGCGCGCACAGGGCAACCGCGCGCAGGCGGCCTCGTGGCGGCCCTGAGCGGCCCGCATGGGGCATCGCGGCCCACGGGGCCGCGTAACGATGCATGGCAGGCCCTCTCCGCCGGCCTGCCCGCACTGGTGCCGCGCTCCCTCAGCGGGAACGGGCACCGGATTTCACACCTTATAGCCGGAGTGGATCGAGACGATGCCGCCGGTCAGGTTCTTGTAGTGGCAGCGCGCGAAGCCCGCCTCGCCCATCATGGTCTTGAGCTGCTCCTGCGGCGGGTGCTTGCGGATGCTCTCGGCGAGGTACTGGTAGCTGTCGCCGTCGCGTGCGAACAGCTGGCCCAGCTTGGGCAGGATCTTGAACGAGTGGAAGTCGTAGATCGGCTTGAACCAGTCCGCGGTGACTTCGGAGAACTCCAGCACGCGCGCCTGGCCGCCCACCTTGAGCACCCGGTACATCTCGCGCAGGCCGGCATCCTTGTCGGTCACGTTGCGCAGGCCGAAGGCGATGGTCACCAGGTCGAAGCTGGCATCCGGGAACGGCAGGGCCTCGGCGTTGCACTGGACGTACTGCAGGCCCGAGACCAGACCGCGGTTGGTCAGCCGGTCGCGGCCCACCGAGAGCATGCCCGCGTTGATGTCGCCGAGCACCACTTCGCCGTCCTCGCCCACGCGTTCCTTGATCAGCGCGGCGATGTCGCCGGTGCCGCCGGCCAGATCGAGCACGCGGTCGCCCGGCTTCACCTGCGCGGTGGCCACGTAGTAGCGCTTCCACGCCCTGTGGATGCCCAGGCTCATCAGGTCGTTCATCAGGTCGTAGCTGCGCGCGACCGAGGTGAACACTTCGCCCACCAGCTTCTGCTTGTCCTTGGCGGCGACATCGCGGAAGCCGAAATGGGTGGTGCCAGTCTTGTAGGGGGATTCGCTCATGGCCCCGATTATCGCACCGCTGGCGACGCTGCGGCACCCACCGCCTATCATGGCCGCTCCTGTTTACCGGACCGACCATGATCACCACGCCCGATTACGCTGCCCTGCTCGAAACCGCCATCGCCGAAGCCCGCCAGGGCCTGGCCGAGGGCGGCATCCCGATCGGCGCGGCCCTGTACCACAACGACGGCCGCCTGCTCGGCTGCGGCCACAACCGACGGGTGCAGGAAGGCGACCCCTCGGTGCACGGCGAAACCGACGCGTTCCGCAAGGCCGGCCGCCAGCGCCGCTACCAGGACACCATCATGGTGACCACGCTGGCCCCCTGCTGGTACTGCAGCGGGCTGGTCCGCCAGTTCAACATCGGCACGGTGGTGGTCGGCGAATCGGTGACGTTCCAGGGCGGCATCGAGTGGCTGCGCGAGAACGGCGTGACGGTGATCGACATGCAGAGCCAGGCCTGCATCGACCTGCTGGGTGGTTTCATCTCGGCCCACCCCGAGGTCTGGAACGAAGACATCGGCGAGTAAGCCGTCGCGTTCACGGCGCGCCGCCTGCTCCGGGCGCGCGCCGTGGCCACGCAACGGCCGTGGTGCGGATCCGCGTTCTGAACGCTTCAGGTGCGGGCGGCGAAGTGAACACGCTGTGCCAGCAGCGTCTGCGTGGCATGAGGGACGCGCTGCGCACATCGGTCGCACCTGCTGCACACGCTGCGGTAACAAATGGGCAGCGATGACCGCCTATGGTGGATGCACAGGGGGCTGCATCGTCGAGGAGACGCCATGAACGCCCGAATACGCCGCACCGCCGCTGTCGAACCCAGCATGATTCTCGCCTGGGAACAGCTGCAGGTGTCCTATACCAAGTACCGCAACTCCGCGCCCTTCTGGAGCGCCTACCAGGCCATCCAGAACGAGCTGATGCTTTCCCACCCCAAGCGCTGCATCGATGTGTGCAACCAGCTGGCCACGTTGGCCGAACGGCTGGGCGTGGTCACCCATGCACAGCTCCTCGGCAGCGTGTCGCCTGAATCTTTCAGCGATGGCCGCCACGCCGGCTCGACATCGCCATGACGTCGCATGCACCACGCATTACGCACTCTTGCTGGACTCCCTCCTTCCATATCGACGCAACCATGTCTTCCGCCTCGCTTTCCATCCCCGCCGTGATCGACGTTGACGCCGAAGTCGGCCACTGGCGTCAGCGCCACGCCGACGGCACGCTCGGCGCCGGTTCGTTCGGACACTACGTGCCGTGGATCAAGTTCGCCTGCGACTCGCTGATCACCCAGCCGCGTGCCAGCGACGAGCAGCGCGACGAATCCTTCCAGACCCACTACGCCCTGCAGATCATGCCCCGCCTGAGCGAGGAGCAGGCCCGCGATTTCGTCGAACAATGCTGGGAGCATGTCTACCGCGCCGGTCGCCAGGATCTGTCCGCGCGTCCGCGCCTGGGCGCACGCGCCTGATCCACGCCGCGCGCTGCACGCCGTGTGCACGGCGCGCCTGCCCATGATGAGGCACCGCAACCACCCTGCCGTGCCGCATGAAACTCCGCCGTGTGTTCAACCTGGTCGCCAAAAAGGCGTCCTATGCCGCCGGAACGCCGTGGACGTTCCTCGGCGCGCTGGCCATCGTCGTGATCTGGGGCGCCAGCGGCCCGATCTTCAAGTTCAACGATACCTGGCAGCTGGTGATCAACACCGGCACCACCATCATCACCTTCCTGATGGTGTTCCTGATCCAGCACAGCCAGAACGCGGACACCGCCGCGATCCAGATCAAGCTCGATGAGCTGATCCGCGCCACCGCCGAGGCCAACAACGAGCTGCTGGACCTGGAAGAACTCGACGAGGAACGGCTGGAGGAAATCCGCCGCGAGTATGAGCGCATGGCACGCGACGCCGGCGATGCGCTGGAGCGGGTGCGCGCGTCATGCAATCACGCGCGCCCGGATGACGAGGCGGTGTGACCGCCCCGTCGTGCCGGCGGGTCAGCCGCGCTCGTGCCAGCCGCCGCCGAGCACCTTGTACAACGCCACCTGGTTGGACTGCTGCGCCAGCTGCGTGCTGACCAGCGACTGACGCGCGCTGTACGCGGTACGGCGCGCATCGAGCAAGGTCAGGAAGCTGTCCAGCCCGGCATCGTAGCGGGCCTGCGACAACTGCTGCGCCTGCTCGGCCGCCGCCACCAGCGCCTGCTGCGACTGCAGCTGCTCGGCCAGGCTGCGGTTCAACGCCAGCCCATCGGCCGCTTCGCGGAAGCCGGACTGGATGGCCTTTTCGTACTGTGCCAGCGCGATATCGCGATCGGCGGTGGCCATGCCCAGGTTGGCGCGCAGCTTGCCGCCCTGGAAGATCGGCAGGTTGAGCTTGGGAATGAAGCTCCACACGCGCGTGCCACTGTCGAACAGGCCGGACAGTTCCGAGGAGGCCGAACCAACGCTGCCGGTCAGGCTGATCGACGGGAAGAACGCCGCACGCGCCGCGCCGATGTTGGCATTGGCCGACATCAGCGTGTGCTCGGCGGCCATCACGTCCGGGCGCCGCAGCAGCACATCCCCCGGCACGCCGGCCGGCAGCGGCTGCACCGCCGCGACATCGGTGATTTCACCCTGCGGCAGCAGGGCGTCGTCGATCGGGCCACCGGCGAGCAGGACCAGCGCATTGCGGTCCTGCGCAACCTGCCCGCCGAAGCGGGCGACATCGGTGCGGGCGGTTTCCACCAGCGTGCGGGTCTGGCTCAGTTCCAGCGCCGAAGCGCCGCCCAGACGGTGCCGCGCCTCGGTCAGGCGCAGCGAATCCTCATAGGTGGCCAGCGTGGCCTGCGCGATGCGCAGCTGCTCGGCATCGGCACCGAGGGTGAGCCAGGCGTTGGCCACCTCGGCCACCAGCGACAACTGCGCGCTGCGGCGATTGGCCGCCTCGGCGAAGTACTGCTGCAGGGCCGCCTGGCTGAGGCTGCGCACGCGGCCGAACAGATCCAGCTCGAACTCGACGACGCCCAGGTTGGCGCTGAACTGCTCGGTCACCGGTGCGTCGCCGCCGCTGCGGGTCATCTGGCCCTGGGCGGCAATCGCCGGCACGCGGTCGGCGCGCTGGATGCGGTACTGGGCGCGGGCGCGCTCGACGTTGAGCACGGCCACGCGCAGGTCGCGGTTGTTGTCCAGCGACTGGCCGATCACCGCCTGCAGGCGAGGGTCGACGAAGAAGTCGCGCCAGCCGATGTCGGCAACGTCGACCGCCGATGCGGTCGACGCGGTGGTCGGCCACTGCGCCGGGATCGCCGGGGCGACCTCGGTTCTGCGCGGCTCGAGGGTGGCACAGCTGGCAAGCGAAAGCGCAACTGCGACGGAGAGAATCAAAGAAGCGTGTTTCATAACGATTTCCTGGGTAGTGCCGGCCGCTGGCCGGCGCCAAGCAGAGCATGGATCGAGCACCGCGTGGATGCCGGCCAGCGGCCGGCATCCATGCGCATCAGGCATCGCCGGTCGTGCGCGCCTTGCGGTTGAACACGCGCTGCACCACCACGAAGAACAGCGGGATGAAGAACACGCCCAGCAGGGTGCCCACCACCATGCCGCCGAGCACGCCGGTACCGATCGCGCGCTGCGCGCCGGAACCTGCACCGGAGGCGATCGCCAGCGGCAGCACGCCCAGGCCGAAGGCCAGCGAGGTCATGATGATCGGGCGCAGACGGTCGCGCACGGCATGCATGGTGGCCTCGATCAGTCCGACGCCCTTCTCCAGGTTTTCCTTGGCGAACTCCACGATCAGGATCGCGTTCTTGCTGGTCAGGCCCACCGTGGTCAGCATCGCGACCTGGAAGTAGATGTCGCGCTCCATGCCGCGCATGGTGTTGGCCAGCACTGCACCGAGGATGCCCAGCGGCGCCACCAGCAGCACCGAGGTCGGCACGCTCCAGCTTTCATACAGCGCGGCCAGGCACAGGAACACGATCAGCAGCGACAGCGTGTACAGCAGCGGCGTCTGCGAACCGGCCTGGCGTTCCTGGTAGGACAGCGCGGTCCACTCGATCTCGAAGCCCGGCGGCAGGTCCTTGGCGATGCGTTCGATCTCGGCCATTGCATCGCCCGAGGCCACGCCCGGGGCGGGCTCGCCCTGGATTTCCATCGCGGACACGCCGTTGTAGCGTTCCAGGCGCGGCGAACCGTAGTCCCAGCGCTTGGTGGCGAAGGCGCTGAACGGCACCATCTCGCCCTTGGTGTTCTTCACCGACCAGACGTTGAAATCGTCCGGGTTCATGCGGAAATCCGCATCGGACTGCACGTACACGCGCTTGACCCGGCCGCGGTCGATGAAGTCATCGATGTAGCTGCTGCCCCACGCGGTGGCCAGCGTGTTGTTGATCGAGGCCACCGACAGGCCCAGCGCGTTGGCCTTCTCCACGTCCACGTCGATGCGCAGCTGCGGGGTGTCTTCCTGGCCGTTCGGGCGCACGTTGGCCAGCAGCTTGCTCTGACCGGCACCGCCCAGCAGCTGGTTGCGCGCGTTGAGCAGGGCCTCGTGGCCCTGGCCGCTGTTGTCCTTCAGGAAGAAGGTGTAGCCCGAGCCGATGCCCAGCTCCGGCATCGCCGGCGGCGGGAAGGCGAAGATGAAGGCGTCCTTGATCTGGCCCAGCGCGCCCATCGCGCGGCCGGTGATCGGGCCGACGCCCTGGTCGGCATTCCGGTCCTTCCAGTCCTTGAGCTTGATGAAGGCCATGCCCGCGTTCTGGCCCATGCCGGCGAAGCTGAAGCCCTGCACCATGAACACCGATTCGACCGCCTCGGACTCGTTCTTCA